>CAZAQY010000184.1:0-17274 GCA_964486845.1 uncultured Pirellulaceae bacterium
TCTGCTGCAACCGGGAGGGCTGCCGCAAGCGGGTTACACCGCCCTCGGTGCGGTTCAGTTTGCGGCCGGCACCATCGAGCGGTGGTACTACGCCGCCCGCGGTGCGAAGGGCCGTGGAACCGTGCAGAGGACAGCCGCCGTACCATTGGTCGCCGGTTGTCCGGGAAGGTTGGAAGCCGATTAAGTGCAGGACGTCCTGCATGGGGATCTCGCGGCGCAGGCGGGTTTTCGCGTAAGGCATGTGGCCTTTGTGCCGGCAAAACCGAACGACCAGGCCTGCCTGTACCTGCACGGCGAGAGCATGAAGGCAGACGCCGCGCCGGGCGGCCCGATCGAATCGCTCGCCAAGCAAGGCCAGATCGTGCTGGCAGCCGAACTGCGGGGCATCGGCGAAACGGAGACGGGGCACGACAAGTCGGATTATGGCCGAGGCCGGTTTGGCCGCGACGTGCAAGGAATCTTCCTGGCTTACTTGATCGGGCGTTGGTACGTGGAGATGCGGACCGAAGATGTCGCGTCGTGGACCCGGTTCCTCGCGGGCTACCGCAAGTCCGGCGATCAACCTCGCGAGTTACATCTGGTGGCGGTCGGCGAAGCCGCCGTTCCAGCCCTGCACGCCGCGGCGCTGGCTCCGGAGCAGTTCGCGTCGGTCCGATTGCGGAACATGATCCGTTCCTGGTCCGAAGTCGTCTCGGTCCCGGAGAACCTCAACCAGGCGGCCAACGTAGTCCACGGAGGCTTGCAGCACTACGACCTGCCGGACCTGGTCGCGCTGGCCGGAGCGGACAAGGTCGCAATCGAGGACCCGGTCGACGTGCTGGACCGTCCCGCGCCGGCGAAATGAGCGGACGTACGGCAAGGAACTTGAGTACGTCTGCAGAAATCTGGGTCTGCTTGCGTTCCGCCGCGAGTTTCTCGACGCGGGCCTTGCGTTCTTCGGGGGCCAGCGTGCGGAGGGCGTCGGGCAGTTCGTCGGCCTTCAGCTCGCCGAGCTTCACCTTGCCTTCGCTCGACGCGTCCGCCAGATCCCAATCCGTGTTGCGGTACAGGCATAGCTCGGACCGCCGGTGATGATATATTTGTGGCGGATCGCGTTTCGTACCATCCGTGACGAGAGGAATCATGACGCTTTTCATTTTGTCCGTAGTGATCGTACTGATCGTTTCCGCGTTTTGTTCTCTCAGCGAAGCCGCCCTGTACGCGGTGCGCTCCACTTACGTCCGACAGACTGCCGAACAGGGGAGCCGGGCGGGCAGAGCGATGGCCGACTTCAAGGAGAACATGGAACGGCCGATCACCGCCATCCTGATCTTCAACACCGCGGCCAACACCGCCGGAGCTGCCGTGGCGGGCGCCCAGGCACACGTCCTGTTCGGCGAGTCGTCTCTGCTCTGGTTCTCGCTCTCCTTCACCGTGGCCGTGCTGTTGGTCGGCGAGATCATGCCCAAAGTATTAGGTGTGGCTTACAGCCGCTCCGTGGCCACCGCGGTCGTACTGCCGTGGGCGTCGGTGATCAAGGTCCTGTACCCGTTGATTTGGGGTGTTCAAAGCGTGTCGCGCTGGTTCAAGCCGGAGGAAACGCACGAGGCGCCCGAAGAGGAAGTGCGTCAGTTGGCGCAATTGAGCGCCGAAGAGGGCAGCATCCTGCCGTACGAGGCGGCGCTGGTCAGCAACGTGCTGCGGTTGGACAAGGTCCGCACGCGGGACATCATGACGCCGCGGCCGGTCGTGTTCAAACTTGCTTCAGACATGACGCTCCGCGAAGTCTCTCAGAAGGTGAAAGAGTGGACGAACTCGCGCGTCCCCGTCTACGATGGGGAGGATCCGGAAATCTGGAAAGGGTTCGTCTTCAGCCGCGACATCCTGAGCGGCCTGGCGCAGGACCAGTTTGAAACGACGCTGGATTCGCTCTGCCGCCCCCTGTTCTTCGTCTCCGAAAAAACGCCCGGACACGTGTTGCTGCGGACGTTCCTGACGCGGCGGACGCACTTGTTCGGCGTGGTCGATGAATTCGGCGACATCACGGGCATCGTCACGCTCGAGGACGTCATGGAATCGCTGCTGGGCGAAGAAATCGTGGACGAGGCGGATTCGGCCGTGGACATGCAGGCGGTGGCGAAGCAGCGGATGCGGGAACGCCTCCGCAAGACGGGCCGGCAAGGGCCGAGTGCGGACCGGAGCGAGAAGGATGAGTCCCGCTGACCGGCCCGGATTAGCCGCCCGCCGGGGCGAATCCGCGGACGCTGCCCTTGGGCGTCAGGCCGGCGGATTGCAGTGGCTCGTCGAGCCGGTGGACGGCGACGTTGCCGGCTTCGTCCCGGACCTCGAGCCGCAAGTAGAATTGGGCGGGGACCCGCGAATCGACTCGCCACAGGTACTGGCCGTTGTTAGGCAGCCCCGAGGCAATAGGCGTCCAGGGCCCGTCCGGCTTCTCGCTGAAGGACAAGGACACGGGCCGGCTTCCCAGATGGTCATCGACGGCAGTCCAGCGAATGTCCAACTGGCCGGCGTAGGAACCCGAACCGTACGCCGCGGAGGTGATCTCGGCAATCGGTTTCGTCACGTCCACGCCGACCCACAGATCGGCCAGGTCGCCCGCACGCGGCGATTGACTGGCCAGGCCGTTGCGGCCCACGACGACCACGCGGAATCCGTAGATGCCCTCGTTTTCCACTTCGACCAGCAGCGGACTCTCGAGATCTTCGTCCAACCAGCCCAAGTCCCAATCGCGGCCGCCGTTGCGGGTCACCCAGAGTTCGACTTTTTCCACGCCTGACGGCCCGACGGCATCGACCGAGTAGTCCAGGTTGAAACGTTTCGAGTTCGTCATCCGTGGCCGTTCGCCCTTTGGCAGACTGGCAGACACAGCAGGCGTGCGGGTGGCCGGCCGATCCGCTTCCGCCGGTGATTTTGGTTGGCTGGGCGAGGCGGTGGCCGGCGTTCGATCGGTCAACGCCGCTTCGGCACCGGAACCCCAGACATCGCGCTCCGTTTCGGCAAAGGGGGTCTGGTCGGCTTGTCCCGCTCCGGATGCCGGCCGCCCGTTTGATGCAAACGGCTTGGAAACCTCTCGGACCTCGGCCTGCCCAGCCGGCGTCGCGGCAGCGGTCTGGGGATCACGATCCGGCGTGAAATACGGATCGAAAGGATCTTGGGAACTTCGCTGCTCACTGGGCCAGGCGGTCGCCGGAGGGGCCGCTGAAAACGGCTGCTGCTGTTCTGTACGATCCCCTGTCGACGCGGTCTGCGAATCGGCTGTTTGATCGGTCGTCATGCCGTAATTGGCCAGGGGGTCGGCCGGGACGGACGTCGGGGTCGAGGCTGGGTTTGGTGTCGGCGCTTGGGGCCTGGCATTCAGCGAGATGGGGATGATCAAGCGGCGAGTCACTTCTTGCGTGTTGCCGGCTTTATCCTGGACCTGGATGCGGATGCTGACGAAGTAACTACCCGCGTCCGGCGTCCAGCTGGCCCGACCCGAGACGCCGTTTCGGCCCGGTGTGGGGGCGGAACCTGTCGCCTGAACGGCCTGGTAGGGCTTGCCCAACGCCTGCTGGTACTCAATCTTCAGCGTCTCCGGGGCGATCAGGTCGTCCACGGCTTGCCATTCGACTTGAACCTTGCCGTTGGAATCCACGCCTGCCTGAACGTCGAGTCGAGGCGGCGCCGTATCGACTACGACTCGCAACTCCGGCCGAAAGGTCGCTCCCGCGGAGATGACCGTGCCGATGGGAATCGTGCGCGACGCGAACCAGTACTCGCCGTCTTGATTCGTCCGGAAGGCGAACTGTCCTTGCGACGCCGGCTGGCGGTTGTACAAGGTCCAGGTGGCGCCAAAGTCGTGGGAAACGAACAGCAGCACCTCCAGACCCTGTTTCTCTGTTTGCGTCACCGAAAACGGAATCGTGAAATTGGACACGCGAGAGTAGACGGGGGCCGGGCCGCTCGTGTCGCAGGAAGCGGGCGGAACGTTGTTCGTTGAAGCGGGCAGATTCTGGCGTGCTGAGAACGGATCTGCTGTCGAAGGAGCCGCTGTCTCGCCGGGCGAGAGGGTTTGGGCGAGTCCTCGATCGTTCAGGAGGACGAGGACGGCAATGATGAACGCTGACGATCGCATGGATCGTCCCCTTCCTTGAACATAACGGCTCCCGTGCGTGCCGGGCGGCGCGGGCCTGGTTCTGGTGGGTTGGGTCGCCAGACCTTCAATCCGCGCGGCCGTACTGGGCGCGCGAGACCGCCCAAGTCTCGTATCGGCCAAGACCAAGTTCTGCTTGAAGTTCTTGCTCTATTGCGGGATAAGCGGAGAAGCTGGGACGATTCTAACGATGAACCCCGGATCGCAGGGTTACTTGCCATCCCTCGCCAGGGCTTGGCGAGTTTCCCGGATGATCTGGACAAACTGGCGTGCCAGCGACGTGATGCGCTCCAGGTTGCCCGTCTCGACCGCCTTTTTTTCCACCAGAGAGCCGCCCACCCCCAATACGCAGGCGCCACAGCGGAGGAATTCGGCGGCGGTATTCAGGTCGACCCCGCCGGTCGGCATCAGGCGCACTTGAGGAAGTGGCCCGTGTAGGGCTTTTAGGTACTTTGGGCCGGTGATTTCGGATGGAAAAATCTTGACGATGTCCGCCCCAGCTTCCCATGCCGCAACGACTTCGGTTGGCGTCAAGGCGCCCGGCATGACCAGCTTGCTGTACCGCCGACACAGTCGGATGACGTCCAAATTGATGTTGGGGCAGACAACGAACTGGGCACCGGCCAGCAGGGCGGCTCGCGCGGTCTCCGCATCCAGGACGGTACCCGCCCCCAACAACACGCGGTCGCCCATTCGCTGAGCTACGGTCTCCAGGACACGGACCGCACCGGGAACGGTGAAAGTAATCTCCATGACTTCCACGCCGCCAGCCAGCAGCGCCTCCGCAACGTCTGCGAGCAATTCGCCGCTGCTGGCACGAATCACCGCCACAATACCGGAATCCAGGACGCGGGACAGGTGTTTGTCTTTCATAGCGAAATTCCGTGAACTTGCCGTGTGCGGGCGTCGTAACATGTCAAGCGAAACGGGAATGTCGGGACGGAAACGACGCAAGTGACCGTTCGGCAGTCCCCTGTTTTGGGTTGAAACGCAAACCCGGAAGCCAGGCTTTTTCGGAAAAGCCGGGGTCCTTTGCGGCTGAAAAACTCAGAAACGCGCGTTTAGCGTAGGAATCGTGCCGGCTGGTGTCAACCGCTGCTCGACAGTGGCGGGCATCGCTGTGCCGGATTCCTGCCAGGGCGGCAGTGTCGCCGTCCAAGCTGGCCAGGAAAGGCCATCTAGCACCGAGGCAAAAGGGGAGACCCGGGAAGGTCGAGCCGAGAAACCTTGCACTTGCACGTTGGCAAAGCTTTACCAACAAGGTGGAATGTGCATAATATAGGCGAGATCAATCCGGAAGCACCAATCGCCAGCCACGTTGCCGGCACGGGTCTCCTGTCATGCTGGAATTCCTTCGCTCCACGCCGGCCCAGGCGGTGATCTGGGTGAGTGTGCTGATCGTGCTTTGCACCGTCGGCGCCTACGTCGTGAAGTGGGTTCGGAATCGGCACGCCAGCGACGAACCGCCGGCCAGCGAGTTGTTGACTGACTTTCGCGAGATGAGTGAGCACGGGGAAATCACGCCGCAGGAGTTCCGGCAGATCAAAGCGGTGCTGGGGACGAAGTTGCAGCCCAAGGGGGAGTCCAAGAATACGGAAGGCGACGAATAGAGCCGTCGGTGCCGATAAGCCGCAAAGCTTGGTGCCACAGATTATGTCGGTTGATCCGCCGCCGAAATCTTCTGTGTTCTCGGACACCTCCGAGGTGCGATATGGGAGTTACCGACATCGTTGACAGCTCGAGTACAGCGGACAGGGAAGCCCACCAAACAGCCGCCGGCGAAACTGGATCGCCCGGTGGTTGAGTCGAGCGACACCTGGGGTTTGAACCGCTCGCGGCTCTCGTAGATTGGGAGATCGCCAGTGGGCTTTGGAAAGGAGTTTGTATGCCCGTTGGAAAGGACTTGGGTGGCGGACGCAAGGGCGGCAGCACGACGAAGAAAAACGCGTTCTGCTCCTTTTGTCGCAAGAGCTACCGTGACGTTGGGCCGCTCGTCGAAGGTCCCGGAGATGTCTACATCTGCGGCGAGTGCATCGATCTGTGCCAGTCGATCCTGGAACAGGAGAAACGCCGCCGGGGCCCTGCCAAGAAACTGTTCAACGAAATCCCGCCGCCCCGCGAGATGGTGCGGCAGTTGGACCAATACGTGATCGGTCAGGAAGCCGCCAAGAAAGTCCTCGCGGTCGCCGTTCACAATCACTACAAACGTCTCTCCCTGGGCTGGGAAGGCACCGACGTTGAGATCGACAAATCCAACATCTTGCTGATCGGTCCCACCGGCTCCGGCAAGACGCTGCTGGCCCGGACTCTGGCGCGGATCCTCAACGTCCCGTTTGCGATCGGGGACGCCACGACGCTGACCGAGGCCGGTTACGTCGGCGAGGACGTGGAGAATCTGTTGCTGAAGCTGCTGCACGCGGCGGACTTTGATCTGGATGCCGCCCAGCGGGGTGTGCTGTACATCGACGAAATCGACAAAATCGGCAGGACCAGTCACAACGTGTCCATCACGCGGGACGTGTCCGGCGAGGGCGTCCAGCAAGCCCTGCTGAAAATGCTCGAGGGCACCGTCGCCAACGTGCCGCCGCAGGGCGGCCGCAAGCACCCGGAACAGCAGTACATCCAGATGGACACGACCAACATCCTGTTCATCTGTGGCGGCACCTTCGTGGGGATCGAGGACATCGTCCGCAAGCGGTTGGGACGGCGGACCATGGGCTTCGGCCAGCCCGCCAGCTATCGCAGCGACGCCAGCACGGTGGAGTCGCTCAGCCAGATTACCTCGGAGGATCTGATCCATTACGGCATGATCCCCGAATTCGTCGGCCGTCTGCCGGTCATGGCGCCGCTGATGCCGTTGAGCGAGCAGGGCCTGGTCCAGGTCTTGACGGAACCGAAGAACGCGTTGATCAAGCAGTACCAAACGCTGTTCGAAATCGAGAACTGCAAGCTGGAGTTCACGCCGGACGCGTTGCGCGCCATTGCGGCCAAGGCTCACGAAAAAGGGACGGGAGCACGCGGATTGCGCTCGATCGTCGAAGACGCCATGCTGGACATCATGTACGAACTGCCCGATCACGGCGAGGGGATCACGTACCGGATCGACGAGGATTTTGTCGAGGGCCGCAACCGCTGCATCAAGCTGCCTGCGCCGCAAACCAAGAGCGCTTAAGACGTCGTCGCACGACGAGTGGGTGGGGCACGAGAACGCCAGCCGCAAGGCTGGCGTTCTCTTTTTTGGTATCATGAGACGAACGCAGCGGCGATAGGAATCTTGTGGAGGAGAGACCATGAACGGTAATTTGTATCAACCGCCAGGCCGGCGGCGGGAACGACGCGACCAGCGGGAAGCTGGCCGCATTCGCGGTTCGTTGGCGATCGTTTGCCTTTTCACATGGCTCGCCGATGCGGCACCGGCCATCGAAACCGTCCGAGTCGACGCGGCGGGGGGCGCACCGCGGATCATCGTGGATGGTCAGCCGGTGCGGGCACGGATGTTTTGGGGTGCGCCGGGTTCGCGGCCGCTGGCCGTGGGAACTGCGGCTCAAATGATCGAGTTTGAGTTCTCGCCTGCGCAGGACGAGCCGGCCAGGGCGACGATGCACCTGCGTTTCGGCCCGTCGCCCGGCGAAGTCTGCCTGGACGATATCCACGTTGCCGATCTGACAACCGGCCAGGATGTTGTGCCGGTTCAGGGCTTCGAGTCCGGAATGCAAGGCTTCCAGAAATCCTGGACTTTCTGGCCGCCCGGCGAGGAAAACACGGTGGGTGTCCTGGAAGTCAAGGCGGGCAGAGGGCGCGAGAAATCGGCGGCTCTGTGCGTCACCTTGAAGGAGCCGCCGAACGGCCGCTGGCCGGACTTTCACATCTACCATCACGCCAACCTCGCGCTGCGCCGCGGGCACCGCTACCGCGTCCGCTTCTGGGCCCAAACCGAACCGGCCCGCGATCTGACGGTGGCCTTCTATCGGCCGGGGCAGACGTTTACCTACCTGGGCGGGCCACCGAGTCCGTTCGGGAGCCAGATCAAGCTGGCGGCGGACGTGGGAGTGGACTTCGTCAGCTTCCCGGTCAGTCTGCCGTGGCCCAAGCCGGGCGAACCGGTGGATTGGACGGCGCCCGAGGCTCAATGCCGCGCGGTGCTGGACGCGAATCCCCAAGCCCTGCTGCTGCCCCGCATCGGCATGGAGCCGCCGGTGTGGTGGCGCGAGTCGCATCCCGACGACGTGATGGTCTGGGACCGGGGGCCGCAGAAACACTCCAGCGCCGTTGTGGCCTCGCCCGACTACCGCCGCGATGCTGCCGAGCGTCTGGCCGCCCTGATCGCCCATCTGGAGGACAAATTCGGCGACCGTACCGCCGGATATCACCCGTGCGGCCAGAACACGGGTGAATGGTTCTATCAGGAGACCTGGGGCCCGGCCCTGAACGGCTACGCGCCGGGAGACTTGCGCGCCTGGCGGCACTGGCTGGCCACCCGATATCCCAGCGATGCCGAGTTGCAGGCCGCTTGGCACGAACCGCAGGCTACGCTGGCCTCGGCCGCCGTTCCTGAGCCCGCGTCGCGGCGGGCGGCGCCGGCGGGCGTTCTGCACGACCCGCGGACGGGGCGGCAGTTGATTGACTTTGCCGAGTTCCAGCAGCAGATGATGGCCGATTGCGTGTGCAGCCTGGCTCGCGCGGCGCGGGAGGCTTCGCGCGGCCGGAAACTGGTCGTGTGTTTTTACGGCTACGTGTTCGAATTCGGAGCGATCCGCAACGGTCCCGCCACGGCGGGGCATTATGCGCTGCGGCGAGTCCTGGATTGCCCCGACATCGACGTGCTCTGCTCGCCGATCTCGTACTTCGACCGCGCGCTCGGTCAAAGCGGGCCGGCGATGACCGCGGCGGAAAGCGTCGCGTTGGCGGGCAAGATGTGGCTGTACGAGGACGACACGCGGACGTACTTGGGCACCGGCCGATTTCCCGGCTGGGCCGACGGCGTGACGACGATCGAGGACACGAATCGGCTGCTGCTGCGGAATACGGCTCAATGCGCCGTGCGGAATTTCGGCACGTGGTGGATGGATCTGGGCGCGACCGGCTGGTTTGACGACGCGCGGATGTGGGCCGAGATGGAGCGATTGCAGTCGCTCGACGAACCGTTGCTCGACAAACCGCTTCCGTTTCGGCCGGAAGTGGCGGCGGTGATCGACGAACAGAGCATGCTCCGCGTGGCTGCCGGCGGGCAGATCGTGACCGTGCCCGGCGTGTACGAGGTCCGGAGGCCGCTGGGCCGCATGGGCGCGCCGTACGGCCAGTACCTGCAGGACGATGTGCTCGCCGGCCGAGTGCCGGCCAAGATGTACGTGCTGCTCACGGCCTGGCGGCTGTCGCCCCAACAGCGGCGCGAACTGCTCGCCGCCACGCGCGGCCAGATGCGGGTCTGGTGCTACGCTCCTGGCTACCACGAGGAAAGTGCAACGTCGCTGGACGCGATGCGGGAAGTGACGGGTTTCCAGATCAAGACGGTCAGTGGCCAAACCGCTTGGGCCGAACCGACCGACCTCGGCAAAGAGCTTGGGTTCGTCGAAGGCTTCGGCGTCAAGCAGCCGATCACGCCGCTGTTCGCGGCGGCGGACGCGACCCCGGCCGAGACGCTGGCGACCTGGCCGGACGGTTCTGCCGCGGTGACCTTGCGGCAGTCGGCCGACGGCTGGTCGCTGTTCGTCGGGCCGCCGGGACTCACCTCGCAACTGCTGCGGCTGGCAGTTCGCAAAGCAG
The DNA here is from genome assembly GCA_964486845.1 of uncultured Pirellulaceae bacterium. Taxonomy (GTDB): domain Bacteria; phylum Planctomycetota; class Planctomycetia; order Pirellulales; family Pirellulaceae; genus Anammoximicrobium. Next base: position 9,896 of record CAZAQY010000184.1, read on the forward strand.
GCGTCCATCTGTTCACGCAAGCCGACTGCAACGTGTACGCCAACGGTCCCTACCTTGTGGTCCACGCCGCCCAGGACGGACCTTTGGAGATCGACACGGGCCGGCGCCGCCCGCTGACGGACTTGCTGACGGGCGAAGACTTGGGGCCGGGCCCCAGGGCGACCGCAACCCTGAAAAAAGGCGACACGCGCATCTTTCACGTCGCCGAATGACGTTTTCCGCAGCACGTGCTGGATCGCGGAGAACCCGGAGTTCCACGCGTCGTTGATCCTCGAAACAACGCGCCGTCTGCCCTGGTGAGCGAATGTCATGGGCTCGGACCGCGAGCCCTCCTGAGGTAGTTCCGAATCGACGGATGGACGATCAGCGATACCGGATCGACAGCGCCACGTCCAGCAAGGACACCGCCGGGTTTCGGATGCGGACGGACTCCCACAGGGCTTCGCCCACGGAGGGGCTGTTGGCGCCGCCGAAGGCCACGCCGCTGCGTCCGTTGGGGGCCGGATGCGTGAATCGCCGGGTGCCGTCTAGCCGGAGTTGGCCGTCCGCGTAGACCTTCAGGTCCTGCTGGTGGATGACGATGCGGTACGTGTGAAATGCGTCCGCCGTCTGCAGCGGACTCGACAGGCCGTCGTGACGCAGCGTGATGCGATCGGGATGGAACATGATCTCCTCGCCCGCTGTGCCGTTTTCCACCAGCACACTGCTCCAACCGGACACAAGCTTCATGCAGATTTCCACCACGACCTCGTCGTCCGGACAGACCGCGCCCAGGTTCTGGAAGTAGGCATAGCTGCCCGGCGCCGTGCCGCGATCCGCCACCAACAGTTTCCCATCGCGGATTTCGGCAACGCAGTCTCGGACAAAGCCCATCTTCTTCCACGGGGGCCCCGGCAGTGACGGGCTCTGCCAGACGAGTGTCCAGTCGTCCGCCGTCGTCGAGGCTGGCTGCTGCGCCTGCGCCCGGAACGCCAAGTGGTTGTTTCCCTTCTTCAGCAACTCCGGCGGGACGGCCAAATCGAGCCAGTCGTCCTGGACCGACGCGTTCTCCAGTCGCTGGCCGTTCAGGGTCAGCTCCAGGTTGCGTCCGGTGGCTCGCACGTGGCACGTAGCCTGTGGCTTCCGCTCGGACGCGGCCGCCGCGGTCAGGTCGTCGGCGATGACCAATACTACCTCGCGGTACTCCTTCGTGGGGATCAGCCAGGGTTCGCTGGGCGTCAGGATCGGCACGTGCCGATGGCTGCGGCCGCCGGCCAGGTAGCGTTCCGGATCGCCGTTGCGCACGGTGACGAAGTACAGTTTGTCCATCCCTTGCAGTGCTACCGGGCCGCCCAACTCGCGCCACACGGCGCCGCGCGGGTCGAAGTAGTTGAACAGGTAGATCCCGTCCGCGCCGGCAGCCCAGGCCCGCGCCGCGCGGGCGCGATAACTCTCGATCGACTGGCGCGAGAAACGGGTTTCGCCCTGGACCCGCGATTCGCTCAAGCACGGATACACCGGCACGCCGTGCCGATGCCCCAACTCGATCAGGTACTCCCACGGATTGCACTGGAAGTAGCACGTTCCGATGAGCAGGTCGGTCAGTCCTTCGGCCAGCCATTTTTCCAAGTCCAGCCCGATCCCCCGGCAATACTCGACCGAATCGGGAACGCGGATGGCGATCAAGATCGGCCGGCCGCGGCGCAAGCCTTCGCGCTCCGTCATCTGGCGGATGCGCCGCAGCAGATCGGTCATCAGGTCGAGCTCTTCGCGGCTGGCGCGGCCCCCTTCGGCCACGCTCTTGAAGAAACAGGCGTGGCGGAAGAAGTCCAGTTCGACGCCGTCCACGTCGAACTTCTGGCACACCTCTTCCACGAACCGGTAGGCCAGTTCGCGGACTTCCGGCACGGCGAAGTTGACCGACGACCACGTGCCGTACTTCGGCTGCTTTTGAGCCGTCCCCACCAGGTACTCCGGATGATCGTGCTTTAGTTTGGGCAGCAGGTACGGGCCGTAACCGTCCAGCCCCGCGTCGTGCGTGTCGTTCATCCGCAAGTCCCAGAAGACTTCGATGCCGTGCCGGCGGCCAAAATCGACCATCACGCGGATCGGGTCGATGCCGCGCTGGAGCAACTGCGGCAAGCCGTTGTCTTTGAAGATATACTCGGTCGAAACAAAGGGCTCCATGACCAGGCTCTGGTGCAGGGCGTGGCCGAAGCACATCGAGTTGCTGTAGAAGATGCTGTCCACCTGGCTGCCCACCAGCGGCGCGGTCCGCAGGGCGAGCAGGGCCTCGGCCGTGGGCTCCTTCTTGGTGTAGATCACGTCGTCGCCGTCGTTGTTAAAGACCATCCGCCGCTTGCGCTGCGCGGCGTCCCGGCGGGCTTGACGCAGCGCATCCAACTGGCTGTCGGGCGCCGGTGGTTCGTCCGCCCATGTCGCGGCGGGCGTCATCAGCACAGTTGCCAGGGTCACAAGAAGGGAAACGTAACGCATGATAGCCTCCCATTGGTAAGAGGACGTGTGGCACGGCCTGCTTGTTGGCCGTGGCTCTTGCGGACACGGCCAACAAGTAGGCCGTGCCGCGTTGGCCGTGCCGCGCAAATGCGACGCTAGACCATGCTCTTGCGCCGCCTGTACTCACATCCCGAACACGCCGGCCAGCCACGGCACGGCGTGGTGGGGCCGGAACCGGTGCCGGGCCGCATCGACGTAGGCGTAGGCGAAATACTGCTCGCCGCTGATGCCCACGGGCAGTTCCGCGTCGTCGAGCGTGCGCGAGGCCGGGTCTTCGTACTTTTCGTAATGGTACACGCGCACGGCGCCGGCGGCGTCCAGCAGCGCGTACGCCCGGCGGATCTTGGCGATCTGGTTGGGCCGTCCGCCTTCGGTGAACAGCAGCGGCCGCGGGGCCAGCGCCGCTTCCAAGTCGGTGTAGTCGAACCACTGAACCATGCCCGGCACGACCTGGTGTCCGCCCGGATGGTACAGGTTCATCGCCACGGCCCGCTCCTGCCAGTGACACACAAAATCGTTGTGGACCACGGCTTGCACCAGTTCGGGGTAAAGCACGCCCAGGACGTCGGCCGGTTTGGCGCCCAGCGAATGGCCGCTGGTGGCCACGCGTTTCGCGTCGACATAGGGCTGGGCGGCGAGCCACGGCAGCACGCACGCTTTCTGAAACACCGAGATCGCTTCGTAGCAACGGCCCATCCAAATCGCGCACAGCGATAACGCCTCGCGATTGAGCATGGGACTCGCCAGTTCGTTGGTGGCCGGGCTGTCGAAGGCCGCTGCCACCAGTCCTCGGCGGGCGAAGTGGTAGGCCATCCGGTTATCGGACCACTTGGTCTTGTCCGGCGCCGGCGAACCGGGCAACTCGGGTTCGCCCGCCAGGGTCTCTTTGCTACCCGTCGAGCCGGGAAAGCATAGGACGGCGGGCGCGGGCGAACTGGGGCTGACGCCGTCGGGGATCAACAGCAGGAAGGGCGCCACGCTGAAGGGCTCCGGATAGGCCTCCCAGCGCTCCAGCCGATAGCCCTCGCGAGCCTGCGACCAGATCCGGTTCGGCTCCGGCTGCTTGGAAACTTCCGGGAAGCACATCAGCTCCAGCAGTTTCTCGCGGACGGCCTTCTGCCACGCTGGAAATTCTTCTCGGGTCATGCCGGGTCGAAAGGCCAGCTTGGGCTGGAGCGTCTGCATGTACTTGTGTACCAGCGCCGCGGTCTGGAGGAAGCGCCCGTCGTCCCGCCCGCTGGCATACGTCTGCACGTCCGCCGGCCCGGCCGCCGGCAACGTCGCTGCCCCTTCCCCGGCCGCCGCGACCGCGGCGGTTCCCCACGTTGTTCCCACCCCCAGGATTCCCAGAAACTCGCGCCGCTGCAGTATTCTCATCACGGGTCTCCCAACGTTCCGTAGCAATCGGACGCCACTCATCAACCCAGCAGCCTCCGACCGCCGGGCGGGGCCTGGTGCGGCCTCGTATCGCTCGATCAAATCCGACAGCACGTCAAGATAGTCCTGCTGGCCGCGCGTCAATCGGGCATTCACCGCCAAACGCCCAGCCAACTCCGTTGCCCTTGCCAGATCACGGTCCGAACGAATGGGGCGCAAAGGAAACGCCTCGATCAATTCCATAGCGGTCTTTGACAATCATGCGTCACACTCCGACTTCCATCTGCCTCGATCGTACTCGTGATGTGTCAAGACGTGCCGAATGAACACGCGTTGCGTATTGAAATGGATGGCGGCAACGATCCGATAACGGCTCCCTCCCACGTTGAAAACGAAGCACCGGCCCACGAGGTCAGCACTGTTGAACGTCTCCCGCACATCGTTGGGGCTCGCCCAGCTGGCGTTCTTGACGGCGGAATACCAGTCCCGTAACGACGGCTCGGCTCTGCATGAACGAATCGCTGGCTGACGTTTGCCTTACTCGGTAAGTTGCATAATCTCCACCTTGCGGAACTCGATCGGATGGCTCTCGGACTGCAGCGAAATCGTGCCTTCGCGGAGCATCTTGTCACCGTCGACGATCAGGCGTCGAGCGTCGGCGTCGTTCTCGTCCAACTGGGGCTGCTCGTACTCGAAGACCTTCTCGCCGTTCACGAAGTGCCGGATCTTGCCGTTGCCGTGTACTTCGATTTCCACCGTGACCCACTGATCGCCGTGGAAGGTCTTGGACGTCGAGTCGTTGCAGTGCCGCGTGACCAGTTTGCCGTCCATCACGAAGTGCGTGCCCGGCGAGCAGACGTTGGCGGTGGCGCGTTTCCCTTGGCCGCTGCCGCCGAGCAATTGGACTTCGATCGAGACCGGAAAGTCCTGGTCCTTGCGCATGCTTTCGGCCGGCTGGCCGTGGATCATCACGCCGCTGTTGCGCAGCGCCCAGCCCGGCCCTCCGGGCACCTGCTCGCCGACAAACCGGTACTCGACCCGCAGGATGTAATGCGAGAACTTGTCCTTGTAGAACAAGTGCCCAAACCGGTTGTCAAAACTGGTGTACTTGTCGTAGCAAACTTTCAGCACGCCGCCCTCGACGCGGAACGTGTTGCCGAAGTTGTCGCCCAGTTCAAAGCCCTTGATCTTCGGCGTCCAGCCGTCCAAATTCTTGCCATTGAACAAAGGAACCCATTTGCCATCGCGAGGAACGTCGTCCGCAGCGATGGCCAACACGGTCAACAGGGCGAAACACACGGTCTGCAGAACAATCGCGATCGCTTTCATCATCGGTCTCCTTTTTCTTAGTTTCGGTCTCTCTTGGGGAACGGGTCAGGCCGTTCAAGGTTCAATCTTCGCCACCCAACGATTTGCGGTATGGCCTAGGTTATTCCCGCCGAAGATTGAACTTTGAACGACCTGATCCCATCGCCTTTCGTCTCCTACAGCACCTTGGTCACACCAGGCACGGACACCGGGTACTTGCCATCCGCGTCCGGCAGGATCGGCGGCGTGGCGTCCCAGGCGTAGCTTTTCGGGGCCAGCTTCACGTTCGAGGCCAGCGCGTCGTCCCAGCGAATCCGCTGGCCGCTGTGGGTGGCCATCCGGCCCAGGATCGACAACATCGTGCTGCGGGCGATCTGGACGCTCTCGTTCAACGGTCGCCCCTCCCGAATGCCCGCAAACATCTCGCGGAACGTGATCAGTTCCGGATGCTCCTTGTCGGGCTCGCCTTCGTAGCTGGTTTCGCCCGTCAGCGTGAAGCGGTTCAAGCCGCTGCTGGTCAAACGCCCCTTGGTGCCGTAGGTGATCAGCGAAACATCGTTCCAACAGTTCGCCTGCTGGCGGCAAATCCCGTAGGCCCGCGCCCCGGAGGCGTACTCGTACACGACGGAGTGATGATCGAAGATATCGCCCCACTTCGGTTCGACCCGCACCTGGCGTCCGCCCACGCCCCAGGCATCCAGCGGCGGTTCGTCGCGCATGATCCAGGCCACGATGTCCATCAAGTGGCAATGTTGCTCGACGTTGTGGTCGCCCGAAAGCCACGTGAAATAGTACCAGTTCCGCAGCTGGTACTGCATCTCGGTCCAATCCGGCTGGCGGCCGCGATGCCAGAGGAAGCCGGTGTTGTAGTTGCACTGGATCGCCTGAATCTCGCCGATCGCGCCGTCGTGGATGCGCCGCATGACCTCGCGAGCGCCGGGGCGGTACCGCGTCTCGAAGCCGCTCACGTAGCTGAGCTTCTTTTCCTTCGCCTTCTCGCCGGCCGCCAGCAGCCGGCGCACGCCCGGCGCATCGACGCCCATTGGTTTCTCGGCGAACACGTGGACCCCGGCCTCGATACAGGCCTCGACGTGGATCGGCCGGAAATGAGGCGGCTCGACGAGCAGCGCCACGTCCACCACTCCGCTGGCCAGCAGCTTGCGGTACGCGTCCAGGCCCGAAAAACAATGATCGTCATCCACAGCGACCTGTTCTTCGGCCCTTTTCTTCAGCGTGTTGCGGGCGAATTCCGTGCGATCCGCAAAGGCGTCGGCCACGGCGGTCAACTGCGCGGACGGGTCGACGGTCAGCGCGCTGGCGGCGGCCCCGCAACCGCGGCCACCGCAGCCGATCAGCCCGATCCGCAGCCGATCGCTGCCCGCGGCGTGGACGCTGCGCGGGACGGCCAACCCGGCGCCCACGGGCGCGGCAGCCAGGACGGCGGATTGAGCCAGGAATTCACGGCGAGTGGTCGACGACGCGGGCGATTGCGGGCTTTTGTGCGACATCTTCGGAACCTTTCAGTGGTCAGTAGTGGAGGGCCCATGAACTCACCGACAGCCTGGATTGTATCCGCTCGGCTGAGCGCTGCAAGCTTCCTCGCAACGGCCTTCGCAACGCCCCATCCTTGTGTGGCACGGCCATGGTTCCCCCGATAACGGAAGGAAGACCACGCAGGAGCGGGAGCATAGCCGATTCCTCCGTTTCACGCTCCGCGTCCTCCTGGCGGCGAAGTTCTTCATCGCAAAATGTCTGCGGATTGGCGCCGAGTGAACCGTCCAAAGCATCGCTGGAAGGGCCGCTGTGGGTGCGGTACGACCAGGACGACCAGTGCTTCAAGATGCGCGACGAGAAGACAGAGGAAGAAGTGATCGGAGTCGAAATCGGGCAGGACATCTACGTGTCCCCCGCCCAAAACGGCGAATTGTAGGAGTGGAAGAGGTTCTTCCGTTCAAAGGGGGCAGGCGGCGGGAGGAATCGCATGGTTCCGTTCTGGATCGAAGAAGGTCAACGGCAGGTGCAGTTCGGACTGCTTCGGCAGCGATATCTGCACCTGCTGGAGTGCCAGGCAGCTTCGCCGCCGTTGGACGGTTTCGTCCGTGACCTGCGGCAGCGCCGGGCATTTCAGCCTCGGAAAGAAGGGAGATGCGCCGCTGCTGGTTGCGCTCGTTTCGTTGGAGGCGGTTTGCGGGCAACTC
>CAZAQY010000185.1:0-17255 GCA_964486845.1 uncultured Pirellulaceae bacterium
AACCGATACCATCTTGACGGATTGGCGTAACTGGGTTAGAAATGGACATCATGGAAAAGCCGTGGCTGGACGAACGGGTCCAGCACACCTTTCACTGGGACGGTTACGGTAAGGGCCACAAGTCCGAGGGCCACGTCGCAAAAGTACCGGGCGTGATAGAGGGCTGGCATTCGTTTGGGCTGTGGTGGAAGCCCGACGAGTACATCTTCTTTGTGGACGGCAAAGAAACGTGGCGCAGCAAGGCAGGCGGCGTCTGCCAAGTGCCGCAGTACATGCTGCTGAGCGACGAAATCGGTTCGTGGGCCGGGGACATCACCAAGGCCAAACTGCCGGACGAATTCCTCGTGGACTACGTGAGGGTGTACGATCTGGTGGAGAAGAAGTAGCTCGCCGTTGGCGAGTTCCGATCTTCCCCAATCCATACGAGGTCAGCCCGAAGAGCCCGTCGCCTGGACGTTCCGGCGTGCCGACGGCGGCTGATCGTTCTACACGTCGCTGGGGCGCGTTTCCGACTTCGAGACTCCGGCGTTCGTCCAACTGCTTCGCAACGCGATTGCCTACCCCACAATCCCACCAATGTCGATCGAATAGATCTGTCGCCCGCCCTGGTGTGGCGAGTCGATGGTCACGCTGCGGCCGTCGCGGCTGAACCTCGGGTGCAAATCGCAACGCCATTCGCCCGTATATTCCTTGGGCAGCAGGAAATGCCCCAGCGGGACGACTCGGTCGCTGGGCACGTGGTACAGGTAGGGGTTCTGGTTGCGATTGCGGTCGGGATAGCTGTCGCACAGCACCCACTGGTTGCCCGGCAGGTACGTGCAGTGCCCGTCGCCGGTGGGCATGCCCGGCCCCACGAGTTCGACTTTCCCGCCCTGTCGGTCCTCGAACACGTAGAACCCCGGCTTGGCCTGCTTCGACCAGGCCAGGATGTGCTGCGGGTCGCGCCAGATGAAATGGGACGTGACGCCGTTGGTGTCGATCACCCGCAGGCCGGAGCCGTCCGGCGCGGCGGTGAACATGCGGGTCACGTGGGCGCGAGCGCCCGGCTCCTTGAAGCGGTGCAGGAACTCGAATCGCGTTCCGTCGGGATTGACCAGCAGGTGATTGAACCAGTGTTTGGCTCGGCTGAGATCCCGATCGGGGAACGGGATGTTGGCCACGTCGGCCAGGCTGATCAACAAGTCCTGCTGGCCGGTTTCCAGATCGACGCGCCAGATACCGGAGTCTTTCGGGGCCAGCACGTCCTTGTTGGGATCCGGGATCCCGTTGTAGCCGTAGCCCGGCCGCGTGTCGGCCAGGCGGCGCAGATCGGTAGCCACGGCCCAGCGGCCGCCGGGGCTGACGGCGTAGATCGGATACGGCACCGTCCGCTTGGCGCGGGTCTTGACGTTCAGGATCTGGCACACGTAGCGATCGCCCTGGCGATCGTTGAACAGCACCTCGTCGTCCGAACCGGGCCGCCACTGCAGCATGCAGCCCTGCTGCCAGCACCAGGCCGTCGTCTGGCCGAGTTCGATCCACCGATCGCCGTCGGCCAGATCGATCATCCCTACCTTGATAGCGTCCTCTGCCGTCGGCGAGCGATGCTCGAAGTCGACTTCCATGCCCAACACATAGCGGTTGGAGGGGTCGAACTGGAGCTTGTCGTAGTAGGAGAACCAATGAAACTTCGGGCCTCGCGTAATGGCCCGCACCGGAGGCAATGCCTCGTCCGCGGCTTGCAAGCCGCCGGCCGCGCCCAGTCCCGTCACACAAGCCGCCGCCGAAGTCGTCAGGAAATCTCGTCGCGTGAAATGCATGGTTGGTCTCCTGCTTCTGTCAATACAATTCGTACACGTGCTCGCCGCCGCCTGTGCTGCTGGTAATCCGCTCGGTTCCGGTCTTGGCCAGTCCCAATTGAACGATCAACTTGCGAGGCAGCGACAGCAACGTTGCGCCGGTGTCAACGAGGGCATCCGAGACTACGATCCGACGCACGTCCTCTGCGGGAAGGAGCCCGCGTTTGGCGGCCCACAGGTCTTCGAGGTTTTCGATGGTGGCTTCGGCACAGACGCGCCCCGTGGTCTCTGGCTCCAACACGGTTGCACTCATGGCCTGACTCCTTCCCGGACAGGTTGCCTGCTGTCGCCTGAATTCTACGGGCATGGCAGAGAGATTGGAAGTATGCCTGTCTCTCCTCGTATTGGCCGAATTGGATGAAGCGATGATCCAGGAAATCGTCGAGCGCCGAGCGGGCCTGCTCCGGCGTCACCGGGTAGTGAAACGCGTCGCCGTCGCCGACGGCCTGGGGGAACTGCGAGCGCACGTAGTCCTGAGCACGGCGCACGGCGGCACTCGATGCCGGCCACGCGACGGGCGGAATCCGCAGCGGAACCTCCCAACGGATCGACGGCTCGTCCTGAGTCTGAATCGCCCGTTCGCCCCGCGCGACGATCCGGTCCTGAGCCGAGAAAGCCCACGTCGCCCGTCCGGACCATCTCGGTCCCGGGGCTGCGTCGAACGTGAATCTCGTCTCCGTCTCGCCAAACACGGCGGACCAGGATTCGCCAAGAATCAAGAATCTTGGGCATGTAGCAGCAAGAACTCGAGAATTTCCAGCAGTCGGCTCCCACTCCTGTCCCGCTGCCCACGGCTAAGCACCGTTCGAGAAATAAGTGGCGTAAGCTTCCAGCTTGCGAGGCCACGATCTACCGCAAGCTAGTAGCTTACGCCACGGGGATATGGACCGTTATTTCTCGAACGGTGCTAAGGCCGCCAGTCGCTACGCGGCGAATGCTCATCGCGTCCGCGGAGTCCCCCGCGCCGGGACTCGTAACCATTGGTCGGCCGGCGGCGAAGTCGAGGGCTTGGCCTCGCGAGGGGCCGGACGGAGCGGCAGGGGACTGACCGCCGGCGGGCGGCGTGGGCTGATCCTGGCCGGGATCGGTTCGGCAGGCTGATCTCCCCGGCTTGGCCATGCCGGCGCCGCCGCAGCCCGTTGCCAGGGCATGCCCCGAAACTGCAGCGATTGGTCTCGCCCTCTCCCCCGGAATCCGCCGTACGAGTCCGTCATGCCGGGGCCGAGCAGCGTTCTCGCCCCCGGCTTGAGCGGGCGACCCAACTCGCGGTCCCCGAACATGCCGCGAACGGTCGCCCCGCCGGTCTGCCCCGGCGCGGCCTCCGGTATGCTGACCAACGCGGCCGAGAGAATAAACAGCGCCCAAGTTGTCTTCCGCATGGCACGTCGGCTCCTTTGAAATTCCTTCTCATTATTGGGCTCGGCCTGCCCGAAGTCAACGACGAGGATGTTCAAGTGCGTTGTCCGGCGTGTTTCGAGGAGTAGCCGGACTCGCAAGAGTCCAGGCCAGAATGAGCGTCACCGCATCGCAACAACACGGCCTGCCGCGAGAAAGCTAGAACGCCATGGTCATCACGCGCAACGACATGAGCAGGAAGAGAGCCTCGAGGCCGTTTTCACCTCAACCCAAACCAAGAGCAGGATCTTCTTTCATCGCTTGATGGTTGCTCGGCTGGGATGCGTCTTGACACCCGTCTCCACCAGGTTGACCCATTTGACGCTCTTCAGGCGGAGCAACTCGGCGAGCCCGTCATCATCGAATGCCGGGCACATCGCAATATCCACGCGGCGCACGCGGCAGTTCTCGCGCACTTGGCCAAACCCGGCGCCGCTGATCGGCAATTGAAATAATGTGAGCTGTTCGAGCGCCGGCAGGTGGTTCAAGAAGCCCAACTGATCGTCGTCCAGCGACCAGCATTCCAGGACAAGATGTTTCAGGCGGGTCAGCGCGGCGAGGTGATTCGACGCGCTGGTCAGGTCCGGCCGTGCCCCCGTCCCAGGCCCGACCCAGTGTTTGCCATCGCTGTACAGCAGCACCAAGGTTGTCAGGTTCGTCATCCGGCCGATGCCGGCGAGAACCACTTCGTCAAGCTCGTCGGTCCGCAGGATCATGGACTCGCAGTTTCGGCACAGCGCCAGACTTCCAAGGTCGGCGGCCACAAAACTGACGGACACGGAAAGGCCCTCTCGCCCCCCACATTCCACGGAACGTCGGCCGGGCGTCAACAGCATTCTCATCCGCGAGATCTGCTCGCCCCAGCAACGCGTGATTCCGCCGAGAGAAACTTGCGCGGGGCGGCTGTGGACACTGAGGCTGCGGAGCGACGCGATGCGATGTATCTGCGCCAGCGATGCATCGTCGCAAGTCGCCCCAGAGACGTTCAAGCCAGCGAGACGTCTCAGCCGCACCAACTGGGCATACCCTTCCGCCGAAACGTTGCTGTTGCGGATCTCCAGTTCCTGGATCGATGTCAACGCGCCCAGGTCGGCCATTCCTCGGTCCGTGACTCCTTCTACCACAATCTTGCCGCGGACAATGCTCGGATGATGGGGGAACGTACGGAGGCAAGCAAGCCCGCGGTCGGTGAGCGTCATCGTGGTGATGATCTGGCGGAGATGCGGCAGACGGGCCAGGTGCGGCAAAGCGTCCTCGCTCACGCGACTGCCGTGGATGTCGAGTAGTTCCAGGTTCTCGAGGCCTTCAAGATGGCGGAACCCACGTTCGGTGATCTGCGTCCGCCACAGGGCCAGTCGGCGAATCCGTCCCAGACCGGCGACGTGCTGGAGATGGTCGTCCGTCACGGCGGAGTTCGGCAGGTACAGGTGTTTTAGGTCGGGCAGGTCGGCCAGAGCCGCCAGGCTATCCCCGGGCTGTCGGCAGCCCTCGAGTCGAACCGTGGTGATGGGGCCGAGATCGCCGTTGGCGACGAGCCACCGCAAGGAGGCCGGCCGAATCGGCTCGACCGTGATCCGCGCGCCTACATCCAGCAACTTCTCGGCGGCGATCCTCTGGCTTCCGTACTTGCGGACCGCCGGTTGCCGGATCGCCAGGAGCACTCCTACCAGCGCGGTGACGAGGAGCATCGATCGGATGGTGAATTGGAAACGCATGGGCCAACAAGTCTACGTCAACGGCCACAGCTGGTTGGCGCGGCAGATGACCCACTGGGGACTGGGCTTCGTCCAGCACGACAACGCCTCCTGGAGCTGGACCATCCGCAGCGGGCTCAAGAACTGACGGATCGGTTCGCCAAGCTGCGCGAATTGTACCCGCGGGTGTTGAACCACGCCACGGTGAGTTTTTCGGCCCCTGAGATTCTACGCGGATTTCAATGCGGCTCGTGCCCAACACACCCAGTTGTTCCGGGCCGTGCTCTCGGGCGACCATTTGCTGCGGGGATTCAACAACGCTCAGATCCTCCAAGCCTTGTGGAGCCATCACCTTAGCGCCGGTCAAAGCTGCCGACAGGCCCGCAAAGTGACGCGGTGGTTGAGGCGTCTGCACCTCCGCGGTCTGTTGGCCAAAATCCCCCACACCCGCCGCTGGCGCGTGACGGCACTCGGCCAACAGGTGCTCGCCGCGTTGGTCCCGTTGCACTATCATGGCTTGGCTACTGCCACAAGTTCCGGCGCAGCCGGTTAAGTTCAAGGCCAGACCCGCGGCCCGGAGCCACGCACTTCTGAATACGTGAGAAGTCGACGGAATGAGTGAACCCGATCGCAGTTTCTCCGCGCTGACCTGGGCGGACCGCTTCCGCTGGCTGATCGCGACCTGTGGCGGCTTCGGCTACTGCCCCATCCTGCCCGGCAGTTGCGGGGCCCTGTGGGGTGTGGCCATCTACGTCGCGCTGGCGGTGTGGACCCCCGAACCTTGGCAAACCGTCGGCATCGCGGTGTCCCTGATCGTGGCTTGCGTGGCAACGTTCCGTCTGTCGCCGTGGGCCGAACGATTTTTTCAAGAGGAGGACTCGGGCAAATTCGTCACGGACGAAGTGGTCGGCTTCCTGACCACGGTGCTCTTGTTCCGCACGCCCAGCATCCTGGTCACGGTGCTGTGGGCCTACCCCGTGACGCGGATCCTGGACATGATCAAGCCTCCCCCGGCGCGGCGATTGGAACATCTGCCCGCCGGCTGGGGCGTGTTGGCGGACGACGTTTTGGATTCCTTGTACGCCGCCGGACTGCTGCACGTGCTGTGGCTGGTGCGGCCGGAATGGTTCGGAGGTTAGCCCCGACGTTGGGCAAAGAGGCTTGCGCGCCTCCGGGGCTCGTATGACGGCTACTCGATTTCTCGTTCTTTGATGCGCCTTTTGGAGTGCGGCGCCTTGTCGCCGCTTTGGTTCGATGGCGACGGAACGAACGCCACTTTGTGTTCAGGTGCCTCGCGCCGGCTCCTGAACCCAAGCGGCCGTAGCGATTCAGGCCGCTGGATCTTGAGCGTACGACAGAAAATTGAGCGACGCCTGAGCCCCTGGCATCAACACTGCGTCGTGCGTCATCCCGTACGCCTCGCAAAACGCAATGGCGGCTAGGCCGTGGGAATACATCATGCCCTGCGTCTCGTGCCAGCTACCATCGGGCTTCTGGTGTTTGCCGGCGTGGCCACGGTGATGAAGAGTCTCGCACTGCTGTTCGTCTCGCGGATCGGCGCCGGCATTGCGGGCGCCACGATTCCCACGGCCCAGGCTTACATCGCGGATTCCACTTCGCTGGAGAAACGGCCCAAGGGCATGGCCTTGATCGGCATGGCGTTTGGTCTGGGATTCACTTCAAAGGCGGCGACGCGGCGGCGCAGATGCCTTTTCACTTCAGCTTTCAGCAGGTATGCCTTACCTATGCTTACATCGGCCTGATGCTGGCGCTGGTCCAAGGCGGCATCGTGCGCCGGTTGGCGGGTCGCGTGAGCGAAGTGCGGTTGTCGGCCGGCGGGGCGATCTTGGAGACGGTTGGCTACGGCTTGATGGTCTTGGCCGTGTTGCAGCAGTCGATCGGCCTGGTGCTGGGCGCCGCCGCCCTGGTGGTGGGCGGGTTCGCGATGATGCATCCCAGCCTGAATTCGCTGCTGTCGCGGCGCAGCGATCCCCAGAAACAGGGCGCGATCTTGGGGGTGGGGCAGAGCGTCAGCGAGCTGGCCCGCATCCTGGGCTCCGGCGCCGGCATCCCGTTGCTGCGGCAGCGCCTGGACATGCCTTACAACGTTTCGGCTGCTATGATGATCGTGGGCCTGATCCTGTTGATCGCTGCCGCCCGGCAGGGCAGGGACTATGGGACGACGTAGGACGGATTGGCAATCCGTCCGGCCGTTGAAACGACGACAAAAGGAATTCGATCCGATGATGCCCAAGGTAGTCAGATTCTCGTGCGTCCCGAATCCGTTTCGGGTGATCATCACCGCCTGTTCAGCGCCGGAATGCGATTGCACGCACTTGTTCTTCACGCTGCAGCAGGTCACGGACGACGACCAGTTGGTGACGGGGGGCCTGACCTTGAAAATCCGCGTTGACGGGGATACATGGCAGGAAGTTGAGGCGCCGCCGCGCGATCGCGTCGCCGACCAGATTGTCCGGGAATTGCTGGATGACTATCCCGCATCAGGAAAGGCTTACCTGCAGCAGCAAGCGCGAGAGAAACGTCGCGTGGCCCGCCGCTTGCGCACTTACCGGTTTCCGGATCACGTGTTCGAGGACGGGAGGCTCATTCTGTTCCGCCACATCATTTCGGACGGCCTTGAAGACCGTCTCGATACTTCGTCGTTCGCGTACGAGTGGGAGCACGGCGGCGAATTGTATCTGCTCGATGACCTGTACTGTCCCAACCCGGTCTGCAAGTGCCGCGATGTTCATGTCGCGTTCTTGCACTGCCACGATGCCGGACCAGATCGGCCGCTCGCCATCAAGGAGCGATTCGTCGCCATCGTCTCGCTGGGCGGCCGGTGGCGGATTGACGAGTGCGTCACGTGTAGGGAGGCCGAGGCGAAAGCGTTGCTCCGCGCTTGGCGAAAGGACGAACCGGATCATTTGGAGAAATTCCGCTGGCGCTATCAGAAGGTGAAGGAAATCGCAAAACGGGGACCGCACCGGCGAATCCGCGTGCCGGAATACGACGATGCGGCCTCGGAGCGGCCGTTGAAGATGCCGTCCCAACTGCCCCTCGGACTGCCGGACGATGAGGCAGAGGCCGCATCGGGCGGGGAACCCGTAGCTGGCGTCGTCCGCATGGGCCGGAACGAGCCCTGCCCCTGCGGCAGCGGCAAAAAATACAAGAAGCGCTGCGGCCGGCAGCCGCAACCAGAGTAGTGCCTTGTCCAAGCTAAATCCGTGGGTTGTGAGCGGCAATAGGTTGGGACTCCGTTCCGACTGGGTTGGGACGGAGTCCTTGCCTACGAAAGCGCGCGCTTCCCGCGAACGCAGGGCCTACAGCAGGTGCCGGGCCTTGATTTCCAGGTAGCGGTTCACCAGCGGGGCGGTCATTTCTTCGGGGAAGACGTCCAGCGACAGGACGCCCTGGTGCTGCAGGTCGGTCAGCACCTGGTGACGCCAGGTGAGGATTTCCGCGGCCGCGGCCGCGCGGTACAAGTCACGGCCTGTGGGTTGCGGCAGGTTAGCGGCGTCGAACAGCCGGTGGTCGCGCAACAGGACGCCCAACGGCAGATGGCGGCCCGACAGCGTGCCGAGCCAGCGTTGGATCTGGTTGGCGTTCACCTCGTCGATCAGGTTGGTGATCAGCACGACCAGCGAACGCTTCTTGCAGCGGGACGTCAGATACAGAAACGCTTCGTCGTAACGCGACTCGACCAACTGCGGAAAGCGGTCAAAGGCCGCGTGCAGCAGCCGGTTCATCTGGTTCATCCCTCCGCGCGGCGGCACGAACGTGTGAATCTGGTCCGAAAAGCAGATCAGGCCCACCGCGTCGCCTTGGTGCAGGGCCACGTAGCTGAGCATCAGCAGAGCGTTCAGCGAATGGTCCAGCAGGCTGATGCCGGCCGCTTCGTTGGTCATCATGCGGCCGCAATCCAGCAGGAAAACGATCCGCTGGCTCTGGCTGGTCTGGAAATCCCGGACGGTCAACTTGCGGCGGCGCGCGGTGGCTCGCCAGTCGATATGCTTGTAGTTGTCGTCCTGCGAATAGTCGCGGAGCCGTTCAAAGTCGTGGTCGAGACCGACTTTGCGCGTCCGACGCACGCCCATCAGGCTGAGGCGATTCGTGCGCGCCAGGATCGCATACTCGCTCAACTGCCGCATGTCCGGATAGACGAACAACTGCGACTGGCAAGGAAAGACCAGGAAGCGCTGCCAAAGTCCCAATCCGCTGCGGACCCGCACGTGGACGGCGGTCAGCACAAACGCGCCGCGGCGGCTGGCGATCAAATCGTAGTGCAGCGTGATGCGACTGCGAACAGACAATCGCCGCACGAACTCATCCGGTGTCGCTTCGAACTCCTGCGGCACGTCGTCGCGGATCCACACTTGCCAGACGCGGGCGCTGTGATTCAAGATGGTCAGCGACACCGCATGCCGCTTCTTCAGCGAAGCGATCCGCAACGTGGAGCGTTCGACCGAAAACGACCGCACGTTGGGCAGCGAAAGCAAATCCGCCGCCGCCACAATTACGATCACCACGTCGACGGTCGCCACCAGCAGAAACGCCTGCGGATAGAACGCCAAGGCCAACGACAACACGCACGGCCCCAGCATCACGATCGCCAGCGGGCCATACGGCGACACTCGCTTCCAGCGTCCCAAGCCTACCAGGCAGCCCAACAGGGCCAAGACGAGCAGCAGCGGCAACGTCCGCAGTTCGGTGCTGAAACTCTGGATCCACTGAACGGTATCGGACATGGCGGTGGGACCAGGACCTGAGTCGAGTTTGGAGATTTTCGAGTACCTGAACAACCAGCAGGTCCGGCGGACTCAAAGACGCGGCACTTCGACGCTACGGATCAGTTCCATCAACAGTTCGTCAACGTTGCGGCCCTCGACTTCGGCTTCGGCGGTCAGGATGACACGATGGCGGAGGGCGGGCAGGGCCAACTGGACGACGTCGTCGGGCACGGCGTAATCACGCCCGGCGAAAGCGGCCAGCGTGCGGGCCGATTGCACCAGCGCGATGCCGGCACGCGGCGATGCACCCAAATGGAATTGCGGCCACTTGCGCGTCAGACGTACGATCTTGTTGATGTAATCGATCAGCTTCGCATCCATGCGGATATCGGAGTTCTGGTGCGTGATCCGAACGATTTCCTCCGGCGTAGTGAGCGGCGTCAGCTCGCGGTCCAACCGCTCGTTCAAATCCACCTGGCGGCTGTGCAGTTCCAGGATCTGTGCCTCCTCCTCCGGACGCGGATAATCGGCCGTCAGTTTGAACATGAAGCGGTCCAACTGCGCCTCGGGCAGGTTGTACGTCCCTTCGGATTCAATCGGGTTCTGCGTCGCCAACACCAGGAACGGACGTTCCAAATTATGGCTCTTGCCGTCGATCGTCACGCGGTACTCCTGCATGATTTCCAGCAAGGCCGCGTGCGTCTTGGCGGGCGAACGGTTGATTTCGTCGGCCAGCAGAAACTGAGTGAACACCGGACCGGGGCGGAAGCGGAATTCCTGCATCTTCATGTCGAAGATCGGCGCGCCGGTGATGTCGGACGGCATCAAGTCGGCCGTGAACTGGATGCGGCCGCACGGGCAGCCGAGCACGCGGCCCAGCGTGCGCACGAACAGCGTCTTGCCGAGCCCCGGCACGCTTTCGATCAGCACGTGTCCGCTGGAGAACAATGCCACCAGCGATCCCAGCACCAACTCTTGCTGGCCGACATAGATCTTGCTGATCTCGGCCGTGATCCGGTCGAAAAGCTTTTTCGTCTCCGTTTCCCGGCCTGGATGGTGTACCGTGGTCAGTTTGGAACTGGGCGCCGGGGCCGGCGGTGTCGGCAGCATCGGCGAACCGCGCAGCGGCGCAGGACGCGAGACCGCGGTCGGAGCCAATGGACTCACCGGCGAGACCGCCGGTGCGCCGGCGGCAGCTTCCGGTGAGGCCGACACACTGGCGGCCGTGACTGCCGGCAAGGCTGAACCCGCGTCGCTGATGCTTGCCAAAGAACCTGCGGTGGCCACAGGGTCCGACCGCCCAGAGGGCGGGCTGAGCCAATCGTCGAAGGGTGACTGAGGAGCCTGCGCAGCCTGGGGGCTCGCAGCTTGCGGCGGCGCAGGCGGGGGCGGCGCAGGCGGCCCGGCGGCGATCGCCTGAATGGCCCCGCACTCCGGGCACTTCGCTTTCCGGCCGGCGTACTGCAGCGGTACGCGCAACTGCCGGCCGCAGGTCCGGCACGTGAACTCGATGCTTCCCAAGTCGCCCGAAGAAGAAATCGGTCCGCCGTCAAACGGTGAATTGCTCATGTCGCAGTTCCAAACAACGATCCGGCGCAGCCGGCAAGCGGCTTCCGCCGGGTGAGACCACCCGGCCTACGAGGAAGGTCCAAACAACAGACCGGCATAGCCGACGACTCGTCTGGTGTCACCCGACGCCGCGGCGCTGGTCTCGTAGCCCACGCGAACGCACCGGCCCAACAGATGCAACTGGCGCAGCGTCTCCATCACGACGATGGCGGGCCGCACGCCGCACATGCTGATATTATGACGAGCCACCACCGTATCGTAAACGGCGGCCGGGTCAAGGGTTTCGACGGCTCGCAAAGCGATTTCATCCAAGCGGCGGTTCTCGTCGTCCGAGGCGTAGTGATTCATGTCGCTGGAGATCACCAGCAACGGTTGCGGCTGGAGCGATCGCAGCACCTGGGCCAGTCCCGTCGCCAACACGCGGCAGCGTTCCCAGTCGCCCGCCCCCAAGGTGATCCCTACGACCCGACTTTGCGGCGCGAGCCTCGCCAGGATCGGCAACTGGATCTCGATGGCGTGCTCTTGTTGGTGCGCGGCGGCGTCCAATTGCAGTCCGGGCACGATGTCGGCCAAGCGGCGGGCCAATTCGAGATCCGAGGCGATCTGCGCCCCCGGCAGCGACCAGGTCTCGTGCGGGGCCACGGCACAATCGACACCTTGCCGCGTGTGCTTCGGGGCGATGATGATCACCGTCTGGGGAATCCGCACACGGCGAAACGTCTGGGCCGCCAAGCGGCCCGAATAGATCAAGCCAGCGTGGGGCACCAACACGGCCGGCCAATCGGCCGGCTTGACATCTCCGTCGGCGAGCAAGTCGTCGATCATCTTCGCCAACTTGTCGGGCTCGCCTGGGTAGAACGTGCCCGCCACGGCGGGCGGACGCACCTGCAGACCGGTCCGCGGCCGGGGAACGCTGGACACGACAACGGATGGTTCGGTGGATTGCGCGGCCAAGCTGAAAACGGACGCCATCGCCGGGCTGCTGACCTGGGCTGCATGCGTAACGGTCTGCAATAGCTGGTCTGCGGTCGCTTGGGGATCAAACACCCAGGCGCTCTTGCCATGCTCGGTCACCAGCACCGCCCGGCGGCGGGAGTCCACGCCGCCCAGATCGGGCTCGCCGGCCGTGCCGTGCATGGCGGGGTCGTACAGCAGCGTGAGCCCCACCTGCAGCCGATTGAGATCTTGGTTGGAAAGCCGGCCGCGGAATGTGTTGGCCGCCGCCTCACACAACGTGAACAGAGTCGCTTGCAGCGGCACGCCGGGACGCAGCGACATCTGGGAAAACGTGGAGGGCTCGGCCTGATCGCCGGCGCGAACCGACAGCGCCACGACTTCCACCGTGCCGTCCGGGCAACCAGGCAGGTAATAGTTGGGCGTTGCTCCGCGCACCAGGGACAGCACGTTTTCGCGGCATTGTTCGGCCAGTCGCTTGATGTCGGCGGGGGCGAACCGGGGCGGTTTCTCGCTCTCGAGCGATGCCAGCACCGAGGGATCGAAGTCGTGCGGGATCAGGTGGCCTTCGAACCGCAGCAGCCGGGCCTGATCGTCTTGCCAGGCGGTCGTGGGCAGTCCGGCCTTGCGGCAGACGTGCTCCAGGAACTCCTCGGCGTCCCAGCCGTTCTCGACGGCGACCACGGGCAGCAGCAGCCCGGCATTGTTGCCGCGCGTGATGTGCAGGCCGTGGCGGCCAACCTCGACTTGCTTGACGCGGTCCCGCCCTCGTGCCTCGACCGGCTGGAAGCCGTACAGCAGCGTCACGTCCAGGTGGAGGTGCTGCAACTCGGTGGGGGAGATCGTGGGAAAACGCGAGTCTTCCGTGGCCGTGCGCAACGCGGATTGCTGGACGGCATCCAGCACTCGCATCGGCCGCCCCAAGGTGCCGCAGCAAGCCCGCAACCGGCCGCCGCGTTTGAGCGTCACAAAGGCGCCCATCACCAGTTGCCCGGCACATCCGGCCAGCGTGGCGTCGGACAACTTCGCCGGGAGCCCCTGCACCCCGGCCGCGACTACCTCGCAAGCCGCGCGATGGATGGCCGCCTCCTGAGCTGGCGTCAATTCGGGACTTTCGAGGACGTTGTCCGGATCCGTCGACCGGGCTGCGTCTGATCTTGCTGACATCGGCTTCTCCTTTTCCTGCTTCTTCTGCTTGGTCTTTTGCGTCTTGCTCGCCGCCGTCGATGAACTGCCGGCGAACTGCGAGATCCGCACCGGCAGGCGTTTTCGGCCCCAGTCGCCCGGAGCTTCCAAGAATCTGCCGGCGATCTTGCCCCCGCAGTGGCCGCAGCAGTCACCGCGCAAGCGATACGCGCTCAAGTCGTACCAGTTGCGTTCGATCAGCAACTTGCCGCAATGCGGACAATACGTGCTCTGGTGCTCCACGTCATCGACGTTGCCGACATAGGCGTACTTGATGCCCTGCCGCCGCGCGATGTCGTAGGCCGACAGCAGCGTTTCCAGGGGAGTCCGCGGCGTGTCCCGCATGCGGAAGTCCGGATGGAAAGCGCTGAAGTGCACGGGGACCTCGTCGCCGGCGTTCTCCAGGATCCAGTCGCACATGCGGCGCAGTTCGTCCGGTGAATCGTTTCCGTCGGGGATCACCAGATTGGTGATCTCAAACCAGCAGTCGGTTTCGTGCTTGAGCCAGTGCAGCGTATCCAGGACCGGCTGCAGATGGGAATAAGTCAGCTTGAAGTAGAATTCCTCGGTAAACGCCTTCAAGTCGACGTTGGCCGCGTCCATCTCGCGAAAGAACACGTCGCGGGCCGGCGGCAAGATGTAGCCGGCGGTGACCGCCACGCTCTTGACGCCCACCGCCCGGCAGGCTCGCGCGGTGTCGATCGCGTACTCGGCCCAGATCACCGGGTCGTTGTAGGTGTAGGCCACGCTCAAGCAGTCCAGTTGCCGGGCCGCCCCGGCGATCATCTCCGGCGTGGCGTGTTCGCTCAGCCGTTCCACCTCGCGCGATTTGGAGATGTCCCAGTTCTGGCAGAACTTGCAGCCCAGGTTGCAGCCGGCAGTGCCGAACGACAGCACGCTGGTGCCGGGATAGAAGTGGTTCAAGGGTTTCTTCTCGATCGGGTCGATGCAGAAACCCGTGCTGCGGCCGTAGGTGCTCAGCACCATCTGCCCGTCGCGATTCTCGCGGACAAAGCAGAAGCCGCGATCGCCGGGCTTGAGGCTGCAACCGCGGGGGCACAGGTCGCAGACGATCCGGCCGGATTCCTCGGCGGCATGCCACCAGCCGCCCAGTTTCGTTCCATCCGGCAACAACTCCGATTGCGGCGGTAAGGTCACGACTCGCGACATGATACTTGGCGCCTTCGTCTTAAATCCGTCGCCGGCGTGTCGGCCGCGTTCTCCGCTGCGCCGCGCGAATCCCGCTTCAAACGAGGGTAGAAAAGCCCGGCTCCTGAAAAAACCGGACTCCTTCGCTCGGCCCGTCTGTAAAATCCGTTTCAACTTCCCCCGAAATCACTGCCAAGCGGCGGATTGTGCCGCTGCTGCGACTCGCGCTGTTGCTGCTGCACGCGTTGCTGGAACTGCTGGAACGTGCTCTGCAGCGACTGCAGCAGCCGCGGCACTTGGGGAACGGACATATACACTCGCGCCGACACTGCCGACGTCGGAAACAGGTTGGTCAGGAAGTCGAACTTGAACTCCGACGGCGTGTGTCCAATCATGACTCCGTTGGCATACGCCCCGGGGAGCAAATCGTCCGCCAGTTTTAGCTCGTCATAGATCTCCTGCGCGGTCGGTTGCTTGGCCGGCGGTGGACCGGCGGGCAACGCCGGGGGTTCGCCGAACCGCTGCCGGTAGATGTCCAAGTTCTTGCGCAGGGCCTCGATGAACTGCGGCAGGGTGACGTGCGGCATCACGATCCGCGCCGTCACCGAGGGCGGCGTGCTCAAGTTCTGGACGAAATCCAGGATGAACTCACTGGCGCCGGTCATCACGATGGCGCCCGTGCTGAATGCCCCACGGCTGACACGCTCGGGCACGCGTGCACTGAGATGCTGGACGCGGACCTGCTCGCTGTGGCTCCCGCCCCCTTCGCCCGGACCGCCCGCTGGGTGCCCCGTTTCGCTCATAATCGTTTCAGTCCTAAAAAATTAACCCCGGTTGAATGCGTGGCGGGACCGCCCGCCGCGAACGCTGTGAACCGTTCCGCCTCGCGAAACTGACTCTTATCAGTGTACCAGCTTTTGGGAAATCCAACAGCAGACCGGAATCTGTTTTGCCAACTCATCCGTGGACCCTTTTCTGGAGCCGTGCCACACGGTATATTCCGCGTTGCGAATTGCCACTTCTGCCGAGGAGGATTTGCCATGGTCGAGAGCTATTTGAAGGACTTGTTCGGTCTGGAGGGTCAGACCGCCGTCGTGATTGGCGGCGCGGGGGTGCTGGGCGGGGCGCTGTGCCGCGGCTTGGCCGGGGCGGGAGCCCATGTGATCGTGGCCGACTTGACGGAACAAGGCTGCCAAGACCGCGTGACCGACCTGAAACAAATCAGCAAGCACGCCAGCTTCGCGCTCGTGGACGTGACGAGCCGCAAGTCCCTTGAGGACCTATTGGCGACCGCCGTCCAGCAGGCCGGGCGGGTCCACATTCTCGTGAACTGCGCCGGAGTCAACGCCGCCAACGACTTCCTGGAGGCCACCGACGCGGACTGGGACCGAATTATGACGATCAATCTGCGCGCCGTGTTTCAGGCCTGCCAGGTGTTCGGCCGACACATGATCGAGGCGGGCGGCGGCGCGATTGTGAACATCGGCAGCGTCACGTCGCACCTGCCACTGTCCCGTGTGTTCGCGTACTCGGCCTCGAAGTCCGGCGTGCTGAACCTGACTCGCAACATCGCCCAGGAGTTCGCCACCAAAGGCGTCCGCGTCAACTGTATCTGCCCCGGTTTCTTCCCGGCCGAACAGAACCGTCGCGTGCTCACGCCGGAGCGGGTCGATTCCATCATGCGCGGCACGCCGATGAAGCGGTTCGGCGAACCCGATGAATTGGTCGGAGCCTTGCTGCTGCTGGCGTCGTCCACAGCCGGACAGTTCATTACGGGGACGCACGTGAACGTCGATGGAGGCTTTACGGCCGCGTGGCTTTGAGACATCATGATCATCGACCATCTGCAACGCTTCGAACATTACCTTTGCCTCCATCCCGGTTTTCGAGCCGGGATCGACTTTCTGCGCCGACCCGACTTGAAGCAACTTCCGCCTGGCCGGCACGAACTGGATGGTCGCCGATTGTTCGCCATCGTTGCGTCGGACCAAGGACGCGGCCGCGAGAAGTCGCTGCTTGAATTCCATCGCAAGTACATCGACATTCAGTACGTGGCGGGCGGCGTTGATCTCATCGGCTGGCGGCCGACCGAGTTGTGTGATCGCCTCGCCACGCCGTACGATACGGAAAAGGATATCGGATTCCTCTACGATCGTCCGGAAACTTGGCTGGAGGTGCCCGCCGGCTACTTCGCCATCTTGTTCCCTGAAGATGCCCACGCACCGCTGGCCACGATGGGAAATGTCCAGAAAGTCGTAGTCAAAGTCGCCGTCGAGTGGTGAGTCTGCTAGATGCAACGCCTGGAACGGATTGCACGTCGCTCCTGGAAAATGAATCCTCGCTGTTGTCGGCGAGGGCCTGCCCCTCCCTATTCGATGCGGACATTTATGTTAGAATGCGTGAGTCGTGTTCACCCTAAGCTAATTGGCAAACGTTTTGTGACTTTTTTCAAGGAGCGGAGGACCATGAAAGCTCAAGTATTGTTGGTGTTGACCCTGTCGGTGGTTGCGTTGATCGTGGTGGCTGGCTGCACGCCGCCGCCACCACCAGCGCCGGTACCGTCGATGCCGGATTCGTCCGTAACCACCACCCCGGAGGAACCGGTTGCCCAAGAGCCTGCAGCTGAGCCTGCCGCCGAGGAACCAGTTGAGGAGCCAAAAGAAGAAATGACGGAAGAGCCTGCCAGGGAAGAACCCGCGGCGGAGCCCCCCAAGGAAGAACCCGCGCCCGAACCCGCCAAG
>CAZAQY010000186.1:0-17224 GCA_964486845.1 uncultured Pirellulaceae bacterium
CCAAACATCGTGTAAACTCATCATCAGCCTCCAAGCGTCGAGGAAAGTTGTTGTCTAACAACCCCTTAGACGCCTCTGGAGGCATTCGAATTCCCAAAAATCATGAATAATCCGGGCTAGTCGCATGAACTGGGTCGTCTCGCACCTGGGTTTTGGGAAACGACGATTTTACTATCCGGAATCCAA
Organism: uncultured Pirellulaceae bacterium; assembly: GCA_964486845.1. Taxonomy (GTDB): domain Bacteria; phylum Planctomycetota; class Planctomycetia; order Pirellulales; family Pirellulaceae; genus Anammoximicrobium. The sequence goes on from CAZAQY010000186.1 coordinate 187, forward strand.
GGAGGAAGGCAATGACCGCGGACCAGAAATCTGGCGAAGTGCCGGGACGACGCAAGTTCCTGAGCCTGACCACCCGTGCCGCGGCATCGACGTGGGCCGGCGCCAGCGCGAAAACGGTTTCCGACGCGAATGGCACGGTCAATGGCGAACAAGGTCGTAAGAGATTTTCGCCAGCGGACTTGCGTCGAAAAGCGGTAGAATGGAGCCGCGGTGTGGCGCGCGCAAACAATCTCTGTCGACACGAAGGCGACTATGAGCGATTGCGCGACGGGCTTGCGCAGACGGTCGGACGCTATGGCTGGGAAGTGCTGGGGTTCGTGTTCATGCCCAATCACGTGCATGTGTTTCTGCGCACGCCCGAGCCGAACCTGTCGCGGGGAATGCAGTACCTGCTGTCGGGATACGCCAACTGGTTCGCCAAACGACACCGGCGGTCTGGACATCTCTTTCAAGGGCGTTTTAAGGGCGAATTGGTTGAAGACGAAACCTACTTCTGGGCCGTCAGCAGGTACATTCATCTGAATCCCGTGCGGGGACGTCGGCCGCTGGTGACGCATCCGCGGGATTGGGCCTGGTCGAGCTATCCCGGTTATGCCAATTGCAGTCAGCGGCTGGACTGGATGGCGTACGAACTGCTGCATTCGGCGTGGCAGGGCGAGATGGGCGGAAGCAGTGCGGAGGCGGCCTACCGCGGGTTTGTCGAACAGGGACTCGTGGAACCGCCCGAGAGTCCGTTGCGCAACGCGGCGGATGGTTGGCTGTTGGGCAGTCCGCCCTTTGTCGACGCGATGCGCGAGCGCATGAAACGCCCGCATTATGAGGACGACGTTCCGGCGGCGCGTCGGCTGTCGAATGTGGGGACGGAAACGGTGCTCGCTGCGGTGGCCGAGTACTATGGGGTCTCGCCGACGACGTTCCAAGAGCGGGGCTACGGCGACGAGCACCGCGATGTGGCGGCGTGGCTGACACGCCGTTGGACAACCGCCACGCTGCGCGAGTTGGCGAAGTCGTTCGGACTGAGCCATCCAGGCAGCGTCAGTAACCTGCTGCGCCGCGCCGACCGCGCGGTCGCGGAATCCAGCCGTCTGCGCCGCGAGGTCGACGCCATTCAGTTGCGGCTGAAACAAACGAAAAACGAGGTCTGACCCCAATCCCAATCCCTCGGCCGGGTTCCTGCCGGGACCGGTCGGGCTTCAATGCCACGCCAGCCCCTCTGGCAGCCGGTTCAGGTTTCGGCAGCCGTCGCGGGTGACGATCACCATGTCTTCGACGCGGACGCCGCCGATGGCCTTGCAGTACAGGCCCGGCTCGACGGTGACGGCGTCGCCCATGACCAGTTCCGGGCCGCCGTGGTCCAACAGGGGCGGTTCGTGGACGTCCAGTCCGATGCCGTGACCGGTGCCGTGTGTGATCGCACAATACGCATTCGGTGCGTCGGGGCCCGGCAATCCGACTGCATAACCCTGTGCGGTGATGGCCGTTTTGGTGGCCTCGTGTACCGCTTCGCCCGTGACCCCGGCTCGGCAGGCGGTGATCGCGGCGGCCTTGGCGGCAATCACGGCGGCGTGCATGCGGCGCAGTTCGTCGGAGATCTGGCCGTGGACCGCGGTGCGCGTACAATCGCCGTAGTACAGCGTCGTGCGATTGCGCGGAAAGATATCGATAATCACAGGCTGTTCGGTTCTCAACACGCCCGAACCCAAGTCGTGACAATCCGCGCCTGGCGGCCCTCCGGCGATGATCGACGTCGGGTTCGTGTAACCGCGCTGGAGCAGGAACACGTCGACCGCCGCGCGCAGGCGCTCGGACGTCAGCGGCTGGCCGTCCACCAGCAGCACGCCGTCGGTCCGAGCCTTGGCCCGGCAGACCGTCTCGCAAGCCATCTGCATCGCGGCCTCGGTGGCCTGCTGGGACTCTTGCAGCCACTGGATCTCCTGTTCGTCCTTGCACCGCCGCTGCAGGACGCCCCACTCCGGATCGCATTCCACTGCGATGCCGGCTTTCTGCATCTCGTGAGCGAACAGCAGCGGGAGCGTGCGGTCGGCGATCGCGCGGCGGACGCCCCGTCGCCGCAGGCATTCCGCGACGGCTTGGGCCGTCGCCGTTTCCCGGTCGCCCGACAATCCGCCCTCCGGCGCGAAATCCGCGGGGCAGTGGACCTGGTCTGCGCGAGCGTGGCGGCGGGCCCGCTCCATTTCGATGTCCCGCAGAATGAAGAGCGATTCCGTTTTGCCGTCACCAGGAAATTCAATCAGGGCCGCCGGGTCGCCAACCAGGAAACGGACCCGCCAGTAGAACGTGCAGTTGATCGCAGGAATGCCCGCCAACACGCGGGCGTCGGTGGACGCAAGGGCGGCAGATGGTGACATGGCTCACTCCAACTCTTCGGCAGAACAGAACACTCCTGGCAAGCACACGGCCTGGAGTTTTCGGCTGAAACACGAACAACGCACCCCATCTTGGCCGCGCGAGTGCGGAGAAGCAACCCGACGGGCCGGCGGACAGAAAGAGTCAGGTGGCAGAGATGGCGGATGGCTGACAGAAAGATGGGACGTAAGAAAGATGAAGAAACGCGGCGGGGGAGGGTTAACGCCGTCACAGTCCCAGCGCCCGTCGGACCTCAGGGGGCACGTCGAATCCGGCCCGTTGGAGCGCGGCCAAGTAATCGGCGGGCTGGTTCAGGTTCGCCAGCGTCTGCAAATCGGGGTCGGCTGCGAGGAGTTCTTCGACGCTCACACGGCGGGTGCGGACGCGGTCGAAGAGCCAGACTGGCCGCAGGCGGTCGGCAGCCAGTAACGACTGGATTTCCGGCACTACGTTGGTGCGGTAGACAGCGGCCAGCGGATAATGGAACTCGCCGTCGACCGGGACCGCGATCTGGCAATCGCCCAGACGTTCCAAGATGACGCGTACAAATTGAGGCACCAACAGCGGCACGTCGCAGCCGGTGGCGAACGCCGCATCAGCTCGATCCTGCAACGCTTCCAGGCCGGCGTACAGGCCTTCGAGGGGGCCGCGCCCTTGATGGCGATCGCGGACAACCTGGATCTCCCCCGGCAGCGGCGGCAATTCCTGCTGCGGCGCGGCGACGACAACCAGCGGGCCGACGACCCCGCCCACCAGCCTTGCCACGCGCTGCAGCATCAATTCCGGCCCGAACGGCAGCGTTGCCTTGGGCCAGCCCATCCGGCTGCTCTTCCCGCCACAAAGGATGATTCCGCCCGCGATCACAAGATTCGACTCCGTCGTTGCCAACTCCGCCTGCCCGTTGGCATCCTAGCCTGCGGCGGGCGGATTGGCTATACTCATCGGCTCGGTGTTTCGACTCTGATTTCTGCGGAAGGATCCGGAATGTTGGCGAACGGTGGGCTTTAGCCCACCGGTTTTTCCCAAGCTTAGCCTGCTAGCATCGAAGGAACCGGTGGGCCAACGCCCACCGTTCGCCAGGAACGTTTGCGGAGCAACCTACGATGACCCTGCGTTTGCTGCTGAAAAGCCGGTCGAGCGTGCCTGTCGAGGTGGAGGGCGTGACGCCGGAAGCCGTGCGGGACAAGCCGCTGGGGGACATCGAGAGAATCCCCATTTTCCATGGCAACACGAAGGTTCCGTTGGCCGAGTTCTTCGACGTGTCGGGCGATCCTGCGGACCAGCGGATGGCATGGGAAGGCGATCTTTCCGGCGTACACTGGATCGGGGCGGGAATGAGCCGCGGCTGGATGCACATCGCCGGAAACGCCGGACGCCACTTGGGGAGCGAGATGAGCGGAGGCGAGATCTTCGTCGACGGCGATGCGGGCGATTGGGTCGGAGGCGAAATGCACGGCGGGCTGATTCACGTCCGGGGCCGGGCGGGACACCTGATTGGCGCAGCCTATCGGGGCAGCGCTCGCGGCATGACCGGCGGGACGATCCTGGTTCACGGCTCCGTGGGCAACGAAATCGGCCATTCCATGCGTCGCGGACTGCTGGCCGTGGGGGCGGCAGGCGATTTGGCCGGCTTCGATATGTTGGCGGGGTCGATCCTCGTTTTCGGCTCGGCTGGCATCCGGCACGGGGCCGGCATGCGGCGCGGAACCATTGCTTTCTTGGGCGGCGAGCCGCCTCGGGTGTTGCCCAGTTTTCGGTTTGCCTGCCGCTATCGGCCGGAAATCATGACGTTGCTGCTGCGGCACGTGCAGGGCTTGGGGTTTCCCGTGTCCGAGGAGGTGACGGCGGCGAAATTTGACCTTTTCAACGGCGACCTGATCGAGGGCGGCCGCGGCGAGTTGTTGGTCCGATTATGAGCCGGCGGCTATTTGAACTTCCCACAGCGTCTCAGTTCGTTTGGTTGCGGCAGCAGGCCGCGTTGGACAAGAACGGATTCCATGCATGGAGCGTCGAACGGTGGCCTTAACTCGATCTTGTTCCCGCTCGTTTGACAGTGCGACGCGGAGCCGGGGAACCGCTTATTACTACGGACGCTGCGTCGAGATCACGGCCAGTGATTCCAAGGGACTATTCGCCACGGTGACCGGCAGCGGCCCCGATCCCTACGACGTGGAACTGGATTGGTCGCGGGCGGATCGAGAAGGCAAGATCGATGCTTACTGCAGTTGCCCGCGATACGGCGGCGGAAGCCTGTGCAAGCACATTTGGGCTGCAATTCTGGCGGCCGACGCGCGGGGGCTCGCGCCGCATCTGGCCAGACGGCCCAGCCTAGTGGTCGTACACGAAGACGAATTGGGCGAAGCGACAGTCGACTGGCGTGACGATCCAGCCGATGAAATCAGGCCCAGGTATGCGGGTCCGCTGCAGCGTCGCGAGGCGGAAACCAGCAACCGCGCTGGACGTGCCCAGCCGCCGGCGTGGAAGCGTCTGCTCGGATCCGTGGCCGGGCCGGACAAGCCGGATTACGGAGCCCATCCACCCAGGCTGTTTGGCACCGTGGAATACGACAGCCGCGGTCGCCGGCACGAGGCTTGGTTCCTGTTGAACGTGACCGCCAGCCTGGAGCGGGGAACGCTGATCGTGGATTTCTATGAACGGGAAACCAAGAAGAACGGCGAGTTTGGCAAGCTCAAACGGCTGAGCGTCCGGCGCAGCGACCAGCTGATCGGCTATGTCCTCGAGGACCGGCAACTGCTGCAGCAATTGCTGGGCAACACGGTCCAGAACGACGCCTATTACGGATCGTACTACTACGGCGGGTCGGCCGTCGATTCGCAAGCGTACAACCGTTGCGCCATTTCTCCGGCGCTGCAGGATGTGTTGTTGCCGCGCCTGTGCGGATCGGGGCGGTTCGTTTGGCTGTTGAACAACGGCATGCCGTTGGAAGAAGGCCGAACGATCGCTTGGGACGACGGTCCCGCATGGCAATTCCGGCTGGCCATCCAGCCCGACGACGCGCGGCGGCAGTGGACCATTCAGGGCCAGCTGGTCCGGGGCGATCAGGCCGTGCCGCTGAGCGACGCGGTCTTGCTGTTGTCCCACGGCCTGGTCCTGTTTTCGGAGACTCTGGCCCGGCTGGACGCCGCCGGCGACTTTGCTTGGATTTCCACGCTGCGCAAGCATCCCGCCATCGCCGTCCCCTACGCCGACCGGGGTGACTTGCTGGAACATCTCTGTGCGGCGTCGCGACTGCCGCAGGTCGAACTGCCCGCGAACCTGAAACTGGAACAAGTCCACCCAGAGCCGCAAGCCAAGCTGTCGATCCAGGCCCCCCAGCGATACAGCGACCACCGGTACTTGACCGCCAACGTTTCGTTCCTGTACGGCACATGGTGGGCGAAACTGCACCAAGGCCAGACGGCGCGGTTCGATGCCGAGCGGGACCAACTCGTGTTCCGTTCGCTGGACAAGGAGCAAGCGCTGTTCGGCCAGCTGACGGCGCTGGGCATCGAAGCGTACCCGCCTTACGCCTATCGTGGCGACGTGCCGGACGTGCGCTTCCCGCACAAGCAGTTGCCCCAGATCGTCGATCGCCTGACCGCGCAGGGATGGCAGGTCGAATCCGAAGGCAAGCTGATCCGGCGGCCCGGCAGCTTTCATTTGAGTGTCTCGACCGGCATCGACTGGTTCGAGTTGGACGGGCGCGTCGACTTTGACGGCGTCACGGCGTCGCTGCCGAGCTTGTTGAGGGCCCTGCGCAACAAGGACAAGTACATCCGCCTGGACGACGGCACCCATGGGATGCTGCCCGAGGAGTGGCTCAAGAAGTACGGCGGCCTGGCCGATCTGGGGCAGTCGCACGAGGGCAAGCTGAAGTTCGCCGCTACCCAGGCGCTGCTGCTGGACGCCCTGCTGGCGGCTCAGGAAAACGTGGAGGTCGATCAGCGGTTCGACGAGTACCGCCGCAAGCTGCGGTCGTTCGAGGGCGTCGTCGCGTCCGACGCGCCGCAGAGTTTTGCCGGCACTCTGCGCGGCTACCAGAAAGATGGTTTGGGCTGGCTGAACTTCCTCCGCGAATTCCGTTTCGGCGGCTGCCTGGCGGACGACATGGGCTTGGGCAAGACGGTCCAGGTGCTGGCGCTGCTCGAATGCCGCCGCCACGAGCCTTTGCCGCAGGGGCAGACGCGAAAGCCGTCCCTGGTCGTGGTTCCCAAGAGCCTGGTCTTCAACTGGATCGACGAAGCCGCTCGCTTTACGCCGCAGCTGCGCGTCCTGGATTACTCGGGCCTGGATCGGGGGGCGCTGCGCAAGCGATTTGCGGACCACGACGTGATCGTGGCAACCTACGGGATCTTGCGGCGAGATATCGTCGAATTGCGGAAGATCCCCCTGGATTACGCGATCCTGGACGAATCGCAGGCCATCAAGAACGCCAACGCTCAGGCGGCCAAGGCCTGCCGTCTGCTGCAGGCCGATCACCGCTTGGCGATGACCGGCACCCCCGTCGAGAACCATCTGGGCGAGTTGTGGTCGCTGTTCGAGTTCCTGAATCCCGGCATGCTAGGCCGGTCGAGTGCCTTTGCGTCGTTGACCAAGTCGGGGCGCAGCCGCGATGGCGACGATGGGGCCTTGCCGCTGCTGGCCCACGCGCTGCGTCCCTTCCTGCTCCGCCGCACCAAGGAGCAGGTGCTGAGCGAGTTGCCCGAAAAGACCGAACAGACGCTGTACTGCGAAATGGAGTCCAAGCAGCGGAAACTGTACGACGAATTGCGGGACTACTATCGCTCCAGCTTGAACCAGCGCGTCGCCGAATTGGGACTTGCCAAGGCCAAAATCCACGTCCTGGAAGCCCTGCTGCGGTTGCGCCAGGCGGCGTGTCATCCGGGACTCATCGACTCCAATCGTTCGGCGGAAACCAGCGCCAAGCTGGAACTGCTGATGGAACAAATCGAAGAAGTGGTCGCCGAGGGACACAAGACTCTGATCTTCTCCCAATTCACCAGCCTGCTGGCGATCGTCCGCCAGCAACTCGACAGACGTGGCGTCGTCTACGAGTACCTGGACGGCCAGACGCGCAACCGCGAGCAGAAAGTCAAGCGTTTTCAGCAGGACGCCCAGTGCCCCGTGTTCTTGATTAGTCTCAAGGCGGGCGGGCAGGGCTTGAATTTGACTGCAGCGGATTACGTCTACATCCTGGATCCTTGGTGGAACCCCGCCGTGGAAGCGCAAGCGGTTGACCGCGCGCACCGCATCGGGCAGGACCGGCACGTTTTCGCCTATCGACTGATCTGCCGCGATACCGTGGAAGAGAAGATCGTCGAACTGCAGCGCGAGAAACGCGAGTTGGCCGACGCCATTGTTTCCGCGGACAACAGCCTCATCCGCAGCTTGACGGCCGAAGATCTGCAACTCCTGCTGAGTTGATCTGCGTGCTGAGAAGGAAGATCGCGCATCCCGGCGTGAAAAACGCAGGCTTTACTCCAGGGGCATTTTCGTCGCCACGGGCTTTACACGCTCATCGAGTAGTCCACTTTCGACTTTATTTTCCGATTGACATGAGCAAAGGGGTCTCGGTTATATATGCGGATGTAAACAGTAGGTGTTATAAGTACCTGCAACTACTCAACTTGTTATAGTTTTTATTTAACAACTTCTGGGTTACCACAATATGGCTTGGCGAATCCTCACCGCGGTCACTCGCTCTCGTCGGCCGACTCGACAGCCACTGTTCGAAGCTCTAGAACCACGCTGCCTGTTGGCCGCGATCACGATGCTGGACGACGAACAGCTGGTGATCGAAATGGTCAACCGGGCTCGCGCGAACCCGACCGCGGAAGCCGCCCGGCTGGGAATTGACCTGAATCAGGGTCTGCCCGCCGGGACGATTTCGACCGCGCCCAAGCAGCCGCTGGCACCGCATCAGTTGCTGATCGGCGTCGCGGCAGCGCACAGCCAGGACATGATCGATCGGAATTTCTTCGACCACGTCAACCCAGACGGCGAGGCCCCCGGCGATCGGCTGGACGATGCCGGCTATCCCTGGCGATCATGGGGCGAGAACATCGCGATCGACCTCGACCCGGTCACGGCTCAGGATGCGCTGTTCCTCAGTCCCGGCCATCGCGTGAATATGCTGCGCGAGACCTATCGGGAAGTCGGCGTCGGTGTCGCGTTTCGTCAAAACTACGGCGTCGACATGACCGAGTTGTTCGCCAGCCGCTCGGGCAACGTGTTTCTGACCGGCGTGGCGTTTTCGGATCAGAGCGACGGCGACGACTTCTTTTCCGCGGGCGAAGGCTTGGAAGGGGTCACGATTTCGGCCACTGGCAGGAGTCGCGGCACGACGTACACCACCGTCACGGGGTCCACCGGCGCGTATTCCCTTCAGGTTGCAGCCGATACTTACGATCTGACGGCTTCGGGCGGCGAGTTGCAGGAGCCGATCTACGTTTCCGGGGCGGTCGTGGGGACGCTGAACGTCAAAGTCGACTTCGTCGTGCCTTACAACGCCCTGCCGCCCGACTCGTTTGAGCCCAACGATTCGCTGGTCCAGGCATTCGTATTGGCTGCGGGCGTGCGCACGCTTCCCCACCTGTCCATCCATGAAGCCAACGATGAGGATTTCTTCCGCTGGCAAGCCCCGGCCGACGGACACTTCATCGTGGAGTTGGACTCCAGCCGAGGCGCCGGCAACCTGGACCTGTTTCTGTACGGCGCCCAGGGGGGCTTGATCGCCTCGAGCCGGACGCTCGACCCAATCGAAAGAGTGTGGTGCGACGTAGCGATGGGCAGTGAATACTATATCCGCGTCGCCGCGTATCAAGGCGCCATTCATCCCGATTACGATTTGACGATCATCGCGCCGGGCGACGTTGCACCGCCGGTCGCCAGCGACGATCGATCCGTGACGGAGAAGGACCTGCCGGTCATTATTGACGTCCTGGCCAACGACGGGGGAGGCGTGCCGCTGGACGCGACCTCGGTCACGATTGTCAGGCAGCCTTCCGCCGGTCAGGTTTTCGTCGACCAGGCGACAGGGCGAGTTCAGTACGCGCCTGGCACGGGGCTGATCGGTCTGGACGAATTCACCTATCAAGTTCGGGACGTCTACGGCCTCTGGTCATCAACCGCGAGCGTGGTCGTAACCGTCGTCGACTTGGACGACCGGCCTTGGCGCAACCCTGTCGAACATCAGGACGTCAATGCCGACAAAACGATCAGCGCCATTGACGCCTTAATCCTGATCAACGATTTGAACGTGAACCAGACGCGCTTGCTGCCACCGCCCTCTCCCCAAGGGACCTTTCCCCTGCCCTACCTGGACGTCACGGGCGACGGGCAGTTGTGTCCGCAGGACGTCCTGGAGGTCGTCAACACCCTGAATGCCTTTGCCGCCGCAGGCGAAGGAGAATCCCCGCTCGGCATCCACGTCGCCAGCCAACCGCCGGTCGCCGCCCCCGTCGCAATGGCGGCCGAAATAACTTCCTCCGCAGTTCCGTCGCCCGCTCTTGACAACCAGAAGAAGCGATCGGAACCGGCGTCCGTGTCGGTTCGGAAACCCGACGTGCCACAGGCACGCGAAACGTCACGCGAGTCGCCGAATACCTCGAGCGACCGGCGCGACCACTGCAGGCCGGCCCCCGGCGGCGACAGCGCGGTCGAACCGTTCGACGACGAGCTGTGGCACGGCCTACTTGTTGGCCGTGCCGGCGCGGCGGACATGGCCAACAAGTAGGCCGTGCCACACCGACAAGCGCGCCTCGACAGCAGGTCTCATCACGGCGCCAAACACGGCAAGATTACCGCACGCCGCAGGAGGTCGAGACCGGCGGGGAGGCAGGTTCCGGAAAGCCGCGGTGCCGCATCAGGGCGCCGATCCCGGCATCGCGGCCGCGGAAGGCCCGGTAGCCCTCGGCGGGGTCAACGGTGTTGCCTGCCGAGAAGACGTGCTGTTTGAGCTTCTTGGCGATCGCCCTGTCGAACGGACCTGCGCCTTCCAGGAACGCTTCGTACGCGTCGGCGCTGAGCGTGTCGGCCCACAGATAGCTGTAATAGCCCGCCGCGTAGCCGTCGCTGGCGAAGACGTGCAGGAAATGGGGCATGCGGTGCCGCATGACGATTTCCCGCGGCATGCCGAGCGCCGTCAGCGTGTCGCGTTCGAAAGCGGCCGGGTCGATGGGCGTATCACCGGCCAGATGGCCTTTCAGATCCACCAGCGCCGACGCGAGGTACTCGACGGTCGCAAAGCCCTGGTTGAACTTGTCGGCCTTCTCGATCTTCTGCCGCAGTTCCATCGGCAGCGGCTTGCCTGTCTCGTGGTGCAAGGCAAACTTGCCCAAGACCTCGGGGGTGTTGAGCCAGCGTTCGAGAATCTGCGAGGGGAACTCCACGTAGTCGCGGGCAACCGCAGTACCCGAGAGCGAAGGATAGGAAACGTTGGACGACAGTCCATGCACGGCGTGCCCAAACTCGTGAAACAACGTTTCGGCGTCCGTCCAGCTCAACAACACCGGCTCGCCGGGTCGGCCCTTCACAAAGTTCGAGTTGTTCGAGACGATGGTGGGGATCTCTTCCGCAAAGCGTTCCTGGCTGCGGTAGGCGTTCATCCACGCGCCCGACCTCTTGCCCTCGCGGGCGTAGGGGTCAAAGTACCAGAGCCCCACGTGCCGGCCCTGGCCGTCCTGGACCTCCCAGACGCGGACATCCGGATGATACACCGGAACGTCCCGGGCGGGCGCGAAGTGCAGGTCCAACAGTTCCGCCGCGACGTAGAACATGCCCTCCCGCAGCTTGTCGAGCTGCAAAAAGGGCTTGACCTCATTCTCGTTCAGGTCGTACTTGGCCTTGCGGACCTTTTCCGCATAGTAGCGGTAATCCCACGGCTCGATCGCGATCTTCGCGCCCTCCCGGTCGGCGATCGCCTGCATGTCGGCAACCTCTTCTTTGACCCGGGCGACGGCCGCCGGCCAGACTGCCTCCAGCAATTCCATGGCCCGCTCGGGTGTCTTGGCCATCGCGTTCTCGACTCGCCAGTGCGCGTGCGTGGCATATCCCAGCAGCTTGGCTCGCTCGGCGCGCAGCTGGAACACCTCCGTGATGATTTTCTTGTTGTCCCGTGCGTCGCCGTGGTCGCCCCGGCTCACAAACGTCCGCCACACCTTTTCCCGCAAGTCGCGGCGCGTCGAAAAACTCAAGAAAGGTTCGACGCTGGAGCGGGTATTGAGAATCGCCCACCTGCCCGGCTGGCCGCGGGCCTCGGCTGCCGCAGCGGCGGCGGACACGACCGAATCCGGCAGGCCGTCCAGGTCGACCGCCTGATCGAGAAACAGCGTGTACTCCTTTTCTTCGCCGAGGATGTTCTGGGTAAAGCTCGTGTACAGCGACGCCAGCCGCTCGTTGATTTCGGCCACCCGCTTCTTGCCCGCCGCATCGAGCTTGGCGCCGGCGCGCACGAAGTTCGTGTAGTACAGCCAGGCGAGGCGCTTCTGCTCGGGCGTCCGGCACAGCCTATCGCGGGCCTCGTACACCGCCGCGATCCGTGCGAACAGCTTCTCGTTCTGCACGATCTTGTCGCCAAAGGCCGCCAGCTTCGGCTCCATCTCCCGTTCGACTTCCTGAAAATCGGGAGTGCTCATGGTCGACGACCAGACGTGATAAATCGTCGACACACGATCCAGCATGCGACTCGACGCTTCCAGCGCCGCGAGCGTGTTGTCGAAGGTTGCAGGTTCCTCGTTCGACGTGATCGCGTCGATGGCGGCCAACTGATCGTTCATGCCGGCTTCGAGCGCAGGCTTCAGGCCGGCGACCTTCACCACATCGAACGGCGGTACGCCGTGGTAGGGCCCGGTCCATTTGGCAGTCAGCGGGTTGCTCACCGTTTCGCTCCTCAGAGAAAAAAACAAGGGCACCGCCCACTTGCCGAGCGTGATCGTGTCGCCTGCGGCGCAGTCCTTTTGGTAGAGCGTGCAGAAGTTGGCGGCGCTGGACGGGTTGAACAAGCGCACTTCCGGCAGGGCGACCTTCTTGAATCCCTGGTCGAGCAGGGCTTGCGTTTGGCTGTCCTTGTTGCGGCCGGGTTCGGGCGTGAGGAAGTGCACCGCGCCGGCGCGGCTGCAACGCACTTCCTTTTGCCCGTCCAACTTGACGCGCAAAAAGCTGGCGCCCTGCAGCGCGGCGGGCAGTTCGCTCAGCACGTAGCCGCGGTCGGTGAACAGGAGTTCGCCGGCAGCCAACGCCTGAGCCGGGGCCTCTCCGGCGGCCAGCGCGCCGGGGGGCTCTTTCCGCAACGGCTCCCCGTCCTGGTTGGCCGCCACCGGCGGCGGCTCGGGCTGCAGCCCTCCCGCAGCCTGGCTGACCAGCTGCCGCAGATGCACTGCGCCGGACACGGCTTTGCCCGCTGCGGCGTCCTCTTCGCGGAACGTGGCCATCAGGATGTGCCGCGCGCCGGTGCGGCTGAAATCGTAAATGATCCGGATCAGCCCGTCGGGCGTCTGCTGGCCGTCGGGATACGAGACGCCGCTGCGCTCGTCGAGCAACAGTCCGCCGCCCCACGTGCGTCCGTCGTCCGTGGAGACGAACGCCGTCGAGTGCGAGCGGTCCGTGCGTTTGTCGATCGGGCCGTGCTTGACCAGCAGCAAGTTGCCCGAACTCAGACGCGTGATGAAGAACCGGGCGCTGGGATGCGCGATGGCCGACGGCTTTAGTTCGGGCCAGGTCGCGCCGCGGTCGGTGGACACGCTTTCGCCGATTCCGTATCTCGTGCGGGCCAGCAGCCACAGCGAACCGTCCCGGCGCTCGATCAGCATGTGCTCGTCAAATGCGCGGTCTGCGACCGGTACGTTGCAGCCGCCGCGGACCGTCCAAGTCCGGCCCTGGTCGGTCGAAACGACCAGCTTGGCGCTGTTGTCGGTCTTCCGCCACGTGGAGGCCGGCAGCACCCATTCGCCGGTGGTGAGCACCAGCGGCTTGCACATCATCACTCCGTTCGTGATGCGCACGGGCTTCTCCCACACCGGTTGCTCCGACTCCGGCTCGGCCGTCTGCAGGCACCACACGCCTCCAAGCGTCGCTTCGTGTCCCTGGGCCTGCGCCCAGAACATGCGGAGTTTGCCGTCGGGCGACATCCAGAGTTCCGGGTCGAAGGTGCGGGCCGGGCCTTCGCCGTCGGGATCCACGACCAACACTTCGCGCCAAGTGGCTCCGTTGTCGCCGCTGGTGCTGAGCACCACATAGTTGTTCTGATCCTCGCCGGGGGTCTTGCCCGCGTACCAATTCGCCCACAGCCGTCCGCCCGGCGTGACGGCCATGCTGGGGATGCCCTGAAAGGCGCGGTTCGTGACCGCGTGTTGCGGTTGCGGCGGGCCGACGTACTGCGGCACCGCCAGAAAGGCCGGTTCAGGATCCGATTCCGCGCCGGCGCCGGCGACAGTGACCAAGGCGAGGGCCATGACGTAGACGAAAGGTTGACGCATGATGCGTGGTCCCAGAGCAAGATTCATGATGGGTGGTCCTTCCACCGTTACCGCAGGATTATCATCGCTTGGCGATCCGCAAGCAAGCACTCTGGCCGTGAAATTCCGATCCTCGATCCGCACGCGAGCACGCTTGACGCGGCGATGAGCCATCGCGACAATCGTTTCCGGTTCGAAAGCCCACCTTCACCCGCACAAGGAGCACACGTAATGTCCACTCTTGTTTCCCGCCGTGACATGTTGCGCACCGCCGCTGTGGCGGCTGGCGTCTGGACCACTCATGGCCTGTTGGCGGCCGAACCATCCAAGTCGCCCAACGAGAAACTGAACATCGCCGGGATCGGGATCGGCGGCCGTGGCGGCGACGACGTGAACGGCGTGGCGAGCGAGAACCTCGTGGCCTTGTGCGACGTCGACGAGCAACGCGGCGGTCCCACGTTCCAGCGTTACCCCCAGGCCAAACGGTACAAGGATTTCCGCAAGATGCTGGATGAGATGCACGCCCAGATCGACGCCGTGGTGATCGGCACGCCCGACCACACGCACGCGCCGGCCGGCGTGATGGCCATGAAGCTGGGCAAACACTGCTACTGCGAAAAGCCGCTGACGCACAGCGTGTACGAAGCCCGCGTGATGGCGGAAACCGCGCGCGACAAGAAACTGGTCACCCAGATGGGAACACAGATCCACGCGGGCGACAACTATCGCCGCGTGGTCGAATTGGTGCAGACGGGGGCCGTCGGCACGGTCCGCGAAGTCCACGTGTGGCTGGGTGCGAACTTTGGCGGTCCGCCCAAGCCGGCGGACATGTCCCAGCCCGACGCGCCGAAGGACGAGCCGCCGGTTCCGCCGGGACTCGATTGGGATCTCTGGCTCGGCCCCGCGGCTTACCGCCCGTATAATTCCGCTTACGCTCCGTTCCATTGGCGGTACTGGTGGAGCTTTGCCAACGGTCAACTCGGTGATTTCTTCTGCCACTACTGCGATCTGGCCTTCTGGGCGCTGAACCTGCGCCATCCGACCTCGGTCGAGGCACAGGGGCCGGTCCATCCGGAAAGCGCCGCACGTTGGACGATCGCCAAGCAGGAATTCCCCGCCCGAGGCGACCTGCCGCCGGTCACATTGAACTGGTACAACGGCGGCCCGTATCCGGAGCTGGTCAAAGAAAAGCAGATCCCGCAATGGGGCAGCGCCGTGCTGTTCATCGGTTCGTCGGGCATGCTGATCGCCGACTACGGCCGGCACCAATTGCTGCCGGAAGCTCGGTTCAAAGACTTCCAGCGTCCCGAACCGTTCATCCCGAACTCGATCGGTCACCACCGGGAATGGACCGAAGCCTGCAAGACAGGCGGGCCGACCACGTGCAATTTCGACTACTCCGGCGCGTTGACCGAGGCTGCGCTGCTGTGCAACGTGGCGCTGCGGACCGGCAAGAAGCTGAATTGGGACGCGGAGAAACTGCAAGCGATCGGCTGCCCCGAAGCCGGCGCCTTCATCCGCCGCGAATACCGCCCCGGCTGGCAGCTGTAGAATCGGCGAGCGGACCATTTGTAGCACGGCTCTTTGTAGCATGGCTCTCTGAGCCGTGCCGTCCTGGTCGAAAACGCGCGAACATCTGCACGGCTCGGAGAGCGCGTGAGCCGCAGGGCTCAGGACTAAGTCTACCACGGAAGTTATTCCGTGAACAAACGGTGAGGTTAATCGCGCCGCCCGCGCCACGCTCGTCGCATCCGTCCGAAGCCACTGGAGTTTGGGCACAGCGGTTCGATCCCGCTGGTCGTCTCATAAAGGCGTGAAGTTCTTGGCGTGGCGGACTTGTAGTCGTTTCCTCGATGGTTTACGCTGCTTCATAGTTGGCTGTCCACGGGATTCGGTTTTTGGTTACGGCGGCCCTGCATGCGGGCCTTTTCCAACGAAGATCCGTCCGGCACGAAGATCGAGGTTCACCTAAAGCCGGTGATCGAACGAAGTGGACATCACGCTGCCGAACGTGCTTAGGAGAGAAAGCGAGATGAAGAAGCCTAGCACAACGATGGTCATCGCGTCGTCTTCTAGATTCATTTTGTGTCTGTGGCGCCAGTTGCTGCTGGTGGTCTTGGTGTTGGCGGGTGTGCCCACAGCGGGTCTTGCAGCGGACGACGCTGCGTCGTCCGCAACGCACACGGTGATCATCCTCCATAATAACGACCTCCATTTCAGCTTCACGTGCGTCGATAAGATCGCAGAGACGGTCCAACACTTCCGCGATACGTACGCGGATGTGCTCTTATTCAATGCCGGAGATTTCTCCATCCGCCGCGATCGTTGGGAAGGGAAAAAGATCGTTACCAACGCAGAGCAGTACACAGAGCGATTGCAATTCATGGTAGCTACCATGAACCGCCTGGGGTACGATGCTGTCGTGCCCGGTAATCACGATCTGGGCTATGAGGGAACGATCACGCGCGACTACTTGAAGAAAATGAAATTTCCGGTCCTTGGGGCAAACGTGGTGGTGAACACGGACAATTATATCACGCCCCAGCCTTTCATCAGTCGCAAGCTGAACAGCGGCCTACGTTTGACCGTGTTGGGGCTGTGCGGTGGCGGCTTCAAGGCGGACGGGGTAAAGTTGTCCAGTGCACAGCAGGCTTTCACGAAATATGAATCGCTGCGCGACGGCTGCGACCTATTCGTGCTCTTGACGCATATCGGCGTCAGCGCGGACCGAGCCCTGGCCGACAAATATGGGGACAAAATCGACGCGATCGTCGGAGGTCATACCCATACGATGCTCAATCCTCCCGAGTTGCGCAACGGCGTGCTGATCGGACAGGCCAGGGATGGCTACGGCCGGCCCACTTACCTAGGGGCGATGCGACTGATCTTCGATGCCGCGGGCAAGTGCATTGAAAAGGAGGGAGAGGTTCTGGAGTTCAAGGATGGGCGGTTGGTGAAGCCGTCACGGTTCCTCGAGGGATCGCCGGCTGGCAGCACGGTCAAGCGGGCCGCATGATGATAGAGTGCGATACATGGATGGATGAACTCAGGCGATCTGTGCCACATTTCCCGATCATGGCCTTGCGAGGGCGGCGACGACTGACAATGAGTGGGGTGCGCTAGCGGATTAGACCGCTTATAGACCCAAACTTATTGAATTTGAGGTTCATCCGGCTGAAGCGCGCGTGTCGTATAGAGTTGAGCAAGATTCAACCAAC
>CAZAQY010000187.1:0-17084 GCA_964486845.1 uncultured Pirellulaceae bacterium
TTGGCCTCTGTTTGTGAACAAGCGGCCAATGGTAGGCTGTCCTAAAGTGCAAGTACAGGGATTGAACCTCAAAGCCAAACTGAGCATGAGAAAAGCCTTCGGTTTTCGCACCTTTGAAGGAATCGAAACCGCGTTGTAGCATCAACTTGGGCATCTTCCCGAACCAGAATTCACCCACGAATTCTGCTGACGAGGCAAAAAATGGGACTGGTTCCGAGCTGCACCGGGCCAATCCCTGGAAAAACAGGGGACTGCGAGGCGCCTGTCCCAATTTTTTCACAGCCTCTCCGCGAAAGACGACACTTATTTCCCTGCCGGTCCTAGGCCAGCCGTCCTTCGGCCTGCAGCAACTCGGCGATCAGCACGGCCCCGCCCGCGGCGCCGCGGACCGTGTTGTGGCTGAGGGCGACGAACTTGTAGTCGAACAAGTTGTCCTCCCGCAGCCGCCCCAGCGCGACGGCCATGCCGTTGCCCAGGTCGCGATCCAACTTCGTTTGCGGACGGTTGTCTTCCTCGAAGTATTGCAAGAACGGCTGGGGAGCGGAGGGCAGTTGCAGCTGCTGTGGTTTGCCGGCAAAGGCCGCCCAGCGCTCGCGTATCACCTCGATCGGCGGCTTCTTGGCAAAGCTCACCGAGACCGCAGCCATGTGTCCGTCGGAAACCGGCACGCGAATGCACTGAGCGGACATCACGGGACTCTCGGCAGGCACGATCTGGCCGCCGCTGATCTTTCCCCAAATCTTCAGCGGTTCGCGCACGCTCTTGTCCTCCTCGCCGCCGATGTACGGAATGACGTTGTCCACCATCTCCGGCCAAGTCACCAGCGTCTTGCCGGCGCCGGACACCGCCTGGTAAGTGCAGACCACGGCCCGCGTGGCCTGGTAGTCCGCCAAGGCGTGAAACGCCGGCACGTACGGCTGGATCGAACAATTCGGCTTGACGACCACAAAGCCGCGGCGAGTACCCAGCCGGCGGCGCTGAGCTTCGATGATGTCCAAATGGCCCGGGTTGATCTCCGGCATGATCATGGGCACGTCCGGCGTCCAGCGGTGCGCCGAGTTGTTGGAAACCACCGGGCACTCGTGCTTGGCATAGGCGTCTTCCAGGTCCCTGATCGCCTGCTTGTCCATGTCCAGGGCACTGAAGACGAACGCGACGTCTTGGCTGATCGCGTCGATCGCTTGCACGTCCAGCACCGTCAGCTTCGCGATTTCGGCGGGGATCTCCGCCGGCATCGCCCAGCGCCCCGCGACGGCTTCCGCATACGGCTTGCCCGCCGAGCGGGGGCTGGCGGCCACCGCCACCACCTCGAACCAAGGGTGATTTCCCAGCAAATGCACAAAACGCTGGCCCACCATGCCGGTAGCCCCCAAAATCCCAACACGCAGCTTATTCATTGCTTTTCGCTTCCTCCGCAAACGGATCCGCCCACACTATCGGTACGCCCGCCGACGCACGGCTCGCCGCTGAGCCGTCCGCGCCAGGATTCCGAGCGCTGCAAGACACTTGCTCTCGGCGGGTTTAGAACGGTCGCATCAACACAGTACTTTATTCGCTCGGCGTGGCGAAGTCCAGATGCCGCCGGTTCGGTGGGTCGCCGCCACGCGACGCTAGCGGTGACGCGGAAAGTCAGGTATTGTCGCCGTGCATGCTCGTCGATAAGCATCTCGTTGATCGCGTGCAGCCAGTACTCAAACTTGGCGGGCTCGCGGGCGATCAGCCGGTCGAACACGACCGCCAATTCCGGCTTGACAAATGTTCGACGTACCATTGCCAATACGGATTTCCCGCCTGGGCCGCCAGCACGCTGGCCAGCGGAGCCGGGAGGATTCACATCGCCGACCGATCCCTCCGCAGGGCGAAACCCCACTCTCCTTCCCGCGCCGCACTTTCCCACGGGACAACGTTCAGGCCGGCGATCGTGACTCCCGATGAACTGGCGAAGCATCCTGCGCACAAGCCGGCACGGTCGAAATCGCGGCAAAAGCGAAAAATGCCCTGATGCGACGGACAGAAAAATGAAGTGACAGAAAGATGGGGTGCAAGAAATGGCGGAGGATTGTTTCGCTGCCGGATCTCCGACGGGTGCCCTGCGAGGAAGCCGCTTGTAGCATGGAGCCCGCGACGGCGTTACAATGGCGATCATAAGAATGATCTGTCTTCCGCCGTTGAGAATCGAGGTTCCTTGAAATGCCGGTTCACGATTGGACACGCGTCGTCGCCGGGACGTTTCACGATTTCCATCAGGCATGGATCGTCGCAATTCGAGATGCGTTGAATGACGGCCTGCTGCCCGAAGGCTACTACGCCATGGCCGAGCAGGTTGCCGGTCGGCCACACCCCGATGTGTTGGCCCTCGAAGAATTTGAAGGTTCCGACGGTTGGATGGAACGAGGCTCCCGAAACGATGTCGGGGTAGCCGTCGCGGAGTGTCCTCCCAAGGTTCGATACACGTTGGAGGCGGAGGCGGCGATTTACGCGGCCAAGGCGGATCGAATTGTCCTCTACCATGCTTTGGGAGACCGCGTCGTCGCCTTCCTGGAAATCGTTTCGCCGGGTAACAAGCGCAACAAAATCGCCGTTCGGCAGCTGTTGGACAAGCTGTCCAGCGCCCTGGAACAAGGTCGGCACCTGTTGGTGATCGACCTGCACCCACCCGGCCGCCATGACCCGGACGGCCTGCACGCCGAGTTCTGGGGCGCGACGCCGGGCGTGACTCCGGAACAGCCGCTGAGCCTTGCAGCTTACCGGGCGGATACGTGCCCCACGGCGTATTTCGAGCCGATTGCAGTGGGCCGCGTCCTGCCCGACATGCCGCTGTTTCTGACACCCGACCGCTATGTCAATGTGCCGCTTGAAACGACCTACCAAACCGCCTGGCGCGGCGTTCCTCAACGCTGGAAACGCGTGATCGTCGGGCAAGAGCCGTAGAGTCGATCGGGCGGGAGACCGCTAGTTCGAGGAGCCAAACCATGTACCACTCGCTGATTTCTGTAACGATCACCATGCTGCTGAGCTGGGCCGTCGCCGGCACGGGGACGGCCTTCGGGCAAGGCGCACCTTCCATGTCGCTGGACGACCTGCGCCAGGCTCGCCACGAACTGGCCCATCGCCAACGCCGCATCATCATGAACAACGATGGGTGCGACGTGCTGTACTTGCCCGCGAAGGAAAAGACCACGGTCGAAGGTTTTCTGGCCAAACGCACCACGCCATTGGCCGGGACGCAGGTCGACGCGATCGCCTATTGCACCATCAGTTCCGGATTCAGCTACTTCACGCACAACACCAAGGCCGGCACCGTGCTGGCTCGATCCGGCCCCGAGTTCGGGATCCAGCCGGACACGCGGAACATCGCCCAGGAACTGATCGACCAGGGCGCCGACTGCCTGCAAGCCGTCGTCGATTTCGGCCACCGGCACAAGATGGAAGTGTTCTGGTCGATGCGCATGAACGATACGCACGACGCGGCTCACCATCCTGACAAGCCGTACTTCCTCTTCCCGCCGCTGAAGGTCGAGCATCCGGACTGGCTGGTCGGCGATCATGTCAAGCGGACGCCGTACGGCCGATGGAGTTCCGTTGATTACGCGCGGCCGGAGATTCGTGATTTGGCGTTCCGCTACATCGAGGAGGTTTGCCGCAACTACGACGTGGACGGCGTGGAACTGGATTTCTTCCGCCACCTGTGCTACTTCAAGAGCACCGCGACCGGCGGCGCGGCGAGCGACCAGGAGCGGGCGGCGATGACTGAACTGATGGCTCGCGTGCGGAAGATGACCGAAGAAGCCGGCTGCAAACGGGGCCGGCCAATCGTCGTTGCGATCCGCGTGCCGGATTCGGTGGAATTCTGCCGCGACATGGGCTTCGATCTCGAAGGCTGGTTGGGCAACGGTCTGATCGACCTGCTGATCACCACCTGCTATTTCCGGCTCAATCCGTGGGAGTACAGTGTGGAACTCGGACACAAGCATCAGGTGCCGGTCTATCCTTGCCTGAGCGATTCGCGGGTCCAGGGCGAAACGCGCTTTCACCGGGCTTCTCCAGCCAGCTACCGGGGCCGGGCCATGAATGCCTGGGCGGCAGGCGCGGACGGCTTGCACTTGTTCAACCTCTTCGATCCCAAGGCACCCATGTGGCGCGAGATCGGCGATCCCGAAACGCTGGCCACCAAGGACAAACTGTACTTCGTCAGCGTCCGTGACGGCGACCCGCGGAGCTACCTCGCCAAAGGCCGCGAGTATCGCACGGTGCCTGTCTTCGGCCCGTCCCAGCCCCGGATGATCGCGGCCGGAGAGCCGGCAGGACTGGACATCGTGATCGGTGACGACCTGGCCGAAGTGCAACGCCGGGGATACCGCCCCAACGTCAAGCTGCACCTGGAGACGCCCGCCGTTCAAAAGGCGGAACAACTTCGCGTCTGCCTGAACGGCACGAAGTTGACTGATGGCGAGGTGCAGGACGGCTGGGTAGACTACCCGGTGCCGCCGGCCTGCGTGAAACGCGGCGTCAACGAGGTTCACATCGCGGTGGAGCCTGCTGCGCTGGCGCCGGGCCAGTGGAGCGTCGTGTACGACGGCAGTGCAAAGCCCGGACGTCTGTGGCGGCGCGATCCCGGCTCGGCGCGGACCGAGGAGGAACTCGTGGACGGAGCGCTGCGCATCGCGGATCGAGGCGACATTTCCGGCGACTACCTGTACTATCGCTACGCCTGGGGCGCCGATCCCCAGAGCGAAGCGGTCGCGGAGGCGCGCGTCAAGGTAGTGTCGGGTTCCAGCTTCTTGATCGTCAGCAACGGTGTCGGCGGCGAGCGGCTGGGCTTGTGGCCCGATCGCATCGAACTGTTCCACCAGCGCCATCTTCAATACAAGATGGACACGGTGGGCGACTTCCACTTGTACCGGATGGAACTGAAGGGTCCCGATTTGAAGGTCTACGTGGACGGCCAGTTGCGCATCGACGCGCCTGGCGCGATGGGCCCGCGCGCTGGATACACGACCAGCGACATCGCTTTCGGGGCCGCCAACAGCGGGATGATGGGCGAGGCCTGCTGGGACCATGTCCAGGCTCAAGCGACGGGCCTGGTCTGCCGTGACTTGGCGGTGAGCGTGTCCATGAGCGGCGCCCCCGGCAGCGGCCGCGATGGCGGATGAAGGGACTGCTGAATACGGCGCAAACCTCGGACGGGGTCCTGGTAACGAGGCTCCGCCTCGTAACCCACGGCCCGCGAGGCTCCGCCTCGCAGCCGGCCGGCAGAGCCGGCAAGGCAGACCGTTCCCAGGCGGGCCTGGGAACGAGGTGTCCAAGTAGCAGCGTTGTGGCTCATGCCACGTCGACCCACTGGCCGGACTTAGCGCTGGCCAGGACCGCATCGCAGACCTTCTGGGGTTCCAACGCGTCGCGGAACGTCGGCGAGGCCGGCTGACCTTTGCCCATCCCGTCCAGGAAGTCCGCCAACTGGTGGATGAAGGTGTGCTCGTAGCCGATCTGCAGGCCAGGCACCCACCAGGCCTTCATATACGGCATGTCGCCGTCGCTGATATGCACCGAACGCCAGCCGCGGACGAGAGAATTGTCGCCGTGGTCAAAGTACTGCAGCCGGTGCAGGTCGTGCAGGTCCCAGCGCAGCGAAGCCTTCTGGCCGTTCAACTCCAGCGTGTACAGCGCTTTGTGGCCGCGGGCGTAACGGGTGGACTCGAACAGGCCCAGCGAACCGTTGGCAAAGTGGCACATGAACGCGCAGGCGTCGTCGATGCCCACCGGCTCGACCTTGCCCGTCTCCACGTTCTTGCGTTCCTTGATGAACGTCTCGGTCATCGCGCACACGTCGGTGATGCGGCCGTTGAGCCAGACGGCGGTGTCGATGCAGTGGGCCAGCAAATCGCCCGTCACGCCGGAACCGGCCGCCTTGACGTCCAACCGCCAGGTCGCCATGCCGCCCTGCGGGACATCGGCCGAGATCGTCCAGTCCTGCAGGAACTGGGCGCGATAGTGGAAGATCCGGCCCAGGCGGCCTTCGTCGAGCAACTTCTTGGCCAACGTGACCGCCGGCACGCGGCGGTAATTGTAGGAGACCATGTTGGGAACCTTGGCCTCCTCGACGGCCGCCACCATCTGCTCGGCCTGCGCCGTGTCCAACGCCAGCGGCTTCTCGCAGAAGATGGCCTTGCCCGCCTTGGCGGCCGCCATGGCGATCTCCGCGTGGACGTTGTTCGGCACGCAGATGTCGACCAGGTCGATGTCGTCGCGCTCGATGACACGGCGCCAATCCGTCTCGGCGCTTTCATAACCCCAACGCTTGGCAAAGGCTTCCGCCACGTTCTTCTCCAGCCCGCAGATGGCTTTCAACTGCGGCTGGTACGGGACATCGAAAAAGTGGTTGACTTGGGAATACGCGTTCGAGTGGGTGCGCCCCATGAACCCGTAACCGATCAGTCCGACGCGAAGAGGCTTGGTCATAAACGGTCCTTTCCAACTTGGTCATTCGTCATTGGTCATTTGTCACCGGTCACCGATCACCGGTCACCGATCACCGATCATCCGGCTCCACGGCGTCCGTCATTCCTTCCACCCGTGTGCGTCGCGCACGGCGAGCATGGACGTCAGGATCTTGTTCCACGTTTCGGGCATCATCATCACGTCGTTGGGGAACATGCAGCCGTCCCAGCAGACGTGGCGGAACTTCTTGGTCAGTTGCCCGGCCGCATCGCGCATCCAGAACCCGGCCCGCTTGACGATGTCCAGCTTGCCGTTGGGATCGTCCGGCAGGCAGTGTCGGCCGGTCTTGTCGTGCGAGCCGGAGCCTTTCACGGTGGCGTCGTTTTGGGCTACGTGGAAGTCGATGGTCCAGGGCCGCAGGGCGTCGGTCAGCGCCTTGTAGGCCCGGTCCAGCTGGGCTTCGTCCTGCCAATCGAAATCTTGCGGCAGGAGGGCGTCCTCGGGCGCGTTGTAGCCCAGCAGGTACAGCAGCGTGTGGGCCATGTCGGCCTGAAAGCCCAGCGTTTGCGGGCGGTCGACCATTTCCAGCAACTGGACCATGCTTCTGAGGCTGTGCATGCCGCCCCAGCAGATTTCGCCTTCGGCCGCCAATTGCTCGCCGTAGTCTTCGGCGATATCGCAGGCCTTGCGGAGCGTGTCCGCAATGCGCTTGGTGTTTTCCAACGGGTTGGCCGACCAGTCGGATACGCCGCAGGCGGAATCGATGCGCACCGCGCCGTGCGGCCGCACACCCAACTCCCGCAACTGCTTTGCGATCCGGCAGCCCTTCAGGACTTGCGTGAGGAACCTCTCCCGCTCCGCCGCGTCCCCCATCGCGGAACCGCCGCCCGTGGGCGGCCAGACGGGGGCGACGACCGTGCCGATCGCCAGACCACGCGAGGAGGCTTTGTCGGCCAACTCCTTGAGTTCGTCATCCGACGCATCGATGTTGATGTGCGGCAGGAACAAGAACAGATCGAAACCGTCGAACTTGACGCCGTCCACTTCCGCCGCAGCGGTCAGGTCCAGCATCGTGTCCAAGTCGATCGGCGGCTCCGAGTCCGGGCCTTTGCCTACCACGCCGGGCCAAGCCGCGTTGTGCAGCTTGGGGAAATTGTTGACATGCGTACTCATCGCAACGAGGTCCTTTCGTTTTACCTTTGAACCCAATCCTCCAAATCGCCTCAGACTGCTCTCCAAAGCGGTGACAAGGCACCGCACTGCAAAAGTCCGCTGCGGCCGGCCTACTTCCTATAGTCGCCCACGTTGGGCACCTTGGCGAACGTGTCGGGGCCGAAGTACCGCAGGCCGACCAGCGGTTCGCTGCCCGTGTTCTCGATCTCGACGCCGGCCGTCGCGGCTTCGTGCGTGATGAAGACTTCGTCCTCGGTTTCCGCCCCGAAGCGGATCATCGCAGGCGTCTGCAGGTTCAGCTTGCCCATGCGGCCTTTGCCCTGGACCGTGATCCAGCTGCTGGGTCCGGGATCTTTCAGCACGCACCTCGCGCCCGGATCGACCGTCAGCCGCTTGGAGCTGAACAGCTGCTTGCCGGCGACCAGTCCGTAGACGATCCAGTCGTCCACCCAGCCTTGCCCTTGGCCGGCGGTGATCGGTTCCAGATAGTGGTTGTCTTTGAAATTCGGATCGACGTTGCCTTCCCAGTCCAACTGATCGACGATGAAGTCCAGGTCTTGATGCTTGTCCTGCGGCACGTCCTTGACCAGCAGCGACCAGGGCACGATGCGGCCTTCGACCAGCGACTGGTACATGCCGAACACATCGCTGCCCCATTGCGGTTCGTACGTACACAGGGAGCCCGGCGCGTGCAGGATGCCCGGCGGCACCAGCCAGCCCGCGCCCCGTTTCAGCCGATACGCCTTGGACAGGTCCAGGATGCCGTTGTCGCCCTTGTTCCAGTCCTCCAGGCACTTGCGGACCTGAGCTTTCGTCGTGCCCGGCTCCAGGCCGAAGAACGTGTGCGGGAAGGCGTTGTCGCAGTTGTTGTACTGCGGTGCGAAGTAGTAGGCTTCCGGCTTGCCTTCCTGGCCGGTCAGTTTGGCGTGCTCGAAGGTTTGGTGCATGTGGTGCGGAATCGGCCCCATGTTGTCGAAGAACTTGGAATACACGGGCCAACGTTGGTACTTGTCCCACAACGCCTTGCCCACCACGCGAACGCCGGCCTCGGCCACGGCGTCCCGAAGCAAGAAGTGCCGGCCCTCGAACGAGCAGAAGCTCAGGCCCTCGTGCCAGACACGGCCTTCGTTCGCCGCCTCGGTCGTGCTGCCGAACCAGCGTTCGTCGATGCCGCCGCGGTCCCCGCCGTAAGCATAATAGTCGTCGGGGTGCAATTTGATGCGCTTGCCCGGATGGAGAAAGCTGCGTGGAACCCAGGTGGGTGTCAGCCGCAGCAGCCCGCCGCCGGCATCCAAGGCCCGATCCAGCACTTTCGCCACACTATCGTCTTTGATGATCTTTGCTTCCGTCATGGGTTCTCGCACTCCGAGTTCGAAAAGGATAGGAACTGCCCAATACTGTCTGTTCTGACGCCGTCCAGCGAAACCCACGCTCGCCGGAGCCGATGTTTTAGTCGATTTGCCGGGCAACGGCAAGTAAGCATCGTTCGGGAACTCCAATTCAGACGTAAGCGGCCGGGCGGGGGCGGCTCGTCATCACGTTTGTAGCCGAAGCCTCTGCGACTGGCAACACGGACGTCTTGTCCGCGTCGGCCGGTGTCCGTATCCTCACCATCGCCCTCGACCAGCTCACCCTCGGCCGAGCCGCCTTGTATCGGGCGTTGCTGGACGAATCGGATCGCCGTTCTGAAATTCACGACTTCAAATCTCAAATCCCCAATCCGAAATCGCCGCCACCCGCGACCTGATCGGCACTCACCCTTCCGGCACCCGCCGCTCGCGGCAGGATGACTTCTAACAGCCGTCCGCGCAGTCTATCATCAATGCACTATCAAGCAACCGGGAAGCACCTTCATGCACCGGCGGCAATCCGCGGCCGGTGACTGAACCAGAGAGGACAGACCGTCATGAGGAAAGACATTTTGATCGGCATCGCCGCGACTGCGGCGGCAATTACCGGGGCGCTGGCCGCGCGGGCGGCGGAAATCGTCGTGAACCCGCCAGCCGAAGGCTTGGCCAACGACGCCTTGGCAGCGGCCCTCGCCAAGGCATCGCCCGGCGATCGGGTCGTCCTGCGGGCGGGTGAGTATCGTTTGGGCGGCCCCGTCACGTTCCCGCGAGGCGGCGAGCCGGGGCGGCCGATCACGGTGTGCGCCGCCCCCGGCGAGTACGTGGCGCTGTTGGGCTCGGTGCGGCCGGCCGGCTGGGAGAAACACACGGGCAACATCTGGGAAGTGAAGCACCCGCCAAAGCACGTCAAGGGCCTTTACGAAGACTCGGAACGGCTGACGCACCCGCGGCCCGACTGGGGCAAACGGGAAGACCCGCCCCTCTCGGAACTCAAGACCCCCGGCACGTGGACGCAAGACGACGATTGGGTCTACGTTTGGTGCCGAGAGAGCGACACGCCCGACAATCACCGCATCGAGGCGTCACAGAACCACGTCCTGAACGTGAGCCGGCCCTGGATCCGCGTGGAGAGGCTGCACATGTTCTTCGGCCAAAACGTGGTCTGCGAGATCACCGCCGACCATTGTGAAGTCGTCGCGTGCGAGATCGCCCACTGTTCCAACTCCGTCGACAATTCCTACAACGCTTATTTCTCCGGCTGCTCATATTCCGCGTTCCGCAACTGCCGGATGCACGATTCCTTCTACTGAGGGGACCACGGATCGAACTCGCACACCATGTCGACGATCGACTGCGGCGACCGGGGTCCCAACTTCGTCGACGGCTGCGAGATCTTCAACGGAGGCTTGGGCGTCGGCTCCAAGGGCGCCGTGCGTGAACTCGTCGTGACGGGCTGCCGGATCTACGACCAGGTGAACGGCATCGCGATCACCGGCGAACGTTCCAGCGGCCCCGGCGCCGGGAAGACCGACCGCGGTCACTACCTGATTTGGCAGAACCACATTTCCGACTGCGCAAAGGGCGTCTGGATCAGTTCGGGCACGACGCACGGCGACCGCATTTGGGGCAATCTGATCGAACGTTGCGGCACGGGCTTCAACATGCGGGACGTCGGCGCGGTTCCCGACCGGCCCCACCTGGCCAATAACGTCTTCCGCTCGAATGACGCCGCCGTGTATCTGGTTGCGGGCCGCGACGGGACCGAGAAAATCTCGACCTTCGTCCGGGCCGGCTTTCTGTCGCACAACAACCTGTTCGCCGCCAACAAGGCCGACTGGCAGAGTCCTCTCACGTGGGGGCGGAATCTCGACCTGACGTTGGCGCAAGTCCAGACGTTCCAGGGCTGCCAACTCGAACAGGGCTCTCTGGCGGCCGAACCCAGTCTCGACCAGTCCGGCCGTTCGCAGACCGGCTGCCCGGCCCTCGGCAAAGGTGCGGAACTGGCGCTCCCGGATTACCTCGAGAAACCGACCGGATGGCACATCGGGCTCGGTCCGTGGTCCGAGCGAACGGCAGGACCGGAGCCGGGATTGACCCTGTCAATCGCCGGCTCGCCCGCGCCGGTGGGCCCGGCCGAGCGTGTGGATCTCCGCGCCGTGCTGCAGAACGAATTCTCCGACCGCCCCATCGACCTGGGTGGCCGGCGCGATTTGATCCTGACCTTTCACTTCGGCTACCGGGCAGGCCATCGGGACAAACAGGAGTTGTGGCGTTGCCGTGTCGAGTTGCCGGCACGGAAGCTGGAGCCGGGCCAAACGCTTGACCTGACTCTGCTTCCTGGCTGGACCGTCCCGCGTTTGCGTGAGCGATCGCTGGCGCAACATCTTGTCACACTGAATGCCGGCGCTCGGAAGCACTGTTTGGCGCTAGCGCCCGCACGCAAACTCGTACAGGATCTCGGTCGCCGTGAGCAATTGATCGATGGCCACCCATTCGTCCGCCGTGTGCGCTTGCTCGATCGAGCCTGGGCCGAACACCACCGTGGGAATCCCCCGGCTCGAAAATGCGGGAGCATCGGTCCCGTAGGGCACGCCGATGCAGCGGCCCGAGCCACCGTACCGGCGAATCGTGCTGCTCAAACGGTCGGCGAAATCCCGGCTCAATTCGTCGGACAGGCCGCTGGAGATCAGGTACGGCGGTTCCTGTTCCACCAGCGGGTCGCCGGCCACGGACTCGGCCACGAACGCCTTGACGTGCTCCAACGCCGCCTGTGGATTTTCGGCCGGTAGGACGCGGCGGTCGATCTCGATCATGCACCGGTCGGGCACCGTGTTGACGCTGACGCCGCCGGAGATCAGCCCCACGCTGAGCGTGGGATGGCCCACCAGCGGATGCCGGCCCAGCGCCGGAACCACGTCGCGGGCGTAACGCTCCAGCGACTCCAACACGCGGGCCATGCGATAGATCGCGTTGTCGCCCAACTGCGGCTGCGAACTGTGCCCGGCGCGTCCGTGAGCGTGACACCGCCAGCGCAGGGCGCCTTTGTGAGCCACGACTACGTCCAGCAACGTCGGCTCGGCGACGATCACGGCGTCCGGTGCCCGCGGCAGGAAGCCCGAACCGCCGTCCCATAATTCGTGAATCCGAGGGGCGCCGCCGAATCCGTGTTCCTCGTTCACCGAGCAGGCCATGACGAGCGTCGGCCGGCCGCGGGGCCGCTCTTCGGCCAAACGGGAAAGGGCCGCCAGCATGCAGGCCATCCCGCCCTTGATGTCGCACGCCCCGCGCCCGTAGACTCGCCCCTCGCGGATCGTGGGCGTCCACGGCGGAATCGTCATGCCGTCCACCGGAACCGTGTCCTGGTGCGCCTCGAACATCAACATCGTCCCGCCGTCTTCCGCCGGAACGTCGCCGTCCAGTCGCGCCACGATGTTCTCCCGGCGCGGCTCGATCGTCTGACGGCGCCAGGGGAGGCCCAGCCGATCGAAGAGCCGCTCCAGGTAGTCCGTGACTTGGTACTCGAAGTACTCGTCGCCGCTGACGTCACGGCCCATCGGGTTGACGCTGGGCAAACGAACCAGATCGGAAAGCGTTTCCATTACATCCAGAGGCATCGCGTGAACCCGTGGTTTGCGGTAACATAGACGGCTCAGGTCCCAATCGCAGGCCGCCTGCGGATTTGCCGATCGTCGATTCCAGGATAGTGTACCGATGTCCGACCAAAAAACAACGCTTGGCGAACTGCGGGCGGTCGTCCGCGAGTTTGTTGATGCCCGGGATTGGCAGCAGTTCCACTCGCCCAAGAACTTGAGCATGTCCCTGGCCATCGAAGCGGCCGAATTGATGGAGCATTTCCAGTGGATCACCACGGACGCCTCGCGAAGCATCGGTCAACCGTCGGAAAAGTTGACACAGGTGGGCGAAGAGTTGGCCGACGTCATCTGTTATGCGCTGGCGATTGCCAACGAGTTGGAGATCGACATCAGCGAGGCTTTCCGGGATAAGATGAAGAAGAATGAGGCCAAGTATCCGGCCGCCGAATACCGCGGCCGCTACGGGCCTGAAGATCCAGGATCGTAAGCGACGGCCGGACAGGTTCGGTTTTCGTTGCCAAGCCCTGCGGAAAGGAACGCTCATCGTGAACTCGCAGAAACGCTACTTGCTCGGCGGCTGGCTGCCGCCTTTGACGAATCTGTCGGACCCGGACTACTGCGAGTTCGGCTGTCCGATCTGCCGCCGCGCGCGGGCGGGAAATCGTTTGGCGCGACTGGCCCAGCGGGTCGAGTTGCTGCTCAGTCGCGGCGGCTGTCCGTGGGGGCGGGCCAGGCAGCAGAAATACGGCGTGCCGCCCGATCAACCGGCCCCTATCGACGAGGACGCGGCGGGCAAGTCCGACGAACCGGTCGTCTCGTGATCTGGTCGAACGACCGCCGAATTGCAGCTGTCAGCCTTTCCCAGCTTTTCGGCTGAGCGGACAGACGATATGATAGGAGGCAACGCTTGGTATTCCGATTCCCGCTAACAGAGGGAACACAAAACAGAAAACATGCAAAACGGAGGGTATCCGAATGGTGAGGGGTCTGATTCGAAATCAGATGCCGGCTTTGCCGGTTGCGGGTTCGACTCCCGTGCCCTCCGCTCACCGCCGCATCCTGCAGGATGCGGTTTTGTTGTCGCAAGGTCTTGCAGCTTCAACACGTTAGGCTGTTCGTCTTGGGCCTGTTGCGGGGGCGTTTCCGCCTCACTGCAATCGTCGGGCCATTCGCCACGATTCGCAGTTTTCCGCCCCGTTATGCTGCTGTACTGCTGCCGATTTGCTGCCACGTTCCAACAGGGGGTATCGTCGGTTGTCCCCGTCGCTGCCACCACTTCGGGCGTCCCCGTGGTTTCCGGGGGCGTCGCCAAGTCGGGCATGGCATCCAGGGCACCTTGCAGGTCGTGTAACCGAGCGTGGGCATATCGGCCGATGGTCAAGGTCGGGGTGCTATGCCGGGCCAACTCTTGGCAGGTCTTGACCGATGCCCCGGTAGCCACGATGCCGCTAATGA
The DNA here is from genome assembly GCA_964486845.1 of uncultured Pirellulaceae bacterium. Taxonomy (GTDB): domain Bacteria; phylum Planctomycetota; class Planctomycetia; order Pirellulales; family Pirellulaceae; genus Anammoximicrobium. Next base: position 14,009 of record CAZAQY010000187.1, read on the forward strand.
ACGTGTGCCGCGTCGCGTGGAAGTCCACAACCCGCCCGTCCGCGTCTTGGTACGCCAGGAAATCGGACCGCTCCCGTTGTTCTCGTTCCTCGGCCGTGGGGGCGTCATCAATCCACTTTCGCCGGGCCGCTGCCAGATCCTGTTGCAGCATCCGGGCCGTGTTGTCGGGCATGTTGGCCAAGGGGTGGTCATCCCGCCCGTACTTGGCCAGCCATCCCCGCAGCAGGCCCGCCAAGTCGGACGGGATAGGTTGCACGTCTTGATGTCGCCGTTTCGAGTAGGCCGCGTCAACCGTCGCTGTCGGCGGGTCCGCGTCCAGATCGAAACTTGCCGGCGTCAGGCTGCGAAGTTCCTTTGCTCGGAATCCCGTTCCGAGGGCCAGCCGGTAGACCATCGCCCGATCCGGGCCGGGCATGTTGTGAAACTTGGTCGTGTACCCTTCAACGAACCCAAGCAGATAGACCGCTTCATCGGGCGTCAGTTCCCGCCGAACGTGCCGCCGGTCAATTTCTTCGTTGAACCGCTGCAGCGTCGCCAGGACATCAACGGGCGTCCGCCGTTCCCGCCACAACCACCGGGAGAAACCTTTGATTGCCGTCAAGCAGGCGTTGGCCGTCCGAGGGCCTGCCCCGTCTTTCGTCCGCTTGGAAATGCCCTTGTTGCGAAGTTCGCCCACAACTTGCAAGACCGCCGCCCCGTTCAAATCGCTTACCTGCTTGGCGTTCACCCGCTGGCAAACGATTTCGATGTAGCGGACCGTCGATTCAACATGCTTGGGCGTGTTGCCCTTGGATGTGAGAAACCGCCGGTAATCTTCGATGTGGTCAACCAAGGGCCGCCGGGCTTCTGTCGAGAACCGTTCTTGCGTCGGGTCGATGATGCCCGCTTGGCGTAGGGGCGCTTTGTTTTCCAACTGCCCCGCGATGCGTTCGGCCGTCGCCAAGTCGGGCGTCCCGCTGTTCACCTGCCGCCGCTTCCTGTCCGCGTCGAAATAGGAAATGACGTAGTTGCCTGATTCGACCGTCACCGCATCACCGGTCGCGTTCAACGGTTCCTTGCGGGTCCGCTTGGTCTTGCGGTCCGTCCACTTGGCCCACCGCTGCCCTTTCCTGTCCGTCACGATTTCTGCATCGCTGGGAATCGGATAGCTTCGGGTTCGTCGGTAAATGGATGCCATCGCTCACCTGCCTTTCCGGGCCTGCCTGCCCGTGGTCGTTTTGTCACTCGCCCGCGTCCACAACGAGCCGCAGCCGTAGGACCGTGCCGATTCTGTCTAACGTCTCGATAGAGATTCCCTTGCCCGTGGTCATAAACCGATGTAACTGGGCTTGGCTCATCCCCGCCAGCTTGCTGATTCTGTATTGCGTCAAGTCGCTGTCCAAGACGACTTGCCGCAACTGCTCTGAAAGCGTTTCGGGTTCCCGTTTCTTCTTGGCCATGTTCGTTTCCTTTCCTGTAGTTGTCCAAGGCTGTAGTTATCCTATCGGCCACTACGCTAGCCGTCAACTGCTGGTTTCCTTTTTTTCTTCCCCGTGGGGGACCGTCGCCGCTTCTCGCCGTTTCCCGCCGCTGTGCCGAACAACGCCTATACGCTCATTAGACGCATCGGGGCGTTGTTCGATGTTCTAGTCACGTTGCCCCGTTTGCGTCGATTCTGGGGCAATCCTGGGGGCCGGTTTTCTGCGTGGGGGCTGTCGTTAGTCGGGCCAACCGCTGGGATAAGTTCTCCGCGATGCTATCCGCTTGCCATGTGGCACCCAAGCCGCCATCGGCCTGCAGTCGGACCGTGTACCCCTTTAGAAAGGCATCAATAATCGCCGTTGCGTGCTCACCCTTCTGCTTGGCTAACATGCTGTCGAATCGTGCCGCTTCTTGGCCAAACTCGAAACTGTCTTCTAGCGTCATTCCCCAAAGAATCGCCATCACACCACCTCGTTCGGCCGGTAGTTTAGTTGTCCCGCCCGCAGCCGCCGGCCAGCAGCGTCGGGCAGGCAGAGAGTTCGTCACTCGATACCAAACGTCCCCGCGTCGATGTCACGGGCCGGCGTCAGCCGCTGCTGTCGGGCTTCCGGCGTCATCTGCAGCCGCTGCCGACTCGACCAGCCACCGGGCCGCCGGGGGCAAAGCCACAACTGCCCGCCGCGTTCGACCACAACCAGCCGCTTCAACAGCTTGTCCGAGTAGACCGCCGTGGGCGAGTCCGCCGGGCTGGCCTGTCGGGTCCGTTCGCTGGCCTTGGTCGCCCGCTGCCGTGGTTTGCGTGTTCGCTTCACCGTCGCTTCCCCCAACAAGCGAAACACAACCCCGAGGGCCTGCCAGGTTGACCGGGCACCACAGACCGGGGCCGCCCGCAGTCGCTGCAGGTCGGTATCCGGTCCGCCAGGATGCCATCGGGCACCGCCGGGGGCCACGTCCTGGGAGCCGTCACGGGCTGGGGCTGCAAGTTCGCCTCGCGTGCCACGGGGTAGCGTTCCCGCAGTTCGGCTGCCAGTCGCCGCAGTCGCTCACCCGTGGGCGTCGCCGGGCTGCAGGTCGAACAATGCCCGCCGCCCGCCAGGGCCTGCCATCGCTCCAAGCCACCGCACATCGGGCAGGGCTGGGCGTCGATGATCTCCAAGCCGGCCGCGTTGCCGCTGTCGCCCGCCGTGGGAATCGGACCGAGGCAGGTTTCCCGCCACGCGTCTGCGCAGTCTCGACACCACAGGGACCGAGTACCGCAGACCGTTTGTGTCCTTTCCGCAAGCGTGCGGGAGTCAAGAAATACACACTGTGGGTGGTGGCCGCGAGTTTGGTGCCTGGCGTGGCGGCGGACGTTCGGCATCGGGGCCCTTTCCGAGCCGATGACTGCTGCTTGCCGTTGCCCTGCCGCCGGGCCGGGGTCGTGTTGTTCGTTGGCTGCTGAGGCAGGAAGGATCGGGGGTACAGACGTCAATGGCCATGCCTGCGATGAGGGGCGAGGAAAGACCGACCGCTTCTGCCGAACTCACCGGTGTGGATGAGAATCATCGGGAGTCGAACGGGTTGGCTCCGCAGAGTTGGCACGTGTAGATGAGACTCATGTACATGTCGCCCACCC
>CAZAQY010000188.1:0-16955 GCA_964486845.1 uncultured Pirellulaceae bacterium
GCCCGCTACCAGCTACATCCCACAGCCACCCTGTGACGGAAACCTATTGGCGATCAAGGCCCTGGGAGTGGGACGCGGCATGGGCGAGGTGCAGATCGAGCGGATCACCGAGCGAGCTCGGCGGGGAGGCTTGGCACGGATTACTTGTACGTACGGCGGTCACTTGGTCCGGTGCTCCGTGCCGCTCAGGAACACGGCGAGTCACCGCCCCACGCCTCGTCCTCGCGGCAGCACGGTACGGGCACGGTCGGGGTAGTCGGTGGTGATGCTCACGACGCCCCAGGCGGCCAAGGCCTTGATGACCGGCGGGTCGTTGACCGTCCAGGCCCACACCGTCAGGCCGCGGCGGCGGAGTTCGTCCAGCAGTTGGGGCGAAAGGCCCCCGAAGTTCAGATCGACCAGATTCGTCCCGCAGTCGGCAGCTTCCGCAGCCAGCCAGGCGGCTTGCTGGTCAACGCTGCCGGCCGGTTTCGGGCTGCACAGCCAGGCGCAAGGCAGTTCCGGAGCGAGGCGGCGGACCTCGCGCACGACCTCCTTGCTGAAGGCGATCACGGTCGCCTGGTCGAGCATCCCGGCGGCGCGGACCGCGTCGACGACTTGCTGCGAGATGCCCTCCATCTTGACCTCGATCACCGCCTGGCAGCCGGAGTCCTTCAGCAGTTGCAGGGCTTCCTCGAGCGTGGGGACCTTTTCGCCGGCGTATTCCGGGGCCTTCCATCGTCCCGCATCCAACTGCTTCAATTCCGCCAGCGTCAGTTCCGTGATTTTTCCCCGGCCGCTGGTGGTGCGATCGACGGTGGCGTCGTGCATCAGCACCACGGCGCCGTCTCCGCAGCGATACACGTCGAACTCGCACCCGTCGGCGCCCGCGGCGATCGCCTGCTTGATCGCGGCGAGCGTGTTTTCAGGGGCCACGGCGGAGAAGCCCCGATGGGCCACGACCTCGCGCGGACCCGACTCGACGCCGGGCGGCGGCGGAGTGTCGGGCAGTCGCCGCAGCGCGACGTCGTCGAAGCGGGCCCGGCAACCGCTAATCGCCAGCCCCACACAGCCCGTCTGCCGCTCCAGGCAGAAAGGACTCTCGATGACCCGTACTCCGTCGAGATAGCCCTCGACTGCCGTTCCGCGGACCACCACGCGCAGCCGACAGGAACGGCCCAACTCGGTGGCTTCTTTCGCCGCGGCGGTGCGGCGCAGGCTCCAGCCGTCCGCCGTGCGCACGGCGAATTCGGTCCCGTTGCGCGCCGTGGCCTTTTGCCGGCAAGTGAATTGCGACCAGGGCACAGAACCGTCCGGCGCTGCCCGAACCACCAACGCCAGCCAGCGCGCGTCGTCGCGGACTTCGAGGAACTCGGCCGTCACCTCGAACTCGTAGTTCTGCCATGACGGGTCGCCGAACGTAATCAGCCCCTCGCCGGACAGCGCCTCGCCGGCGAGCATCCCGCCCTGCACGCTCCACTTGCCCGTCACCGGCCGCCAACCGGCCGGCAGTTCACCGTCCGGCATCGCGAATGCCTCCTGGATCGGCGGATTCAAATCAGCGGCAGTCCCCGCAGAGACCAGCAGCAGCCAACAGACTCCCCAAGCCCAACCCACGCTACCGAACCGACACGCATGCCTCAAGACCATTGCTTCTACTCCGATTTCAGAAACCCCGCTTCTCCCCAACGCCTGGTATTTTCCCCTGCATTCGCCTCTCGCCGAGTCAAAGCCGAACGTCTTTCTTTGCCTTCGCCTGTCGCCGAGTCATGGCGACGCCGTTTCCTCCGCTCCGTCTTTGGCGAAGTAGCCCAGTTGTGTCAGCGTTTCGGCGATGTGCGGGTAGATCCGCATCGCGTTGCGGAAATAGATCTTCTCCAACACGTCCGACGGCAGCGCCAACCCGCGCATCTTGTGCTCGTCGTCGATTCCGCTGGGCAACTCCTTGTCCGTCTCTAGGAACTCGAAGTACCGCTGGTACTGCGGGACTTTGTCGCGGATCTTGGGGAACTGCTTGTCCAGCACCGGGACGAACCACGAGCTGGCCATGTCGGTTCCGAACAGGATGCGATCGGCGTATTCGATCATGAACGCGCGCAGATTCTCGCGCCCCACGGCGTGCAAAAAGACGGGCGTGGTGGCCAGATCGATGTTCAGGTTGGGATAGGTTGTGAGCATGTACCGCAGGTAGTCCAGTTGCTCGTCGGAATAACACAGCCACAGCATGTGAGCGTTGACCACGACCAACCGCGGGTGCTTCTTCAGCACGTTCTCCCAGGCATGCTGTTGCCGCCAGAACTCGACCGGTTCGGAAAACCATTCCGTGCGCCGGCCAAAGGTGCCGCAGGGGTTGGCCACATGGGGCGAAGCCGCCACCATGCCGATCTGTTCCATCCGGTCGAACACCGGGTCGTTGGCCGCCTGGTCGATCTGCACGCCGCGCTGCCAGCCGGGATAGAACTTGAAGCCCATCACGCCTTGTTCCTGCCAGTGTACCAGTTCCTGCGGCGAGAAGCGGAGTCCGTCCTGGATCTTGAAATCGCTGATGCAGAACTGGATTCGGCCCTGGTAGCGTTTCCGGAGTTCAGCCATGTCCGGCGGTTCGGCCGGGCCCAGGCTGATCCATAAAGCCAGATCCACGTGCAGTTGCTCCTGGATCGCTGTGCGCAACTCCATCACCCCGTCCAACGTCTCCCAAGTGTTCCCGATGTGCGTGTGGGCGTCGATCCGGGGCATCGTCTGCAGTGTGAAGGACTCGGCGGCCGGCAGGGCAGCGCCCAGCCCCAGGCAGACGGCTATGGAAAACGCGATCGAGCATGGTCGTGACATGGCTTTCTCTCCTTTTCGTTTCGAAAATTCGCGTTGACGTCAGCGCAGCCACGGGATCAAGTCACCGGCTTGTCGGCAAAGCGCAGCTTCGGGTGCGGCGCCTTCCTCCCATTAGGCCACCCTTCAGTTCAGCGTCAAGACTCGGGGTGTCTTGCCGCAGGCGGGAATCTTGACCGTGGCGGCCGAGGCCGTTTCGTCCCAGGACACATCCGTCACGGCGGCGCCGTCGAGCGTGACCTTTTCCGGGCGGCCTGGCAGATGGATGGTCGCCGTCAAGTCGCGTGTCTCCGGCATGCCGGCATAGCTCCCTTCCCGGCCGCCGATCGTCAGCTTGACGGTCTTGCCGGCCGTATCGCAGGCCAGGACCGTCCGGGCAAACTGACCCTTGCGGTAGCCGAGGCTGATGCCGTCATCTTCGTACAGGGTAAAGGCGCTGTGAGCGGCCGGATAGACGAGCAGTCCCACCTCCGGCGACCAACCCTTCTGGAGGTAATCGCAGGCCGGCCAGGTGGGAATGATGGCGCCGCCCTTGACCATCAGGGCCCCGCCGCGCGTGGGGGTGATCTCCACCGGCAGCGTCGCCGGCCCGCTGGTTCGCTTGCCGCTCCAGAAGTCGATCCACTCGCCGGGTGGCAAACGGACTTGCTTGGAGAAGGCCGAGACCAGGAGAAACTCGCCCAGCATGTATTGACTCAGAGCGGTGTCCCAGGCCGGATCCTCCGGATACACCAGAGGCATCGCCCGCATCACCGGATAGCCGGTCAAGGCGGCCTCGGCCGCTGTCGAATAGAGGTACGGCAGCAACCGGTAGCGGAGCTGTCCGTACTGGCGGTACGCGGCCGTGTGCTCGTCCTCCAGGTACCACGGCTGATACCAGTAGTCCCAGTTGTTCTGCTGAGCCCAGGTTTGCAGGAAGCCGAAGTGTATGCCTTCGACGTCCGTGACGTTCATGTCGCACGAATGGTTGGAGTGGCCGGAAAATGCGAGGTTCAACATCGAGGCCAGCGGCTTGGCGCCGCCGCCGGTATCGCCGGCCCACGTGGCGACGAACTGCTGCACGCCGACGTAGCCGCCGGCGGAGTAGATCATGGACCGGCGGCGCGCGTGCTCCTCGAACCCGCGGGCCATCTGTTTGGCGTAGATCACGGGATACAGGTTGTGCATCTCCTCGTCGGACATGCCGTTGCCCCAGTGGCGCGTGGGGTGCTCGATGACCTGCGAGGAGCCGTCGAGCTTAAAGGCGGCCACGCCCTGATCGACGAATTTCTTCAGGTGCTCGAACCAGGGCTCCAGCGTCTGGGGCTTGGCGGGCTCGGCAGCGGTCTTCGGCTGCGTCTTGCCGGGGCGGCTCAGCCGCTGGTCCACAAACCCCTCTTGCACGTCGACCGTCGCGCCCGCGGCGGCGGTTTCGGCGCCGGCGGAGGGCGTGTTGTTTCCGGCGAGTTGCTGCTCCTCGAACACCCCCAGGTCATAATCGCAACACAGCCAGAGACTGAGCTTGAAGCCCTTGCGCTGCAGCGCGCCGAAGAACGTGTGCGGCCCTTTGGGTGCCCAGTAGGGAATCGGGAAACGTTGGGGATGCCAGGCTTTGTCCGTGGTGCCGTCGTAGTTCTTCGACATCCAGCCCGGTTCCAGCCCGATCACGTCGCAAGGCAGTCGCTCGCGGCGGAAGGTGGTCGCTTCGTTCAGCAGGTTGAAAGCGTCGATGTTCTGGTTGCAGACGTACGTCAGCCCGTAACCCCAGATCGGCAACAACGAGGGACGCCCGCTCAGCGACGTGTACGTGTCGAGCAGGCTGCGGTAATCCGGACCGCAGAACAAGTAGTAATCGAGATCGCTTTGGCGAGCGGTGCAGATCATCCGCTCCGGATCGCTCTTGCCGGCGTCGATGGTGTTCCGCCAGGTAGTATTCATCAGCAGACCCCATCCCCGGCTGCTGAGCACCACGGGGATGGGAATGTACGCTTTCACATTCAGGACCCAGAACTCGTAGACGCCGCCCCGCCGCATGATGTTCTCGCGGCTGACGTCGCCCAAGCCGAACAGGCGTTCGTCTCTGGCCAGCGTAAATCGCAGATCGTAGCCGCCGTGGGTTTGGCCCACGGGAGCGGCGTGCTGGGTCAGGCTCTTTCCGCCGGCGGCCGCCAGACTCAGAGCCCCGCCTTTGCGGCTGATGGTGAGCCTGGCCTGCCTGGTGGCGATCGCATGGACGCCATCGGCTTCCGTCAGCTCGAACGCGACTTCCGGAAAGTCGGCAGCGAGAATGCCGTAGCGGTTGAGTGCCGACTCGGTCCACTGCCGGGTCTTGCTGTGGCGAACCCGGAACAGACGTTCGCTCAACACGTCGACGCGGACAAAGGCGTCACCATCCAGGGGCAGGACCAGGTTCTGCTTGGTCAGAGGAGCGGCATCGGGCCATCCCCTACGCCGGCCCGCGTCCTCCGCTCGACCGCCGCTGGTCAGCAAGATCCCTGTCAGCAAGAGAGCCGTCCAAAATCGGTTCATGGCAAAACACCTGTGAGGTTTCCGGCAAAACAGCAAAGCACACCGAGCGCGCCGGAAAGCGCCAGTGCGGGCACGAGCACCGCGGCCAGGAAGCGTCCACGACGACGGACCGAGCCTGGATGCGAAACGCTCATCGCTGGGCCCCTGTCCGTTCTTGTTGACGATAACGCTGGAATCGGATGCCGGCCTCCCATTGTTGACCACGTGCCGGTCTGCGGTCAAGTCCCCGAACCATGCCAGAGAGGCTTGCTTGCGTTCGTGTCGAGGATAGTGTACCCTGCAGCAGTTGCGTGGAGATACACCATGACGTTTTCTGTTCCGCGAAAGTCCCGGCGGCCCGTCATCCCATTCCTGTGCGCCGTGGTTGCCGCGACGGTGCCGGCCTGGGGCGAAGACCTGATCCAAGAATTGCAGCAAGTTCCCTACCAGATCGCCTACGAAAGCTGCCAGGAAGACAACTGGGGCCTGTTCCTGGTCGGCGCCGACGGGTCGCAGCGCGTCAACCTGACGCGCACGCCCGACGTGAACGAACTGTATCCGCACGTTTCGCCCGACGGCACGAAGATCTCGTTCGAGGTCGATGCAGGCGAAGGGGACAGCAAGACACGCGACGTGTACTGGCCTGGGAGGCTCTGCGGCGGAAAATCGGCGCCCGCCCGCCCCGCAGCGGACTTTGTCGTCGCGGTGACGGGTGACGACCGGAATCCCGGAACCGAGGCCCAGCCGTTTGCCACCGTCAGCCGCGCTCGTGACGCGGTGCGTGGACTCCGCAAGAGCCAACCTGCCCGCGACGTGCTGGTGCTGATTCGGGGCGGCACCTACCGCATGGCTGAGCCCCTCGTTTTCACGCCCGAGGATTCCGGCCGCGACGGGGGCTCGGTTACCTATGCGGCCTATCCCGGCGAGCAACCGGTGCTCAGCGGCGGCCGGCAGATCACCGGGTTCCAACTCGGCACCGACGGCCTGTGGACGGCCAAAGTTCCCGACGTTCAGGGCGGCCCGTGGCATTTCGAACAACTGTACGTCAACGGTCGCCGAGCCGTGCGGGCGCGGACACCGAACCGGTTCTACTTCTATATGAACGCTCCGCGCCGGCAAGGCGTCGACCCGGCGACCGGCCAGCCCGGCAAACCGGATGACCGCAAGTTCGTCGCCAATCCGCAGGACCTTGCGCCGCTGGTGAACCTGCCCCCCGATCGGCTTCGCGACGTGGTAGTCGCGTCCTATCACTCGTGGCACATTTCGCGCCAATACGTCGCCTCCATCATGCCGCAGAAGAACGTCGTCGTCCTGACGGGTACTTGCTCTGTGCCGTTCTTCACCTACACCCAGAACGAGCGCTACTTCCTGGAGAACTATCGCGAGGCGCTTGACGCGCCCGGCGAGTGGTTTCTCGATCGCGACAGCACGCTGTGCTACAAGCCGTTGCCGGGAGAAGACCTGCAGACGGCCGAGGTCATCGCGCCGGTCACGGATACGCTGCTGCAATTCCTCGGAACCGGCGAGAACCAGCCGGTGGCAAAGATCACGGTGCGGGGGCTAGGTTTCGCGTATGGCGGGTACGTGCTGCCGGCGGGCGGACAATCCTCGCCGCAGGCTGCCTGCAAGATTCCCGCCGTCGTGATGGCGGATTACGCACGCCAGGTCACGCTGCAGGACTGCGCGGTCGAGCACACGGGCAGCTACGGCGTCTGGTTCCGGGACGGCTGCCGCGACTGCTCCGTCCGGCGTTGTTTCTTCCATGACCTCGGCGCCGGTGGCGTGCGTTTGGGGCAGACGGGCAAAGACCCCCCGCCGCCGGCAGTGACCAGCCACATCCGCATCGACAACAACATCATCCGCAACAGCGGGCACGTCTGGCCCGACGCGGTGGGCGTGCTGATCGGGCACAGCGGCCACAATCAGGTCACGCACAACGACATCTCCGGCTTGGCCTACACGGGCATCTCCGCCGGTTGGCGGTGGGGCTATGGCGCGGTGCCCTCGGTGGAAAACTCGATCTGTTTCAATCACATCCACCACCTCGGCTGGGACGTCCTGGCGGACATGGGCGGCATCTACACGCTGGGCGAAGCGCCCGGAACCGTGCTCGGCAACAACGTCATCCACGACATCGATGGCGACGGCGATTCGGGGATGCACGGGCTGTACAACGACAACAGCACGTCGCTGATGCTGCTGGAAAACAACCTGGTGTACAACGTCCGCGACGGCGGGTACCAGATCGGCAGCGGCCGGGGCAACGTGCTCCGCAACAACGTCTTCGTCGCGCGGCCGCAAGGAGGCAGCCGGCACGGTCAGTTGCTGTTCTGCATGTACTATCCCGTGGAGGAACATCTTGCGGCGACCTTTGAGCGGAACATCATCTATGGCTCCGGAGGCAAGCTGTTCAGCGTTCCGCCGGCGTTCGGCGAGCGCCTTCAGTTCCGCAACAACCTGTACTGGGAGCCCTCCGGCGCGGCGCTGGACTTTGTCGGCAAGTCGTTCGCGGATTGGCAGAAGTCCGGACGCGACGCGGGCTCCGTCGTGGCCGACCCGAAGTTCATCGACCCCGCGAACCGCGACTTCCGCCTGTCGCCGGATTCGCCGGCCTTGGCGCTGGGATTCGTGCCCATCGACTACACCCAGGCCGGGGTCTACGGCGATCCGGCCTGGGTCCGCAAATCGCGCGAAGTCCAGTACCCGCCGTGCGAGTACTCGCCGCCGCGACCGCCGCTCACGTTCTCCGACGACTTCGAGGACACGCCGGTCGGCCAGACGCCGGCGCTGGCCAGCGTCCACGCGGGCGAACCGCCGGCCTCCATTGCCGTCACCGAGGAACTCGCGGCCGGCGGCCGGCGCTGCCTGAAGATTACCGATGCGCCCGGACAGAAGTATGCGCACGATCCGCACTTCTTCTACTCGCCGCGCCAAAACCGCGGGCGGGCGACCCTCGCGTTTGATATCCGCGTGGAGCCGGGATCGAAGTTGTATTGTGAATGGCGCGAGTACCCGGGCAACCCGTACTTTCACACCGGCCCCCGGATTGCGATTCACAACGGGGAACTGACCGCCCCCGGCAGCCAGCCACTCTCCGTGCCCGTCAGCCAATGGTTCCACGTCGAGATGTCGGCAGGCCAAGGCGACCAAGCGGACGGCAACTGGCAGCTGACCGTGGTCCTGCCGGGTGAAACGCCGAAACAATTCCACTTGAAGACGGCCAGCCCTCCGTTCCGGATCACCACGTGGCTCGGCTTCGTCAGCGACGGCACGCAGTCCGCCGTCTACTATCTCGACAACCTCCGACTGAGCAACCGGACGGAGTAGATCCAAACGCGGCAGGAGTTACCCGGTAGGACGGATCACCCTCAAGCCGATGCATCGCGTCCTCCGCCAACGGTTCAAGGCAGCGGGACCAGCGGCAGGACGATGTGCGACGGGTGGCTGGCGCCGTGGTAGATCGTGTTCGTGGCGGTGATCGTGCGGCGATGGTTGTTTTGCGGCTCGCCGGTGTTCGGGTTCACGTCGAAGCGCGGGAAGTTGCTGCTGGAGATCTCCACCCGGATGCGGTGCCCCTTCTTGAACACGTTGCAGCACGGATCGAGCTTGATGTGGAATCGGTAGACTTCGCCGTGCCCGCCATGCCCGTTTTCCCATACGGCGTGCGGCTGGGCACGACCGGAAAGCGGCCCTCGACCATCGCCCCGTTGCGGCCGGGCAGATAGATGTCCGTCGCCAACTGGACGCCGTCGCGCAGGGGGACTATCACGTTCTTGAGGACCAGGACCGATTGGGCTCAGCACGGCGGATACTCTTTTTTCTCAGCCCAGATAGGCGTCTTGCTGCTTGAGGATCGCCTGGACCTTGGGCACTTCGACCTCGCGCGGGGTGCAGCCGTCCTTGGCGGCCACTGCGGCGGCCACGCCGGCCGCGTGCCCGGTGGCGAAGCACACTGGAATCAAGCGGATATTGTCGGCTGTCTTGATCGCCGCCGAAATGCAGCGGCCGGAGGCGAGCACGTTGTCGACCTTCTTGGGCAACAGACAGCCATAGGAGATATGCCACTCGTCGCGCTCGGGCCTGGTGAAACCGCCCACGGCGACGACGTCGGGATAGCGGGCGCCTGTATTGACGTCCTCGACCGAGAGCGTCTTGACGCCGGCCAGGGCCCGCGTGATCCGCACGCCCAACTGCGGGCCGGTTTCCAGCAGCGACACCTTTTCGTAACCCGGTGTCTTGCTCATCTTCTGCAGGTTTTCCCAGATGAACCGGCGATGATTCATCTCCATCCGCGTCAGGACGGACACGTCCAGTCCGTCCGTCTCCGGCCCCAGCATGTTGACCCAGTTGACGCCGGGGATCGGAGTTGCCGACCCGAGCCCGCGCGGCGGCTTGGGATTCGTCTTGGCCCGAGCCCGGTCGACCTTGTCCAGATTGCCGATCCGCGAGACCAGCCCGATGTTGTAGGTGCGGTGCTCGAACTCGGCCCCCGCCGCGGCGAACACGTCGCCGTCGCCCGTCGCGTCGACCACGGTCTTGGCCAGGATCGCCTGGCGTCCGGACTTGCTCTCGAAGACCGCGCCGCGGACCGCGTTGCCGTCCATCACGGCGTCGACTCCCCAGCAGTGCAGGAAGACCTTGACGCCCGCTTCCTGGATCATGTCCAGCATCACGAATTTGAGCGCCTCGGCGTCCACGGTCGGGTTGCTGCCGGGTCCGCGGCCGATGATGCCGCCGTCGTACTTCTCCAGCCGGCGCATCATCTCCTCGCCGATCCCCATGCAGACCTGCTTGGGGCCCTTGACCATGTGTCCGATGACGATCAGCACCAGGCCGCCGGTCCACAGGCCGCCGAAATGGTTATAGCGTTCCACCAGGGTGACTTCCGCGCCGGTCCGGCGCGCGGCGATTGCCGCGGCGACTCCGGCCGAACCGCCGCCCACGACCAGTACGTCGGCCTGGTCCAGGAGAGACAGTTTTCGCTGCGGCTGGATCACCTCGCCGTTGACGACGGTCGGACAAGTTTCCGTCGATTGCAGCACGCCGTCCTTGATCACACTGCCCGTGAACCCGCTGCCTTCGGCGGGACGCGGCGGATCGGCCGCAGCCGCGGAATGTCCCAGCGTAGCGCCCAACCCGGCAGCCAGACCCGAAGAGCCCACGAGTTGCAGCAGTTCACGGCGAGAAAGTCGTTGGTTCATCGAAGTTGTTCCTTTCTGAAACGGTGGTGGGCGGATGATCAGCCGGGGCTCCGGCGGGACAGCAAGTACGATAGCACGCCGGCGCGAGCCGCAAGCGCGGAAGGCGGAACCGAACTATCGCTTCCGATTTTCGACGACGCGCCGGCCGGCGGTCAAGGTGACAATCCGCCAACCATGCCGGATTTCTGCTGCTGCCAGGCAGAAACATGGGATGACAGGGAATTCGACTCTCCAAAAATGCCCGCACCCTACGGACTGAGGTGCTAACCGGGCTCACCTCGTCCAGCCCTGGCGGTATTCACGCTTAACGTGCTGATTCAATTCCGGCCGATTGGTGCAGCGCAGGTTCGGGCCGTCCCACTCGACCCGCTGGCCGATGCCGGCGCGGAGGGCCAGGTTGCCCAGCAGCACGAGTTCGGTCAGCGGGCCGGCATGGTCGAAGTTCGAGAAGGCGGGCTGGCCGCCTTTGCAGGCTGTGACCCATTCGCGGAAGTGGTCGCTTTCGCAGCGCGGGATCAGCGGCGAGGGTTTCTGGAAGTCCTTCATTTTCTCTTCCGGCAGCAACCGCGGAGTGCCGCCGTGCAGGGTCAGCTTGCCCTTGTCGCCGACCACGATCGCGCCGTTGTCCGCGTACTCTTTGCCTTCCGCCAGTTCGCCCACGTCGCGCGGCGGGTAGTAGCCGCCGTCGTACCAGAACAGCTTGCAGGCCGGCATCGTGTTTCGTTCAGGGATCTCCCAGCCGATGATCGACGAACTGGGAAACATTTCTTCCGTCGTATCGCCGGAGTCTTTGACCAGCCACGTGGCCGCAGCGTGTTCGATCTTCAACGCCGAGAAGATTCCGCTGATCGAATGGCAGCCGATATCGCCCAGGGCCCCCGTGCCGAAATCCCACCAACCGCGCCAGACGAACGGTGCGTAAACGCGTTTGCCCTGGAACTTGCCTTCCTTGTACACGTCCAAATACGGCCGCTCGGGCGCGGGACCGAGCCACGCGTCCCAATTCAAGCCCGCGGGCACCGGATCGGCGCCGGCCGGCCGCGCGCCGCCCTGCGGCCACCAGAACCGGCTCGGAATGCCCGGCCGATCGGTCCAGACGTGCACCTCGGTGACATGGCCGATCATGCCGGCCCAGATGATCTCGCACAGCAACCGCCAGCCCTCCTCAGCCCGGCCCTGATTGCCCAGCTGCGTGGCGACTTTGTGCTCGCGCGCCGCCAGGGTCATCTGCCGGGCTTCGTCGATGTCGTGCGTCAGCGGCTTTTCGCAATACACGTGTTTGCCGGCGCGGATGGCCAGCAGCGAGGCCGGAGCGTGATGGTGGTCCGGCGTGGCGACAAACACGGCGTCAAGCTGCTTGCCCTTCTTGTCGAACAACTCGCGGTAGTCGCTGAACCTCTCCGGCAGCGGCTTGTTCGAGTTCTGGTCTTTGTGGAATCGCTCCACGCGTCGCAGGCAGCCGTCCACCGCGGCCTGGGCGGTATCGCAGACCGCGACCAGGTTCTCCTGCAGCGACGGCTCGACGTGCCCGCCGCCGCGTCCACCGACGCCGATCCCGGCGATGTTCAGTTTCTCGTTGGCGGCATAGCTGGTGGCCGCCGATTGGCCTTGGGAATAGGTCGGCCGCCAAGGGATCACCGTCAATCCGGCGGCCATCGTGGAAGACTTCAAGAACTCGCGGCGAGACAGGCGGGACATCGCAGACTCCTTTGCAGATAGAGGGCAGGTATCGAGCCGGGCCCATTGTAGCCCAAATCGGGATCGAAGTGATTCAGAAGCCCGGCTTTTCAGAAAAAAGCCGGTCCAGCCCGCTGCGAAGTCGAGCAAACTCGCGCAGCAGACAAACCCGAGTCGCACCGATTTCCGGCCAGCGGCCGACTTAGCCCGCAGGCAACTGGCCGAACACCAGTCGGCCCGAGTTGATGGTGGCGACCACTTCGACCTCGCCCACGGGCGTCGCCTTGTCGGCGCCCGGCAAGTGGAACAGGACCAGGTCGGCGGGTTGGCCGGCTTGCAGCCACGGACGCTGACGGCCCAGCAGCGCGGCCGGATGCGTGCTGGCCATGTCCACGGCCGACGTCAGGTCTTCGTCGGTGAACCGCAAAATGTTGGAGATCCCGGCCGTGATGGGCACGGCGGCACCGGCCAGGATCTGCGTTTGACCGGCGACGACGGGGCGACCGCTGGGCAACAGTTCGATGGTGCCCAAGCCGGGCGTCTCGTAACGGCCGGGCGGCATGCCTCCCATCAACGTCACGTCGCTGATCAGGATGCAGCGCCCTGGCGACTTGGCCCGCACGATCGTCTTGACGACAGCCGGCGGCAAGTGATGGCCGTCCACGATCAAGCTGGCCGTCAGCCTGTCCTCGGCCAACTGGTCCCAGATGTAGTTCGGGTGCCGGCAAAGCTGACCGTGGGCGCCGTTGCCCAGGTGGGTGCTGAGGCGGGCGCCGGCATCGACGGCCGCCTGGATCTGGTCCGACGTGGCGCTGGTGTGTCCGATCGCGACCACCACGCCGTCGGCGGCCGCGCGGGCGATCAGTGCCGGTGCTCTTTCGTATTCGGGCGACAGCGTCAGAATGCGGATGCGACCGTCCGCCGCATCCTGCAGACGCAGGAATTCGTCCACGTCCGGCGGACGAACGTGCTGGAGCGGATGCGCGCCCCGAGCGCCGTCGTCGGGCGTAATGTACGGTCCTTCCAGATGGAACCCAGGAACCCGGCTGGCCACCTCCGGCAACTGCCGGCAAGCTTGGGCCAGCGTGCTCATGGTCCGGGACAACGCCTCGTCACTGTCGGTCGTGGCCGTCGGGTAGTAGCTGGTGACACCGAATCGGTCCAAGGTACAGCTGATGCGCAGCACGTCCGCGACCGTGAGGGCGGGATCGTTGAATTCGCAGCCGCCGAATCCGTTCACTTGCACGTCGACCAGTCCCGGCGCGAGCCAGGGGAGTGCCTCGCCAGCAGCGGACGGGCCGGCCGCGCACACCTCAGAGATCCGACCATCGTCAACGTCCACCATAACGGGTTCCCGAGTATCGTATCTTCGTCCGAGCACGCGCATGGCAAGCCTCTCCCTGTAGCCGACATAGAGCCGGGAATTGTAGTCCGCTGTCACGACGCGCACAAGCTCTTGGAGCCCCGAGCGCTGCCAGCCCGGGTTCCCAAGCTTCGCTTGGGAACCGATTTGCGGCGAACTTTGAACCACCTGACCCCGGCCCTTGAGAAAGCCTGACTTCTTGAACCGCCCAACAAAAGGCGCGATTACCGTTTGGTGCTAGGGCCGGACGTTGGCGGACACGCGCGGAGCGACGAGGATCAGTTGTTGAGGCTCTTCGACCCTCGTGTAGGGGATCGCGGCGACGGTGGGCCGCAACGGGCTGATGCCGAGCCACTTGCGCGTCTCGATGCGTTGCCGGCGCTGTTCGCCCCGCGCCACCGCCCGCTCCCGAAGCAGTTCCGCGGGGCTGACGTAGCGTCCGGCATCGGCGGGTGTCACGTCGTAATATGGCCGATCCGTGGGCAGCGCGATGGCTGGCGGCAGAGGCGCACGCGACGGCGTCCGGGGCGGAGCGACATACGGAGGTACATCGTCGAACGCGCCGAATTCGCTGGCGCCCGGACGTGGCTCTTGCTCGGGCGTTGGAGGAGGAAGGACCTCCGCGGCGGCAACACCCGGCGAAGCCTCGTCGGCGGATTGCGGAGCCGTGACTTCGGGCATGGCCGCCGCAGGTTCTGCGGGAGCCGCCTCGGCGAACCGGTCCGCCGCCGGCACCCCTTCCACCGCTGGCGCAGGCCCGGACTCCGTCGCCGCGGGTTCATCGGAGACGAACTGCGGGGCAGATGGCATCGAATCATCCGCGGGCGACTCAGACTCCATCGCGGGGTCCGCAGGCGGATCCGCTGGCTCGCTTGGGCTCGCTGGCGGCGGTTCAGCAGCGGCCAAGGCCGTTTCGTCATTCGATTCCGGCGGCGGAGGCGTACTCTCTTGCGTTTTGGATTCTCCAGACGGCGGCTGAAAACGCCCTGCCAGATAGTAGCCTTCTGCTGAGCAAAATAACTCCATGCCAACCAACGAGCCCACTTGCTGGTCCTCGTTCGCGGCAGAGAACTTGTGGGCGGCCTGTTGAGCAAACATTCCGGCAGTCATCGCGACGATCACGAGTAACGGATTCCAGGTTGACGCGATCATGAGCATTTCCGGCGGGATTGAAGTGTTTAGGAGAGTCAGACGGTAACCGTCCTGTGGCGGCAGACCGGCTGGCACGAGGCGAAATCACCTCGTGGGGAAAGTCCGCGGCAGATCACCAGTCAGATCCCGTCGGCGCGCAGGGCCCGTCTGTCACGATGCGCACGCGGTCACCAAGATCAGGATTCGGCCGGCGATGCTACCGGAGATTAGCTGCGTTGCCCTGAATCCTACAGCCGGTGTCAAGCTTTCGCGATTAGAGAAGCTGGGTGGCCGGTCCCGCTCCGGAAACCGATCAACGGCGAGGCTTCGATGAACTCGCGGTAGCGCCGCGGGCCACCCCGGACCGCAAGAACATAGACCATGTCCCCGCGCCGCCAAACCCCCAGAGTCAGCCCGCCCGAGGCAGAAAACGCCTTCCAGGGGGGGGCATTCGGCAGCGATGTGGTCCCGGCCTTCGACCGCATGCAAAACACCACCGCTTGATCCGCTCCTGGCGGCGCAAGGTCGTACACAATGGTTTTCGAGTCATAGCGGGTCGCAATCTGGCACCATCGTCGCGGCATTCCGCGGACGGCCCGGTCCAGCGGACGCTCACCTGGTTCAGTGGCCCGCACATTGTCGTTCCAACCCTGCCTCAGGACCGCCTCGTCCCAAGCCAGGATTTCGCCGGGCAGTCGCTCGTCGGCCACCGGTTCCGTGACGCCGAAGCGCTGACCGACCAGCAGGAACCCTATCAGGGCAGCTGCCGCCGCCAAGCTGCCCGCCATCGCGGCCCACGTCCTTGGGCGAACTCCCCGCAGCCAGCGGCGCCGTGGCTCGAGATCTTGGCGGGAAGCGACGCCCGAGAATGGCGGAGAGGGCAATTCTGCCGGGATGGCGGGAGTTTGATCGGGCGACGTTCCGACTGCGGCCAGCAAGCGATCAGCCAGACCGGCAGGTATCGGCACATCGCAAAATGCCCCGCTGACGGCGGCGTCGAACTGTTGGCTGCGCTGGTACTGACGGCGGACTTCCGGATCGCTCCGGACGGCCTGCGCCAGAAAATCCAATTCCGGCAACTGCAGGTCATCGCCTCCGGGGCGACAGGCGTCAATCGCTTGTTGGATCTTCGGATCTGTCATGGCCTAGCCACCATCTGCCTCGTCGTTTTCGGTTCGGAGACCTTGTCCGCTTCCCGGTCCGCTTCCAGCAGCCGCGCCCTCAACCGGCCCTTGGCCCGCGTCAGCCGACTCATCACGGTCCCGATGGGAATCTGTAACCTCTCTGCGATTTCCTTGTACGAGCACTCCTCGAAGTAAAACATGACCAAAACCAGCTTGAATTCGTCCGGCAACTCGTCAATGGCCGCCTGCAAGAGTTCCTCGTCGATCGCTTTCTCGGACACTCCGTCCGGAATGCTGTCCACATTCAGTTCGATAGCGGTGGCTGGCAACGGCACCGACTTGCGTTCACTCTTCAGGTAACACGTCCGCAGAATGGCGAACAGCCAACTGAGGACGCGTTCGGGCTGTCGAACCTGGTGCAACCGCTGCTGAGCGATCAGAAACGTTTGCTGCGTAAGGTCTTCGGCATCGGCCACGCGACCGGTCAGCCGATATGCGTAGCGGTAAATATCCCGATGGTGGTCGACGACCAGCGCCCGCATGTCCAGACGCGACGGCGTCCGCACCGGGCTCAAGCCGTCACCGCCCACCGTAGGTTCTGTAGCCATCGGGACCCTGCCTCCTAATAGATCCTTCCAGTTTGTCTATTATTCCCGAGTCTTGCCAAGAATCGCCAGGGGGGAGGCGACTGCTAGCTTTTCTTGTCGCCACGGGAATAAAACTCCCCTGCCTCGGATCTATATGGCGTGAAGCAACGCTGTTCGCGTGGTTGGGTAGACCTCGCTTTGCGAAACTCCATTTTACGAAAGGGTGATTCGATGAGGAGTTTGAGTTTGCTGTTGTTGGTGTTGGCCGTTGGTTTGTTCGTCGCGGGTTGCGGTGAAGCCCCCCGGCCGAGCGGTGGCGGTGGCGGTGGCGCACCGACCGACTTGGCACCTCCTGAGCCGGCCCCGGCCGAAGCGGCCCCGGCTGAAGAAGCGGCCCCGGCCCCGGCCGAAGAAGCGGCCCCGGCCCCGGCCAAAGAGGCAGCTCCGGCCCCGGCTCCCGAACCGGCTCCGGCAGCCCCGGAAGCCCCAAAGGAATGAGCGAACAGACAGTCCGCTCCTGATGCTTGATCGAGGGAAGGTCGAGTGCAAGACACCGGCCTTCCCTCGCCTGTTTCTTGGC
>CAZAQY010000189.1:0-16884 GCA_964486845.1 uncultured Pirellulaceae bacterium
GCCGTTCAGGCCCCGAACCTGTCACATCCTGAGCAGGCCATGTCAGGAGATCTGAGGTTGCGATCCGTCCACGGCGGACGATCCCGGCGGAAGCGACGAGATCCTCGCCGAGCGCCGCCGTGTCGAAGCAACCGACAGCCATGTCGAAGGAGGCGACGCCGTCTGGACTGTGGCTCGCGGGCCTGCTGCTGCGCAAACCTCGTCTCACAAGCCGGTTACAGCGATTTTATACCGCATTCCGTCCGTGGCACGCTGGTTGCGACGAACTGCATCAATAGGTCTGAAGCCACGAAAGGAAAATCAGGAGACGGAGTGATGCGAACGTTGTTCTTGGCGGCGGCGCAGGACCAAGGTGTCCAAGTCCTCGTAGGACGGATTGCCAATCCGCCCTCCATCTGGAAATCGCACGGGGTATTTCTGCGCGGACGCTTAGTGGCCGGTGCCGCGGCTCTCTTTGCGGTTGCGACATGTCTGTCCGCAGCGGAAACCAAGTCGGTTGGCCCGGATCCTCAGCTGTATCAAACGACGGTCAGTCGCGCAATTCAATTCCTCACCGCGGGGCAGTCGGTCGATGGTTCGCTCAGTTCCCACGTCGGGATCGGCCCGACGGCACTGGCCGCGCTGGGCTTGTTGCGCAGTGGCCGCACGGCAGCCGATCCGCGGGTGGCCAAAGCGCTGAAGTACCTGGAGGAGTACACCCAGGAGAGTGGCGGCGTCTATACGCCCGGCAGTCGCATCTCGATCTACGAAACCTGCATCGCCTTGGTCTGTTTCAAAGAGGCCAATCGTGATGGGCAGTTTGACAAGATCATTCAGGAGGCGGAGAAGTTCATTCGCGGCGGCCAATGGGAGGAAAGCAAGGGCAAGGACCGGTCCGATCCGGCGTACGGCGGCGCGGGCTACGGCGGCAAGTCGCGGCCGGATCTCTCGAACACGGCGTTTTTCATCGAGGCGCTGAAGTCCTGCGGCGCCGAGGCGGACGATCCGGCCATCCAACGGGCGTTGGTCTTCGTCTCGCGCTGTCAGAATCTGGAAAGCGAACACAACACGACCCCCTTCGCCGCCAAAGTGAACGACGGCGGGTTCTACTACACCTGCGTAGTCGAAAAACTGAGCGAGGAACGAGAGACGGCCGACGGCGGCCTGCGAAGCTACGGCTCGATGTCCTATTCGGGCTTGAAAAGCATGATCTACGCCGGCCTGAAGCGGGACGACCCGCGCGTGAAGGCGGCCGTCGAGTGGATTCGCAAGCACTACGACGTCCGCAGCAATCCGGGCATGGGTGACGCTGGCTTGTACTACTACCACCACACCTTTGCCAAAGCCCTGGATGCGCTGGGAATCGACGAAATCGAGGATGACAAGGGCGTCAAGCACGATTGGCGTCGCGACTTGACCGAGGAACTCGCCCGGCGCCAGGAGAAGAACGGCTCCTGGGTCAACACCAACAGCCGCTGGATGGAAGGCGATCCGAACCTGGCGACCGCGTTCTCCCTGCTGGCACTGTCTTATTGCAGGCCGAGGTGATGCCGAATGACTCGCAACGCAAAGTCTTTCGTCCGACGTTTCAGTTCCTCACGGTCCACGATTTGGTCCTTTCGTAGGAAACAAGTACGGGTGAGACTCATGTTGCCATCGTATCGGCAAGAGATGATGTCGGGATCGCCACCCCCGGAAGATTCTACATCTCCAAATCTCCAAATCACCAAAGCTCCCAATCGCTCAGCCTTTACGCTCGTGGAACTGCTCGTCGTGATCGCCATCATCGGCATCCTGGTCGCGCTGCTGCTGCCGGCCGTCCAAACGGCGCGGGAGGCGGCGCGGCGGGTGCAGTGCAGCAATCACCTCAAGCAGATCGGCTTGGCGATGCACCACTATGCCGGAGACTTCGGCGTGTTGCCGCCGCTGGCCAACAATTTCACCCCGCTGGCCCGGATGCTCCCCTATTACGAGCAGGCCGATCTGGCCGGACTGTTCGACTTCAGCATTTCGTCGCTCGGCGCGACGTCGGGCGATGCGGTCGAGGCGGCGGCCACTCCCGTGCCGCTCTTCCTCTGCCCTAGTGACGCCGAGTCGGCGGTGCATACCATCGCCGCGACGACTCCCACGGGGACGACGACCGTGACCTGGGCCGGCAGCAACTACGCGATGAACGGATCCAGCGGCACTGGCACGTCGCAGAACTGTGACCCGTTTGCGAATGCCACTGACGGGCTCTGTTATGTCAACGCGGCGATCCGGTTGGAGCACATTCTCGATGGGACCTCCAACACGTTGGCGTTCACGGAGAGCTTGCGCGGACGCTGCGATTCACCGGGGCTGACGCCCACGCCCGATCGGCAGCTCTACGTGGCCTTCTTTGGTCTGAACGTGGCTGGCCTCATGGGTTATGCGACGACCGCCGAATACAGCAGCTTGGAAGCCGTTCTGCCCAGTGTCGAAAGCTGGAACAGCCAGCGGCTGTGCAACTGGTTCAAGATGGACATGATTCCGGGCACGATCATGAACGGCGGATTCACGCCCAACAGCCCGATTCCGGACATGGGAGCCCGGCGAATCCGGGTCACCGCGGCGCGGAGCCGCCATCCGGGCGGGGTCAACGCCTGTCTGGCCGATGGCAGTGTGCGGTTCATTTCCGACTCCATCGAACGTGCGACCTGGCAAGCCTTGTGGACGCGAGCCGGCGGCGAGGTCATCGCCCAATACTGAGAAAGGAACTGTCAGGCCATGCATGCTTCCGGCCATTCGGCAGCGCCGCTGCAACTGGAGAACCTGACGAAGCGGTTTCGACAGGGTTCTGCGAGTATCGAAGCACTCAAGAGCATCTCGCTCAACATCCAGCGTGGAGAATTCGTGGCGGTGATGGGAGCCAGCGGTTCCGGCAAGAGCACGCTGCTGCACGTGATCGCCGGGCTCACACGTCCCGACGAAGGGCGGGTGCTGGTCGATGGGCAAGACCTGTCGGCCATGCCGGACCGGCGGCTGACGCTCTTCCGCCGCCGGCATATCGGGCTGGTCTTCCAAGCCTTCAACCTGATCCCCACGCTGTCCGCTCAGGACAACGTTCTGCTGCCGATGCTGGCCGGCGGCCGCGACCATGGCGTCCAGCCGCGACTGGACGAACTGCTGACTCGCCTCGGCCTGGCCGACCGCCGCGGCCATCGGCCCGACGCGCTCAGCGGCGGCGAACAGCAGCGGGTGGCCATCGCCCGGGCGCTCATCGGCGATCCTTCGATCATCCTGGCGGACGAGCCGACCGGCAGCCTGGACTCGGTGACGGGGCAGAGCATCTGCCGCCTCCTGCAGCAACTGTGCCGGGAGCAAGGCCGGACGATCGTGGTCGTGACCCACGAGCCGGCGGTGGCGGTCTGGAGCGAGCGGATCATCGTCTTGAAAGACGGACGCGTGCTGACGGAATTCCCGACCGAGCAGTTTCGTGACCTGCACCAGTTGGCGGCCCATTATCAGGACATCGTCGGCGTGACGCCGGCCGCGGAGGTGGCAGCATGAGAGTGGTCTGGAAACTGGCCCTGTCGTATGCCGTGCGGCATCCCCTGCGGCTGGTGCTGACCTCGCTGGCCATGATCGCCTCCGCGTGCATGGTGGTCTGGGTGGTCAGCGGTTACGACGCGCTGGCTTCGCAGTTCGGTGGTCAAGCCGCCGGGTATCTAGGACGGTACGACTTCTTCGTGGTGCCCGAGGATCCGGCGGATGCTTACGTCGACACCGCCTTGGTCGAGCAATTGCGGCGGGATCCTGCCGTCGCGGAAGTGACGCCCGTCGCGCAGTTGGACACGCGATTGCTCAATCCGAACGCAGGCCCCGGCGGCTTTGGCGGTCCCGGCGGCCCTGCCGGCCCCGGCGTCAGCGATGGCGGTCCCGGCGGCTTTGGCGGCGGTCCGGGCGGCTTTGGCGGTCGAGGTCTGCCAAGCGGGCTCAGCGCAGAACCCAAACCTCAAGGCGGGCTGGCCGGTCCTGGCGCGCCGGCCGGCAAGGGCAAGCGCGGTGGTCCGGGCGGGTTCCCGTTCCGCGGCTTCGGAGCTTCGCCCATGTTGGTCGGCACCGATGCCCAGCAGCCGCCGCAGGCTTTGGTCGAAGGCGCTTGGATCGACCCGCAGCATCCGGAACTTCGGGGCGCGGTGATCGGCAAGGCGACCGCCGAGCGGATGGGCTTCAAGGTGGGCGACGAGGCGCTGGTGATCTTCGGCACAAAGGAATACCGCCTGCAGATCGCGGGGCTGATCGAGGAAGGCGCTCCGCAACTGGGAATGGGCCGGGGCATGCGCCCGCCGGGTTCCCCGAAGCCGCGCACGGGCATCGAAGCCGGTCCGGCGGCGGCGGCGATCTACGTTCCCATGAGCTTGGCGATGCACTTCACGCGCGGCAAGGCGAAGGTGAACCTGATCAACATCCGTTTGAAGCCCGAGGCGAAATCGCAGCTCGTCCAGTTCCGTGCGACGTGGGAGGTCCGCATCGCCCGGCTGCGGCCGGCCGTTTCGCTTCTGGGCGTGGACGACATCCGGACGGGCATCGAGGAAGGCCTGATGGCCACGCGGACGCGGCAGGAGGCGTGGGGCGCCACGGGGCTTTCCCTGTTGGCTGCGCTGTTCATCATTTTCAGCACGCTCAGCATGGGCGTGACCGAGCGTGTCCGGCAGTTCGCCATCCTGCGGGCCGTGGGCCTCACTCGCGCGCAGGTGGCCCTGGTCATCGCCGTGGAAGCCCTCCTGCTGGCGTTGATCGGCTGGGGCGGCGGACTGCTGGCCGGTTGGGGGCTGATCGCGATCCTCGCCCGCGCGCAGACCGACCTGTTCCGCAGCGGCGCCGCGCTGGGCACGTGGTGCGTGGTCCTGACCGGCCTTAGCGCGCTGGGCGGGGCGCTCGCCGCGTCCGTCCTGCCGGCGTGGCGCGCCATGCGCGTGCAACCGCTGGAGGCCATGTCCCCGCACCGCTCGCTGCGTCCCGGCCTGTTCTGGACGACCACGCTGGGAATCGCCGGATTGCTCTTGATCGCGATCAACCCGCTCTTGGTTTACGCGGCCTCGGAGACGATGTCCAGCGACATGCTGTACGCGGTCTACGCCGCCGTGGGCTGCACGACCATGGCCGTCGGGTTCCTGCTGCTGACGCCGGCGACGATTCTGATCTTCGAACGCGCGATCGGACCGCTCGTTGCCCGGCTCTTGTTCCTCGATCCGCGGCTGCTCCGTTCGCAACTCGGCAGCAACCTGTGGCGCACGCTGGGCACCACGGCGGCGCTGACCGTCGGTTTGGGCTTGTTCGTGGCCATGCAGATCTGGGGCTACTCGATGCTGCAGCCCTTCAAGCCGGGCGACTGGGTGCCCGATGCGCTGGTCGCGTTCCAACGCGGCGGACTGCCCGACGCGGAGGTCGCCGCGGTGCGGGCCATCGAGGGCGTCCGTGCCGATCAGTGCCTGCCGCTGGCCGTCGAACAACCGAAGCTGGCGTCCGACATCACCGGCAGCGAGGATCACGCCTCGGTGATCCGGCAGAACAATGTGATCATGATCGGCTTGGACCCGCAAGTGGCATTCGGCGGCCCCGATCCGCTGCTGAAGGTGCGTTTCGTCGAAGGCGACCCGGAGGAGGCGATCGCCAAGCTGCGACAAGGCCGCAACTGTATTGTGCCCGACCATTTCCTGCGCGCCGCAAAGCTGAAACTGGGCGATTCGTTTTCGCTGCTCCTGCCCAATTCGCCCGCGAAGCGCGTCCGGTACACGATCGCCGGCGCGGTGTCGTTGCCCGGCTGGCATTGGATGACCAAGTTCTCCGGCCTGCGGCGGCGCGAAGGGCGTTCGGCGGCGATGGTTTTCGCCGACTTTGGGGCTATGCGTCGCGACTTTGAGTTGCACCAGGTCAATTTCCTGTGGCTGAACGTCGACGAACGCGCCGGCGAGAAGTACCTGGCCGAAGCGCTGCAGATCGACGCGGAACTCAAGGCGGCGGCGGCCGCCAGCCGCCCCTCGACCGGCCCGGCGCCGCCGGTTGTTGACGAGCCGATGACGGCCAAGAAGGCGGCCATCTTCAAAGTGGCGCAGGCCTTGCAGCCGATCGCCGATCGCAACCTGGGCGAGGAGCAGCCGGTGAACGTGCAAGGCCGCTGGTCGTTCGGGGCGACGATGTTCGGGCCGTCGGTGCGCGTCAGCACGCCCGCTGAAGTGGGCGCGTTCATCACGACCCGAGCGTCCGGGATGATTTGGGCGTCGTGCTACCTGCCGCTGATCACGCTGGTGGTCACGTCGTTGGGGGTGGTGAACACGGTCATGGCGTCAGTCCGCGCCCGGCGCTGGGAGTTCGGCGTGCTGCGCTCGCAGGGCGTGACGCGTTCCGGCCTGTTTCGGATGATCCTAGCCGAGGGCTTGTTGATTGGGCTGATCACCTGCTTGCTGAGTCTCGCCTTCGGCGTTTTCTCCGGCTGGTGCGGGACGGGCATCTCGCAGCACGTCAGCTTCTTCGGCGGACTGGCCCCGCCGTTGGTTCTGCCGTGGCCGCAACTCGCCTTCGGCTTTTCGGTCACCCTGGCGTTATGCCTGGCGGCCGCCCTGTGGCCGGCCATCTCGACGGGCCGGACCGAGCCTCTCCAACTCCTGCAAGCCGGGAGGGCCGCCCTGTGACCGGCGCGCACGGGTGGACTTGACGGCCGAACGAAATCGCGATTCCGGAACCGTGCCGGCTTGCGGCCAGCCGCGCCGATCAAGGTATCACCAGGCGAAAGACGGAAAACGTGTAGGCGTGCCGTTTGGACGTGTGATCGAACGCCGCACAGCTGAAAGCGTACGAGTGCCCCGGCTCGAACCGCACGTCGAATTCGCTGCCGGTATCCAGCTTCCGCCTGAAGAATAGCGCCCAACGGCCGTTGTGGTGCGCCGATTGGCATTTCACATCGCCGCGGTCTCCCACAAAAGGCGAGCACACCATGCCGGGGATCATCGTCCCCGGCGGAATTTCCGCGGCCCGCTGCTCCGTGTACTCCACCGCGTGCTCCTTGCGGATCATCCCGAGCAAGGTGTCGGCCGGGTCGCCGGGCAGGAACGAGGGATGCGCCTGGTCCGGGGCACCGTTCGGCTTGTAGCCGCCGCCGGGCGACTCCGGGTCGTTGCGGCGGCCGCTCAATTTCGTTTCCGACTCCGGACGGGTTACGTATCTGTCGTCCACTTGCCCCATGGGGTCTGAACGAACTGCCTTCCAATGCCATTCGTCCACGACCTGGCCGCTGTACTTGAAGCCGTACGGATTGCCTCCGCCGGCGTGGCAATACAACGCACAGCCCGCCTGCTCGAAACGCCAATCGGGCTGGATGGGAAACATCAGACTGAACTTGTCTTCATAGTACACGCTTTCGTCCTTGGGATTGGTCTTCAGGTGCTCCCAGCCGGCGGCCGTCTTCTTCCACGGCGTGTAGCGGCGTTCTTCTGTGGGATCGTTCCATTCTGCCCGCAGGAACAATTCGTCGCCGTTGTGCAGGGCCCGCAGCGTGACTTCGGTCTGGCCGGCGTCCAAGCCGTTGCCGTTGACCAAACGAGCCTTCACCGGACGAGCCTGATCCCAGGGCAGTTGAGCCATGTCCACACTGGAGGTCTGCTGCGGCGAGATGGCTTCGGCCACCAAGGTCCGCCAAGGATTGGCGAGGGGCCAGCAGGCCAGCATCAACCACATCGCTACCGGCGCCAGGACCAGGAAGACCAGCAGTCGGCCCCACTGGGGCTGGGCGAAGGGATGAAAGGCGGGAATCAGCAGCCGAATCCGGCGCGTCAGTCCCATCACGGCATGCCACAGGAAAGCAAAGGGCAAGAGCATCAGGGCCAGCGAACTGTGCAGCCAAACAAGGACCTTGGCGATTTCACCCGACACGATACCGCCGTGCATCAGCAGGCCGGTGACGGTCATCAGCAGTCCGCCGCCCAGCAGCATGACGTTGATCGGACGAGACCAGGCTCGGCGCGGGCAGACGAGCGTGGCGGCCAGCAACGACGGGCAGAAAACAAGTGCCGTCGCAAAATGCCACAGGTGGACATGACCCGACCAGAGATAGTCCGGCAACACGCCGGAGAAGAACGAACGATCCGGCCGCGCGATGGCGTGCAGACTCAAGCCTGTCAGCAGCAGCAGCACGAAGGCAGCCGTCAGCACCCAATGCAGCAATCGAAACAAGTGTCCGTAATGGGAATGGCGGGACTCGGGTGGGACCGTGGCGCTGTTTTCTGCTTGCATGTGCGAAACCTGAATGTTGCGATTCGATTTGGCCTTGGTGTACGCCCCACATAAATACCGGACGTCTCCGCGGTTGTGGACAGGGTTCTTGGCAACTTTCCTGTCGCCGGCCCCCAAAGCACCCGTCCAAGGAGCAGGCCGTGACGCCAACGTAGAGCGGGTTTGCGCCCACTCCAGAGTCCGCTCGAGCGGAATAAATTCCGCTCTACGGAGGAACACTGGGAAATGCTAAATGGCTTTCGGGAAAGGAGTTAAGGCAGGGCCACGACAGAAGTCATGGCTTCCGGTCCACAGAGACGAGCGGCTCACGGTATTGCTCTGTAGACTTTCTTCTTTGTTCCATCGAGGGCGTCATGTCGTTTCCAGGCACAAAACGAAGGACTCGTCCGCGAACCATGCCGTTTTTCGCTCCGCGAAAGAACGCCCTTTCGCGGAGCGAAAAGCGGCAAGACCGCGGGGTTGTTCCTGGGCGGGTCGGAAGGGCGTTTACGCTGGTCGAGTTGCTGGTGGTCATTGCGATCATCGGCATCCTCGTCGCGCTGCTGCTGCCGGCGATCCAAGCCGCACGCGAAGCCGCGCGGCGGACCCAGTGCGTGAACAACGTCAAGCAGATTGCGCTGGCCATCGCCAACTACGAAGGGGCCCACAAGGTCTATCCGCCGTGCCGCGTCATCTTCACGCCGCCGGGCAGCACGCGCACCACGACGAACGGTCTGCTGGCCCTGATCTTGCCCTTTATCGAACAGACCACCCTCGCAGACCTGTACGATTACGGCAGCGGATTCGATCACTCGGTCAATCAGGAGGCGATCAATTTGCCGATTCCCGTGTACCAGTGCCCGTCGACCCCCGGCAAAGACCGCAAAATGCCCGTCTACAACCGGTTTGCCAGAGGCGCCGAGACGCCTCCCGGATTCACCTCGCAAGTGACGGACTATTTGCACCCTCGCGTAGCCATGACGAACTTTGGCCAGAGTTTCGGAAGTGGGGCCCTGTCCGACGACACGATCCCGAGTGGATCGCCCCAAAGCCGCAGACCCGCCGACGTGACCGACGGCCTGAGCAACACGATTCTGATGCTGGAATCGGCGGGCCACCCGGTGAACTACATCCTCGGTCGTCCCAACCCGACGCCGCCCGCGTACTTCGGCTGGGAGGGTGAATGGGCGGACGGCGCCGGCATGTTTGTGGTCACCTACACCGCCGACGGCGTCACGCCCAGCTTCGTCCACCCTTCGTGCGGCAGCTACCCGACGTCCACCGACGGATCGGCCACGTGCCTGATGAACTGCAACAACAACTGGGCGCCGTACGCCTTCCATCCTGGCGGGATCAACGTCAGCCTGTGCGACGGGTCCGTGCGGTTCCTGGCGGAGAGCATCGACGCCGTGACCTTTTGGAGTCTGTGCGTCCGCGACGATGGGAACGCGATTGGCAAGTACTGAGATCGGGCTGATCTTGGGCGAACGTCACCCCGTCGTTGCGCGAAAAACAGGACGGATTGTCAATCCGTCCTGCTCTTTATGCAACTCACTCCGCAGCAATCAGGGCGGCAATCTTCGCCCGCGCGGCCATGTAGGCTTCCGGACTCTGGCTCCAGTCGTCGAACGAGCGCGCCAGGCCGGCGACGATCTCGTCCACTTGTGCCTGGTGGCCTTGCTGGCCGGCAAGCGTCATGTATTCGAAGTCCTCCAATGCCTCCCGGATCAGCTTGAGCCTGATCGAGGGCGCCGGTCCGCGGAGGCCGGCGTCCTTGCCGGGGTACAGCAGCATCCCCTCGCCCCAGAATTGATTGCGGAAGTGCGGGGTTGTCCACGGATCTTGATCCGGGGCCCAGTAGGTGCTGGACCAGTACAAGAATCCCTTCACGCCATAGTGCCAACTGACCCAGAACGGCGCCCGAAAGTGAACGGGAGCGAAGTCGATCTGCCAAAACGGCGCGGTGCCTTTCCCCTGGCACAACGCGGTATACGTCCAGATCTCCTCGCCCAGTGCCTGCCGTTGGCGAGCCGTCTTTTCATCGTACAGACACCACAGCGGGCACCAGATGTCCACCGCCCCGTACAGCGTGCCCCACTGGGGATTGGACGTGACCGTCTGCTCGGTACACATTCGCTTGATGCCCGACTCGCGGATCAACTCGCCTTGCTTGCGGACGGTCTCGTACTGCTCGGCATTGTTCGGTTCATCTTCCAGATAGATGTAGGCCAAATCGAGCCAGCCCTTGCTCCGCAAGTAGTCGGCCATGTCCTTCAAGTAGGCTTTGCACTTTTCCGGTTCCGTCCGGTAAGCGAAGGGCACGCACAGTGAGTTCACGTGGCGGTCTTGGACCATCGCGCGAAGCCGCTCGCCGCTGCTGCTGTCATCGATGCCGCCTTCCGGAGTCCACTTGGGCCAGATGTTCCCCAGCGACGAAGGAATCGCCCGGTGGGCCAGCAGGGTATCGATGTACTGGTCCTCCACCGCGGCAAACTCCTCGGAACCGGCGTCCATTTCCAGGTGACGTGCCAGCCTGCCTCCAAGGCTCCCAAAGTTGCTGCGCATCGCGATCTTGTCGGGCAGCGTGAAGGGCAGCACACGCAGCTTCACGGTCACCGAACCGAGTCGCGTGCCGTCCGCCGTCACGTTGATGGTCCCGGAATACTCGCCCGGCGCCGTATCGCGGGGGACGTACACGTCGGCCCAGAAACCCTGGTTTGTGCCGGGTTCGACGCTCGCCGCCATCGGCGGATACTTGCCTGCGGGGTCGCCGCCGGCGACGGGAATCAGCGCGTCCGGGTACCAGCCCGTCGGCGCTTTGGAACGGGGGCTGGGCTTGAAGACGTCGATATAGTGTTCACGAAACAGAGCGACATTTCGCGCCTCGATCTGCCCCGCGCTGCCCGTCAGAGCGCTGGCTTCCACTCGTACCTTGGCCAGTGCCTGCCCACCCGCGTGGACGATGACCCGCAGCGGCTCGTACTCGTTGCGCGCAGCCACGATCTCTGCCGATTTCGCCCCGCCGGGCTCGGCATTGCGCAACACATGCTCCCATGGACCGGCCACCCAGACCACCGACTCCTGGCTCCACACCGGGCCAAGTCCCGCCAGACTGACAAGCAGTGCTAAGACGATTCTGCGCATGATACCCGTCCTTTCCTTTGTTCGTGTTCGTCCATCTGCGATTCTTCCGCAGCGCAAATTCTATCTCGCGCGAACGATCGCCGCCACTACACGAAGCGTGATCGGCGACTTCCCATTTTTCGAGAGAATCGGGCGTCTCCAGGACATCGCCTCCGCCGTCATCCCCGGCAGATTCGTCAAGCTCTCCCAGACGGTGTTGCCTTTTGGCAACGCATCACGGTGAGAAGCGGCAACGTGCAGCCAAACTGCATGGTACGTTTCCGCAGGTAAGCGTAGAGAATCTGTAACGATCGGGAAGATCTGTCGTCATGAACGGGTGCAGCAAGAGCCGCCGGCTGCCGCTGTGGTTGATCGTCGCCAGCGCGGCGGTTTGGGCCGGCTGTACACCGCTGAAATTGCCCAGGATTGATCCCACGGGCCAGCGGATCTTCCTGCCGCCAGACAACTACACGGAATTCGTGGCTCCGCAGGCCATCCCCGGCGTTCCGTCGCCGGCTTTCACCGCGCCGCCGCCCGTGCCGCCTTGCCCGCCGTCCGAGACGGTGCCCTCCGCCGTCCCGCCCTCGTGCGGCGCACCCCCCGGACCGTCCTGCGGCGCCGTACGCGAACCATCCTGTGGCCCGGCTCGCGCGGCCCCTGCAGCAGCGCCGGTGGGCACGGGGCTGCACCGCGAGAAGTTGGGGCGCCTGGTGTTGGCGCCGGCGGTCATGATGGCGCCGGTCGGCAGCGAGGTGGTGATTCTGTCAGGTTTGGCGGATGCCAAAGGAGAATACATTCCTCGCCAGCCCCTGGAATGGTCGTTAACGCCCGACAGTGTGGGCCATTTTGTCGAGGCCGGCGACGAACGAGAATGTCTAAAGACCATCTTCCGCCAGGCGACCAACAAACGCGACGGCAGCTATGCCGTGACTCGCACCCTCACGCAGGCGCGGATGCTGTCTCGCGGCACGCCCAACCCGGCCGACGACGTTTCCGTGCAACGCGGCCAAAGCTGGGTCACCATCACGTCCCCCACGGAGGGCGCGAGCTTCATCGGCGTCGTGGCGCCGGACGCCGAGATCTGGGACCAGCGGCGGCAGACCTCGACGATCTACTGGGTCGACGTGCAGTGGGTCCTGCCCTCGCCAGCCGTCGTGCTGGCCGCCCAGCCGCACACTCTTTCGACCACCGTCCGCCGCCGCTCCGGAAAGCCGCTGTCGGGCTGGATCGTGCGTTACGAGATTCTGAACGCCAACGTCACCTCGTTCGGGCCCAACCAGCAGAACGCAGTGGACGTGAGAACCGACGACAACGGCGTCGCCGGCGTCAACCTGGTCCCGGCCCGCAAAAGCAGCAGCACGCAGGTGCGAATCAGCATCGTGCGCCCGTCGCTGCCCAACGATGAACTGCCGCCGATGGTCGTCGGCCAGGGCTATACGAGCGTGACCTGGAGCGCTCCGGATCCCAAGGTGACGTTGTACGGCCCCGAGTCGGCCGGCGCCGGTTCGACCGTCACGTACCGGGCGGAAATCAGCAACGCGGGCGACATCGTTGCCCGGCGCGCGATCGCCAGCGCGGCGGTGCCGGCCAACATGACGTTCCTCAACAGCGATCCGCCGGCGCAAGTCCTGGGCAACACGCTGCGGTGGGACTTGAACGATCTGGCGCCCAAGGCGATGCGCAATCTGACGATCAGCCTCCGCGCCGACCGAAACGCTTCCGTCCGCTTCTGCGTCCGCGTGGACAGCGGCGAACCGACCGCCGGCCAGAAAGCCACGGCCGAAGCGTGCGTCGCGACCCGCGTCTTTTCGTCCGCCCTCAGCTTGAAAATGACCGGACCGGAGACGGCTCAGGTGGGCCAGCAGGTGACCTTCGAGATCGAACTGACGAACACGGGCTCCGAGCCGCTGAAGGGAGTGACCGTCCGCGATCGTTTGCCGGCCGGACTGGAGCATCCGACAGAGCGCGGCAACTTGATCGAACGCGCGCTGGGCGAAACCGTGCCGCCCGGGGCCAGCCGCAAGATCGCCGTCACGTTGATCGTCAGGCAGGCCGGGCGCCTGTGCCACACGGCGGAGGCCGTCGCCGAAGGCGGACACTCGGCGACGGCCAGCGGCTGCATCAACGCGGTCGAGCCGCCCAAACCGGAGGCCAAGCCGGCGGTTGAGGCGGTCATCGAAGGCCCGGCGCAAGCCACGGTCGGCCAGCGGGTTACGTTCACGCTGCAAGCCACCAACACCGGCAACGTGCCGCTGACCAATGTGCGCATCGTCGGCTTCCACGACCGCAGCTTGTATCCGCGGCAGGCCAGCACGGGCTACGATCCGCAAGCCCTGACGCGCGGCGAATTGCTGTGGATCACGCCGCGGCTGATGCCGGGCGAAACGGTGACGCGCCAAGCCGAATTGGAATGCGTCAAGGACTCCGCTGCCGCCTGGTGCCGCGCGTTTGTCGAGACGGCCGAAAACGTCCGCTCGGTGACGGAAAAGAAGATCGTCATCCAGCCGGTGCCGCAAAAACCCGAAGGGCCCAAGGAGCCGCCGCCCCGGATCGAACCGCCCCGCGAGACGCCGCCGGCCAAGATCGCCGGCGAGTTGAAGGTGTCGATCGCCGACCGCCAGGACCCAATTACCGTGAACGGGACCACGACCTACATCGTGGTCATCGAAAACGGCCGCAATGTTGAGGACAAGAACGTCGTGCTCTCCGTGTTGTTGCCGCCGGGCCTGGAATTCGTCAATCTGCGCGGTCCGGTAAGCGCCAGGGCCATCAGCCCGGACGGACGCACCGTGGAAGCCGAAGCGGTCAAGGAGATGCGTCCCGGCGAAATGCTCAACCCATTCTTCGTCGAAGTCAAAGGCACGCGCATCGGCAAACACATCGTCAAGGTGCGGGTGGACAGCTTCCGCTCGACGTCGCCGGCCGAAGCCGAAGAAGATACGACGGTCAACGTTTCCGGGTGAGTGCATGCCCCGCTTCGTGATCCTGCGACATGAACCGCCGCCCGGCAGCCGGGGCACGCCGCATTGGGACTTGATGCTGGAAAGCGGTGACGTGCTGCGGACCTGGGCGTTGGCCGAGCCGCCCGCCACCGGGCGGCCGATCGCCGCCGAGGCGCTGGCCGACCACCGCACCCGCTATCTCGACTATGAAGGCCCCGTCTCCGGGGGCCGCGGAGCCGTCAGCCGCTGGGACGCCGGCACGTTCCGGTGGCAGTGCGACACCGCCTGCGAAGCCGGCGTCCGCCTGAACGGCAAGCGAGTGTCCGGCCACGCCACGCTGGCGCGAGTCGACGAGACCTCGACCTGTTGGCAGTTCGTGTTGCGCCCGTCTTGGTAGCAGGGCTCTCGGAGCCGTGTGATGATGGTTCAGATCCGGCGAAGAGCTGCACGGCTCGGAGAGCGCGTGCTACGGAGCAAGGGAGAACTCAGCGGCGCTCCGTGCGGCCGGCCAAGCGCAGCTTGCCTGGTTCCAACTCTACGGCTTCCAGTTGGATTTCGCGGTTGGGATAGCGTTCGAGCCTGCTGGGGACCTGGAAGCGCGCACGCCGTGCAAACGCAGAGCCACCTGGTTCGGCTTGTCGGTCAGGTAGATCTGGCCGGAAAGCCCCTGCCGTCAATGGCGAAGCGAGCCTGGGAACGAGGTGACGAGGGGCAGATCGCAAACGCCCTCTTGCCGGTTCGGCGCCTTTTTGGGACGCTGGTGGCTGAAGACACTGCCGCATGAAACCTGCTACGTGCATTCGGACCGACTTTTTCCACTGGAGACGACACCCATGAAACGTTCTCACTTGTTTTCTCGTGGCACTTTGTTCCTGGTGGCACTCGTGGCCGCTGCGGCTGCCTGGAATGCCGCACCTGACGCCCAAGCCGCCGGCTTGGAACTGAAGAAAGGCGACCGCATCGTGTTTCTCGGCGACTCGATCACCGCCGGCGGCGTGCGGGAGAAGGGCTACGTAACGCTCGTGGGTCAAGCCGTCGCCAAGCACCATCCCGACCTGGGCGTCGAGATCATCGGAGCGGGCATCAGCGGCCACAAAGTGCCGGACTGCCAGAAACGGTTGCAACGCGACGTGCTGGACAAGAAGCCGACCATCGTGCTGATCTACATCGGCATCAACGACGTCTGGCACTGGAACCGCAACGCGGGCACCACCAAGGAGGATTTCGAGAAGGGGCTGATCGACCTGATCGACCGGTGCCAAGACGCGGCGGCGCGCGTGGTCCTGTGTACGCCCAGCGTGATCGGCGAAAAGGCCGACGGCTCGAACCAGTTCGACAAGATGCTGGACGAGTACTCGGCCATCAGCCGCAAGGTCGCGGGTCAGACGGGCGCCGGTCTGCTCGATCTGCGTCAGAAGTTCCTGACGTACCTGAAGGAGCACAACAAGGACAACCAGGAAAAGAATGTCCTGACTACGGACGGCGTCCACTTGAACGACGCCGGCAACCGGTTCGTGGCCGATTGTGTCCTGGAGACGCTCGGCGTCGCGGGGGGAACTGGCGAAAAGTTGCTCCGCCACGTGGTGCTGTTCAAGTTCAAGGACGGCACTGCGGCCGAGCAGATCCAAGCCGTCGTGGACGCCTTCGCCGCGCTCCCCGGCAAGATCGACGCCATCGCCGATTTCGAGTGCGGCACGGACGTCAGCGTCGAGGGCAAGTCCGACGGGTTTACGCACGGCTTCGTGGTCACCTTCCGCAATGAAGCCGGCCGCGCCGCCTACCTCCCCCACCCGGCGCATCAGGAATTGGTCAAGCTGGTCGGCCCCTGCGTGGAGAAGGTTCTGGTATTTGACTACTGGACGCAGCACTGAGAACGGAGACAAGCCCTCAAAAGGATCGACTTGCCATGACGTTCCGCCCACGAGGTCGCGTTTCGAGGATGTGCCTCAAGCTGCCGGCGGCGTTGGTGCTGCCAGCCCTGTTGTTGCTGGCCGGCGAAGGGCCGAAACGCGAAGCGATCAACTCGCGGGTCCGAGACTCGGGTGTCAAACAGTCGGTCACGTCCGACCGGCCTCAGAACGCCATGAACGGCCAAAACGTTTTGCGGTCTCAGAAGGTCATGCCACAAACACCCCCCGCCGCTGCCGGCCAGGTCTTTCCGTATCGCGCGGTCCACCAGACGCTGCCCAACGGTCTGAAGACGATTGTCATTCCGCTGGACAGCCCCGGACTGGTAACTTACTGGAGCGTCGTGCGGACCGGCAGCCGAGACGAAGTTGAGCCGGGCCGGTCGGGTTTTGCCCACTTTTTCGAACACATGATGTTTCGCGGCACGCCCAAGTATCCCGGACCGGTGTACGACCAAATCGTCACCTCGCTGGGCGCGGACAGCAATGCGTACACCACGGATGATTACACCGCGTACCACATGACGTTTGCCAAGGAGGACTTGGAACGCGTCGTCGAAATCGAAAGCGACCGCTTTCAGAACTTGAGCTACGAGAAGCCGGCCTTCCAGACCGAGGCCGGCGCGGTGTACGGCGAGTACCGCAAGAGCATCACGCATCCGTTCTCGCTGCTGGACGAGAAACTCCGCGACCTGGCCTAC
>CAZAQY010000190.1:0-16880 GCA_964486845.1 uncultured Pirellulaceae bacterium
GGGCCGCCCGTTTGTCATTCACAAGTGCCAGGAAGAACGCGGCAGCAAGGACGACATCGGAGTGTGGATTCCGCTGAAGGACGCGCAGGACTTGTTGGGCAAGCCGGGCCGGATCAACGCCATTCTGGCCCTGGAGTGTCTGTGTGTGGGGAGCGAGGCATTGGCCCGCGTCCGCGCCGACGTGGCCAAGCAGCTTCCCGACACCAAGGTGATCGAGTTGGGCACGAAAGTCCTGGCTCGCGCCGAGGCCCGCATGAGGGTGGGCCAAGAGGCGATCGAGGCGGCGGATCGCGAGAAATCGCACCAGCAAACGCTGCGCGCCGAACGCCAGCGACTGGCCGCTGTGGCCGTGCCTGGCGTGGTCCTCGCCTGCGGGATCTGGATTTTTCTGACCGCCTTTGGCAATGCCCGCGGACGCAGCGCCGAGGTGGCCATCTTGCGGGCCATCGGGTACCGGGCGAACCAGGTGTTGGTGCTGTTCCTGTTTCGTTCTCTGGCCGGAGGCGTGGCCGGGGCGGCCCTGGGCTGCGTTGCCGGTCTGCTGATCGCCGCCCAGTTGCGCGGCGAGTTGGATGTGTTGCTGGTCGGGGCCGCGGGGCTCCTGTCGTGGCAGGTGGTCATCGGGGCGCTGGTCATCGGTTCGCTGCTGGGCGTGGTGGCCGGCTGGATTCCGGCGCTGTTGGCCGCGCAGCGCGACCCGGCCGAGATTCTAAGGGAGGCGTGAGGATGTTGAGAGTTGAGGAGGTCGCCAAGACCTATTCCGGCAACCAGCGGGAAGTGAAAGCGATCGACGGAGTTTCCTTGACGGTCGCCGCCCGGGAAGCAGTCGCCATCCAGGGCCCCAGCGGCTGCGGCAAGAGCACGCTGCTGCTGGCCTGCGGGGCCTTGCTGCGGCCCACGGGCGGGACGGTGCTCGTCGCGAACGTCGATCCGTACCAGCTGTCCGCCAACGCGCGGAGCACCTTTCGAGCCCAAAACATCGGCTTCGTGTTCCAGCAATTCCACCTGGTGCCTTACCTCGACGTCCTGCAAAACATCCTCACGGCCAACCTGCCCAACCGTCAGCCGCATCCCGTCGAGCGTGCGGAGGAACTGATCCGGCACTTCGGCCTCGAAGACCGTCGCCATCACGTGCCGGCGGAGTTGAGCGTCGGGGAACGGCAACGCGTGGCCTTGGCCCGAGCGCTATTCCATCGCCCCAAGCTGGTGCTGGCGGACGAACCCACGGGCAACTTGGATCCCGACAACGCCGTCAACGTGCTGGATGCGCTGCGGCAATATGCGGACGCTGGAGCGGCCGTGTTGATGGTGACCCATGACCCGCACGCGGCGCAGCGGGCACATCGCGTGTTGCACATGGACCGAGGACATCTGGCGTAGGCATTCTCGTCCAGGCAGCGCGGACCATTTGGAATGAGAGGCAAGACGTCCGGGATGGTGCTGGCGGACCATTCCGGACGTTGCCATGAGATCTGCCCAGAAGCTGTCTGTGTCGCACCGCCGGGCCTCACCCCCCAGAACCGACCCGGAATGGATCGGACGGACTTCTCGACTCCGCACTCTTGAGAATGCTCTCGTACTCCGGGTCGATCTTGAATGGACCGGCGTCCATCTTTACTTTCACGCGGTATTCCTTGGCAGGCTCGGATGGTACTCGCCACGAGTACCGGCAGGTGAAGCCTCAGCCATACTCGAAATTGCCGCGCTGGACAACTTTGCCGTCCGGGTCCGTGATCGTGAGCCCGGGCTTGGCCGGTCGGCCGCCGTTGACCATCAGGTTGCTGCAGACTTCGCCGCCCACGCCCACCAGCGAAAGTCCCAGCGACGCTTGGCCGCCGGCCTGCGGAAGCGTGCCCGTCACCTGAGGCGTGTACGGGGGACCGAACCGCAGTTCCGCGGTCTCGCCCGCGCGGACCTCGACGGCTGGATAGTCGCGACTGGCTCGCGCCGAGACCATCGTGTACTTGGGCCCGGATGCTTGTTCGCTACGGAACATGGCATTGGCGAGCGATTGCAGCAGGGACGGCTGCTTGGCGGCCGGCTTGGCAGGATCGGCAAGCCCCGTGCCGTCGATGGTGTACATCAACAGCTTCCATTGCCCGACGGGCAGCGGCGCCCGGCCCTCGGCATCGCCGGACACCTTCAAGACGCCTTGGTCGCCGTACACCAGGGCCCGATAACCCTGGTTAGGATTGCGGACATGGCCCACGGCCAACGACGACGGCTCCAACGTCAGCTTGTCGCCTGCCGGAGTGATCCGCAAGCTGTAAAACCGCTCGCCGATCTTGATCGTCTTCGTCAAGTGGTGCGATTCATCGCTGGTCGTGGGATCGTAGCCGTACGCGGCCTTTTGCGGCTGCGGATCGATGTAGAGCATATCGCCCTGGCGCAGGTAGATGCCGCCACCCGCGTAGGTGGTGCTGTAGTCGAGGACGGGCAGGTCATCAAATCGGCCGTTGCTGTTGAAGTCCGCCACGACGATCCGGAACCTCTTGCCGTCCAGCGTGATTTCGCCGTCGCGGTACGCTGCGGCATTGAGCGACGCGGAAACGTACTGGTACAGGCTCTTTTCGTTCAGGTACTGCGAGTGGGCATACCCGGAGATGACGAACGCATAGTCGATCTTGGTCCCCTCGGCTTCTACCGTCAGGTCGACGCGGGGAAACTCGAAGTTCGAGTATCCGGGCGGGTATCTGACGCCCGGAGCGGCCTGCGCCTCGACGACCGGATCGTCTGTCAAGTCGCCATTGTGGTTCAGATCGAAGAGCAGCCGGCCGAAGTCCGGCACTTGGGGAGGCTGCCTTGTTTCTCCCTGGGGCGGAGCGGGCTTCTTCGGCTCGCCCTCCGCAGCCTCCGGTTTCTTTTCCGCCTCTCGACTGTCGAGCACGAACCCGAACTGCTGCGTTCCCAGCTTGGCGACGGCGCGAAGCGGGGACTTCGAGTTGTAAGTGGGCGGCTCCTTCTTGATGACTTTGGAGAAC
This sequence comes from uncultured Pirellulaceae bacterium, assembly GCA_964486845.1. GTDB lineage: Bacteria > Planctomycetota > Planctomycetia > Pirellulales > Pirellulaceae > Anammoximicrobium. Next base: position 2,982 of record CAZAQY010000190.1, read on the forward strand.
TCCGCCTCGTCGCTCTGTTGGGAACCGAACCGAACGTTGCCCCCAGTCTGGCGATAGAAATGTTGAGGATACAGTCCGCGGAACATCTGATCGGACGGCGGACCGGTGGTTCGACCCGACACCGCCTCCAACCGTTTGATCTGCAGAGAACAGGTCTCCGCACAAGCGGCCATGGCGCCGGCGACGACCACTGCGGCCGCTGCGGCGCTTGCCAAACGGATGAAGCGTCGTCTCATACATCTCTCCTTTCTGACTGAAATACATGGGACAGCGTCACGGCGCTGCACCGCGTACACTCCATACAGCGGATGCAGCGCATGTCGTCACCCCGTCGTTCCGAGCTGCCGTGATAGCGACACAGCCGGCGGCAGAGGTCGCAGTCGTTGCAGCGCGCGGGGTGAAACTTCAAGAACAGGAATGACACCCGGTTGCACAGTCCGTAAATCGCCCCCAGCGGGCAGAGGACCGTACACCAGGGCCGCCAAGTAAAGAACATGGCTGCCAGCACCAGGCCGAAAACCGCCATTTTCGCCGCACTGGGCCACGCAATGCCGGCCCCTCCAATCGCCGTGCTGGCCGTGTGCGGCAAGGCGGCCTCCAACGCGCCGGCGGGGCAAACCCGGCAAAAGAACAGCGGATGCTCCTCGCCGAAGAAATATGGAATCGCCAGCACCAAGGACACGAGCACGAGGTACCGGCCGTAACCCATCCAACCGGGCAGTTCGAACTTCCGCGTCGGGATCCGGCCGATCAAGTCCTGGAGGAATCCGAACGGGCAGACCCAGCCGCAGATCAAGCTGCCCACCAGCGCCCCGATCACGACCAAGGTTCCCAGGGCCACGTACGGCACCAGGTGCAGCGCACTGAAGTTGGCCAGCACGCCGATCGGACAGGCGAACAGCGCCAAGGGACAGGAGTAGCAGTGAAACACCGGCGAGCAGACCATGTGCAGGCGGACGCCCAGCGGGTCCAGCCAGACCAGCAAGAACGCCCCCTGCACCCAGGCTCGCCAACGGGCCAGCCGGGCCGACAGCGGAATCGAGTTTCCCTTGGCCATGGGCGCCATGACCGGACTCACTTTACTCACGTAGGGCACAACGAAGGCGGATCACCCGTGTAGGTCCGCCACAACACGCCGGTATCCAACCGAACCACTCCGCCGAACGTTATTTCGCGGATCAACGTCAGCTCGGAACTGGGTTCGCTAACGATGACTTTCTCCTTCACCTTCGACAATTCCGGGGGAAGTTGCCGGAAGGGAGGAGGAAAATCGGGCGCCGCCATGCCCGGCTCGAATCCCGGCGGACCGAAGCCCGGAGCCCCGCCTTCCACGCCGGGAACCTCCATGCCGGGCGGCGCAGCCAGATCGATCTCGATCTCCTGTTCCACCGAGACAACGGCCGTGTGCCGGACGACGCCGTACGCCAGCGAGGCAATGCCGCCCGCCAGCAGCACCAGAGGCACTGCCGCCCGCAGAATCCGCACCAGCCATCGCCAGGCGTCGTTCATCATCAGCTATTGGCCTTTCGTCACCGTGCCCAGAACCGCATCCAGCGCAGGCACATCGCGGACGGTCTCGGCCGTCACCACTTCGGCCACTGCCGCAGGCGACAGCCTCAAGACGTTCAGGAATCTTTCACCGTAGAACGGGTTCCGCAGGGCCAGAAACAGGAACGGCAGGTTCAGCAGGTAGAGCACCACGCCCAACATCGCGCCACCGATGATCGAACTGAAAACCGCCATGACGAGCATGGCCAAGATTTCGAACACCCCGCCGCCCGCGAAGAGACCTGTGACGATTGTCGCAACGGGAATGCTGAGCATGGACGCCAGCAGCGTCCACAGGAGCAGCCAAAGCATGAACCGGCGGGGACGATAGCCGGCACGGCAGCGGTGAGCGCTGAGCGCCGTGGCCGCCAGTAGCGCCGGGGCGCCGGCCATGTGCAGCACGATCCAAAAGGTCAACTCGTCGAACGCGCCGAAATCGCAGACGCTCAGGAAGAACACGGCGCCTACGGCCAGCATCACGACCAGCGCCAGCGAGATGGCCGCCGCGACCCGGCGCCGAGCCAACCAGGGAGCCAGCAGCCAAACCGCCGCCCAAGAGGCAGACAGAGCAACGAGGAAACCAGCGAACCCTTCGGCCGCCGAGGACGGCATCGACAGCAGCCTGGCGAGCATCGACCCGCCGAGCACCACGGCGATCACGGGCAGCAGGATCAACCAAGCCTGCGCGCGGCGATTCGGCTTCACTAGGACCAGCAGGGCGACCAACACTCCCCAAAGCCCCAGGCTGGGAACGTGGTAGTACCAACGCCACTCGACGGCAGTTGGACTGCTGTTGCGAGGCCCCAAATCACCAAGGTCCTGCGAAGCCACAATCGACAGGGGACCCACGCCGGCCGTGTAGGGTACTCGCCACGAGTACGAGCAGACGCCGCCTCAGCCATACTCGAACGAACCCGAACCGATGGTCTGGCCGCCCTTGCAGACGGTGAACGCCGGTGGCCTGTTATCGCTGTCCGGCGCGTAGGTCCGGCCTGCAGCGTCCACGAGTTCATAGTCGATGGTCAAGATTCTGCCCAAGCGATTGACGCGAACCTGGGGCGTCAAAGGAGCGCCGGCTTTCAGCACCGGCGACCGGCCCACCGCCACCTGAATCCAGTCGTCGTCGCCGGCGAAGTACTCCTGGCAGGAAAACCCTCCCGTCAATTCGATTTCCCGAAGCCGGTACTTGCCGGCCGGCAGCACGACGCTTTCCCCCGGCCGTTCGATCTTGGTTTCCCGCTGGCCGGTGTCGACCAGCGTCAGGCGCTCGATCCCCCGGCCTTGGATGGTCAAGCGGCAATGGGTGGCACCGGAGGCGGCTGTCGTGACGCTCTGGGCGTGCGCCGGCACATCCTGGCCAAGGAGGCGCGAGGCCGACAACGCGACACAGAACACCGCCGCGTGCAAACCGATGCGCACCAAAATGTCGTTGGCGAGTTTCATTGTCCCGCAGCCTCCATGCCGCTATTGTCGGCAACGGCCTGGGGTTTGGCAAGACGGGCTCGGCGTGAGGTCGCAGAAAACGTCGAGATGCCGGCTCCTCGGAACTCCTCGTATCTCTTCCCAAGCCTGATCCGATGTCTGCGGCTGTCCCCGGAGTCGGTTCCGGCCCAGCCGGCTAAGTTCATATCCAAGTCGTCAGCTAGCAAGTTGTGTGCGTGAATCAACGGCTGTCCCCGCTGCGCAGCCCGCCACCGTGTGCGCACAGCGCGATCCCCGCCAGCACCAATTCCGGGACAACCCGCGCCTCCGGCAAGAAAACAGCGAGGCGCTCCGCGTCCCCGCCCGCGACGAACAATTGCGGCGAGGAAGCCAACTCGCCGGAGATGCGACACGTCAACTCCCGGACCGCTCCGACTTGTCCCCAGAACAGGCCGCTGCGGATGGCTGCGGCCGTCGACTTGCCGACCACGGGCGGTGGATCGGCAGCCGGATCGTGGTTCACGTGAGGCAACAGATCCGTGCCTTCGGCCAGGGCTTGGGCAGTCAAGCGAAATCCCGGCAGAATCACTCCGCCTTCGAAAGCCCCGTCTGCGGATACCAGATCCACGGTGATGGCCGTGCCGGCATCGATCACAATCGCGGGACGATTCGCGGTGCGCAGCTGATTGACCGCCACGGCGGCCAGCAAGCGGTCGGCGCCCACGTGTTGCGGGTGTTCGACGTGGATCTCCAGCGGGAGATCTTCGTTTCCCAGCAACCGGTAACGGTCCTGCGGCCGGCGGTCCTGGACCCAAGCGGCCAGACTCCGTTCGGCCCGCCGCTGGACGGTGGCTACGCACCACGCCAGCTCGTCGCCGGGCAGCATCGCGGACAGCGCATCGAAGTCTGCCTCGCCCGTGGCCAGTTTCCAAACCCGCGCGGGTTGCGGCAATCCCCGGTCGGCCTCGCCGGCGAAGCGTCCGAGCTTGATTTGATGATTGCCGATGTCGACGGCCAGGAGAAGAGGTGAGTGATCAGCCATATTCCAGCCAAAGCGGCGGCAAGTCGCCGCACTCGAACTTGGTTTCCGCCGCAGCCCGCCTCAGGTTTTCTTCTGATTTCCCTCGTCGTCGTCGGACTTCCGTTCGTAGAACTGCAGCAGGTCGGAGAACGATCGCATCGGCTCCTTGCCTTCGGCCATGGCGTCGGTAATCGGCCGCACCGGCTTGGGCTTGCGGGACTTGACTTCGGTCGTCCGGGGCCGGCCGCCGCCGCGTTGGCCCTGTTGCGGACGACCTTCGAATCGCCGGCCTTGGGGCGCTCGTCCCGGCCGTCCTTCGGGCCGTCCTTCGGGGCGGCCCGCCGCCGGAGGACGTTCTCGCCGTTCCGGCTGCGGCCTTTCCGTGCCCGGCTTGATCGCCGTCAGCGACACGCGCCGCCGCTGCTTGTCGACCTCCACCACCCAAACATTCAGGATATCGCCCACGCTGACGACTTCGTGCGGATCCTTGACGAACCGGTCTGCCAGGCGGCTGATATGGATCAAGCCGCTATCCGGCAGGCCGATGTCCACAAACGCGCCGAAATCCACGACGTTCAAAACAGTTCCGGTCAACTCCATTCCGGGCTGAAGATGCTCCAGCTTCATCACCTGGCGTCGAAACGCCGGCTGAGGCAGGTCTTCGCGCGGATCGCGGCCCGGCCGTTGCAACGAGTGCAAAATGTCCCGCAGCAGATGTTCGCCGACGCCCAGTTCGGCAGCCAGGGCCGCCGCATCGGCCCGCGAAGCGCGTTCGGCCAGCGACGGAGCCGAAGCGGCCGTTGAATCGCCCGTCTCCAAGACCGGTGGCGCCGCCTCAACCGGCGCGGCGGGTGCTGGTGTCTCGGCGGGTGCTGCCGCCGCCGTCGCGACCGCTTCCTCGGCCTCAACCACGGGCGGGGCCAATTCAGCGCCGGTGGCGGACTCAGGTTCCACCACGCCTTCTGCCGTCGCCTCGGCAACCTGCGGCGCCGGGACGAAGCCCTCGGCGGCGGCAGCAGGCGAAACCTCCAATTCCTGGGAAGCTGCCGGCTCGGCGGACGCGGCCGGCGCCGCTTCCGTTCCTTCCGCCGACAAAGCCTCCGTCACGCCCACGCCGAATTCCGGTCGAGTCGCCGCTTCGGCGATCTTGCCAGCCCCCGCCAACTGGCGAGCCAACTCGGCTTCGCTGCCCCCCAACCTCTCGATCACGCGCTGGGCGATCGCGTAGCTTTCGGGGTGAATCCAGGTGGCGTCGAGCGCGTTGTCGCCGCCCATGATCTTCAGGAAACCGGCCGCCTGGACGAACGCGGCCTCGCCGAATCCGGGAACCTGGCGGAACTGGCCGCGGTTGCGAAACGGTCCGTGCTTCTGGCGGTACTCGTACATCCGCCGCGCCGTCAGCTGATTCAGGCCGGACACGTAGCGGAGCAATGCCGGGCTGGCGGTATTCACGTCGACGCCCACGAAATTGACGCACGATTCGACCACGGCGTCCAGCGATTCCTCCAGGTGCTTGGACTTGACGTCGTGCTGGTACAGCCCTACGCCGATGTTCGCGGGATTGATTTTGACCAGTTCCGACAGCGGATCCTGCAGCCGGCGGCCGATAGAAACGGCGCTGCGCAGGACCGGATCGAAACGAGGCAGCTCCTCGCGGCCCACGGAACTCGTGGAGTACACGCTGGCCCCCGCTTCGTTGACGGTCACGTACTGCACGTCGTAATCCTTCAATTCGTGGGCGATGATGTCCGCCACCAATCGCTCGCTCTCGCGGCAGGCCGTCCCGTTGCCGATCGCGATCACCGGGATGTGGTACATCACGACCATCTCGACGATCTGCTGCCGTCCGCGGCGGACAATCTCGTCCTTGCCGATGACGTGGATCACCGTGTGGCCCAGCACGTTGCCGAATTCGTCCAGCGCCGCCAGCTTGCAACCGCTGCGGAAGCCGGGATCGATGGCCAGCACCCGGCGGTCGCGCACCGGCGGCTGCAGCAGCAACTGGCGGAGATTTCGAGCGAACACCTGCACGGCGTGCAGTTCCGCCTTCTCGGTCAGCTCGCGGCGGACTTCGCGGTCCAGGCTGGGCAGCAGCAACCGCATCAGGGCGTCCCGCAGACAGCCGCGCAGGAACTCGGCATGCGGATGGTCCGGGCGGATCAAACGCTTCTCGGCCCGCTCATACAAGGACGCCGGGTCGACGTCGATCTTGACGCGGAGGATCTTGGACCGTTCGCCGCGGTTGATCGCCAACAGCCGGTGCGGCGGAATCTTGGCCAGCGGTTCCTGGTAGCGGAAGTAATCCTTGAACGACTCGATCTTCTTCTCCCGCTTGCGCTGCTTGGCCTCCTTGCGGCTCTTGGCAGCCAGTTGTTTCAGCGTCAGCCTGGGTTCGGACCTGGCGGCCAAGGGGGCGACGCGGGGCACGGCTGCGGCTTGGGCGGCCGCAGGTTCGCTGCCCGCCGCGGCGGACGGAGGCGGCGGCTCGCTCGCCACCGCCTCGCTCGGCTCAATCTCGAGCGGCACTGCCTCGGCGACTTTGGCCTCCGCGGCATCTGCCTCCACGGGCTCGCCGGCGGGAATCGCCGCCGCAGTCTCTTCGCCAGTCGGCAAGGTCGGAGGTTCGGCGTTCGCGGGCGACGAGCCCTCCGAAACGTCCTGCATCACCGTTTCCGCCGGAATGCCAGCCGGTTCCGGCGCTGCAACCTCCGCCGTGGAAGCTCCGGCAGCGGCCGCCTCCGTGGCGGTCACTTCCGGCGCCGCGACGGCTGCTCCCTCCGTCTCCGGCTCGGCGGGCGGCCCGGCAGCCGCGTCGTCGGCCTGCTCGCCGTCGGCCTCCATCTCCGCCATGTCTTCCTGTTCGGTTTCGTCGTCTGTGTCGGGTTCCTCGGACGCGGCTTCTTCGCCGGAGGCGATTTCCTCGTGCAAGGCCTCGTCTTCGTCCTCCGTCTTCGCTTCGGCCGTCTCCTCGATCCGTGCGCTGACCAGCTTGCCGGTCCTCTTGATCGATTCCCGCAATTCGTCGCGGACGGGGTAATTCTCGCTGAAGATTTCGGCGATCAGGTGTCCTGCCCCTTGCAGCACGCCGGCGACGGTGGGCAGGCCCTTGTCCGGGTTGACGAATTCGGCGGCGCGGACTTCCAGATTCGCGGCCGCCGATTGGGCGGCGAGGATTTCGTGCGCCATCCCTTCCAGCCCGCGGCTGCGCGCCAGGCCGGCCAGCGTCTGCTTCTTCGGCTTGAACGGCAGGTACAGATCTTCCAGCCGCCGCAGCGAATCCGCCTCGTTGATGCGGGCGGCCAGTTCGGTCGTCAACTTGCCGGCGACCTCCAGCGATTTCAAAACTCGCTGCCGGCGATCCGCCAGGACTCGCTGGCGGTTAACCGCCTGCTGGATTCGCCGAATCTGTTCTTCGTCCAGTCCGCCGGTCTGGTCCTTGCGGTACCGCGTGATAAACGGCACCGTATTGCCGTCATCCAGCAACTCGACCGTGACCGCCACTTTTTCCAAGGGCAAGGCGAGTTCTCGCGCCACTTGCCCAAGTTCAATCTGAGTTGTCGTTTCCATCGCCGCCCCGCCAGGAGGTTGCTAATTCGACCGCTTGCGCGCCGATACGCCGCCGCAGAATGAGGCAATCTAAGCCCCAATCAAGCCTTTTGTCAAGGATTGATAACAAAACCGCGCCGGTCTCGGAGATACCCGCCTACGTGATGAGCGGTTCGAAGCGCACCCTCGTCGATCTTCTTTCCTGAGGCCGACTGGTCGAGTAGAATCAGCGAGTAAGCCCTTTCGCAGGAGGATTTCTCGAAGACGCACGCCGGAGCGGCGGCGTCCAGCTATGGTTTAGGGCGCACCGGGTCCGGCTGGTGGGGCACAAACTGGAAGGCGTACAGATCGGCGTCCTTCATCACGAACCGCAGCCGGACCGGCTTGCCGGACAGCGGCCGCACGTCGCCTCCGTTGCGCCAGCGTACGACCCGCGCCAACTCGTCGCCAAAGACCTCCGGGCAGTCGGCCAGGGCATAGCCGGGAACGGGCTGGCCCGCAGCATCCTGGATTTCAACTTGAATGCTCCCCGCGCCGGACGTGGACAGATTCAGTGTCAGATTGCCGCCGTCGAACACCAGCGGTTTGGTGACCAGTTCGCCACCTTGCGCCGCAGCCCGCAGCGAAACAAAGCCGTCGATCCGCAACGTCAATCGCCGAACACTGACGCCGACGCCCTGCCAGTAGTGGTCCGAGGCATAGATCGAGAGGTCGTTCGGCGCATCGCCCAAGGCAGAGGCCGTCTCGACCATGCCCCAGAAGACCATGTTGTCGCCGTAGACCCAGGAGCCCTGCTGGCGCGGTCCCGGCCGCAGGAAGGCCTCGTTCCAACGGCGGAACAGCACGCCGTCGCGGCTGGTCATGAACAGGCCGTCGGTGATCGCGGTCCCATAGCGAGGGCTGGCCTTGGAGCGGGCGAGCCGTTCTTCCAGGCCCGGCAGGGCCATCATCGAGTCCGACCAGCCGCGGTCGGTGTAGCGCATGGGAAAGCCCATGAAGATGTGCGGAGCGCGGTAATACGGCAGGATCTGGTTGGTGTACAGGTGCTCGCTGGGCGAATCGACGTACCGCAGATCGGCCTGCCCGCCCCAGCTGAGGCAGTCCTTGGAGGTGGCGGTGCGGATCGCGCGAACCCCCTCGGGCTTCCACGTCGTGCCGTCCGCCACGCCCGCCGTAAAGATGCGCCAGTACGCGCGGTACTCGTTGCGCACCGGATCCCAGAACGCGAGGTTCTCCGAGTCAAACGCGCCGTCGGTGATCGCGGGCTTGTCGCTGGCAACGCTGAAGCGGATGCCATCGGCCGATTTGAGCACGTACAGCCCGTGCGGCTTGCCGACGATGATGCACTTGTAGCGCGCGTCCTCCGGGCAGCCGGGATTGGCGTCTTTGAAGACCGCCGTATGCGCCGGATCGCCCTTGATCGCCGCCACGCACTCGGGCGTGAGGATGATGTTGTTCTTCTTCGAGCCGTCGAACTCGAACAGCCCCAACTCCGGCCGGCGCCAATGAATGCCGTCGTCGCTCTCCACGTAACACAGGAACCAGGGGTGGACGGGGCCGGCCTCGGCCGGCTTGCCGCCGTGCCGATAGTGACCCGCGTGGTAGTACATGCGGTACAGCTTGCCGTCCTGGAACACGCTCGGGTAGCCGCAGGCATTTCCTTCCCACGCGGCGCCGGTCTTGAACACGACTTCCTGCGGGACCGGCTGGTGGAGTTGCAGCCGAGCCTCGCCGGAGAGCTTCTCCACGAGGAAATCGTCCAGCAACAGTTCCCGGCGGTCGCCGATCACGATGGCGGAACCAGCATCCGCCGCATCACTCCCGGACGCCGCCGCTAACAGCAGAACAGCCAACAAGGTCTTCATCGGATATCTCCTAGTTGAACGCACATGTTTGATGTGTTACCACATTGGAGACTAATTGCAACCTGTCGAGCCATCGAATTCAATCGGTTTTTGCGGGAAGGAGCCACATCATGACTCGCGGAATTGCAGCGGCGATCGCTGCCCTCACGGTGTTTTGGATTTCGGCGCCGGCGCCGGCGGTCGAAGAAGCGTGGATCGAACCGCGGTGCAGCAAGCTGCCGTTCGAGAAACTGGGACCGTTCGTCCACCTGTCCGACGGCGGCATCCTCTGTCTCCAAGGCAATACGGCCAGCGCGACCGCGGACGGCGGCCGGACCTGGTCGGAACCGAAACCCCTCTACGACGGCCCCCCGCCGGGCGTGCCCGGCAACAGCGTCGCCGTGCGAACCCGCTCCGGCGCGATCGTCGTCGTGTTCGCGGACCGATCGACCTTCCAATGGCGCTGGGACGACGCCCAGCGGGCTCCGGCCGGCGACGTCAACTTGGACGTCTGGTCGATCCGCAGTCTGGACGACGGCAAGACCTAGATCGACCGCCAAATGATCATGGACGGCTACTGCGGCGCGCTGATCGACATGATCCAAACCCGCACGGGCCGGATCGCCGTGCCCGTGCAGGACCTGTTCCGCAACCCCGGCCGGCACGAGATCCGTCCCTACTACTCGGACGACGACGGCAAGACCTGGCACAGCGACCAGTTCATCGACCTCGGCGGCCACGGCCACCATGACGGCGCGATGGAGCCGACGCTCGCCGAACTGGGCGACGGCCGGGTTTGGATGCTCATTCGCACCAACTGGGACTGCTTCTGGGAGGCGTTTTCGGAAGACCAAGGCCGTTTTTGGCGGACGGTGCGTCCCAGCCGGATCGACGCCAGCAGCGCTCCGGGCCACTTGTTACGATTGAAAAGCGGCCGCTTGACGTTGGCCTGGAACCGGCTGTACCCGGAGGGCAAAACCGAAATCCCGCGCAGCAAGAACATCCAGGCATCGGAAGCGGCCGCCAGTTGGCACCGCCAGGAGTTGTCGCTGGCTTTTTCCGAAGACGACGGCGCGACCTGGTCCCAGCCGGCCGTGATCGCCCGCCGCGCCGGCGGAGGACTGTCCTATCCCTATCTGTTTGAACCCGCCGCGGGAGAACTGTGGGTGTTCACGCGCTTCAGCCACCATCTGGGACTGAAGCTGAAAGAAACGGACTTTGCCGGCAGGTAAGCAGCGTTCGAGAAATAACTGTCGCCTTGTCAAAGTAGCCATCACACTCCGTGTGATGATCGGCAAGAAACACGGGGCAGTTGTTTCTCGAACACTGCCAAGCCATCTACTTCTTGCGGATGCGGTGATCGTGCCATCGGATTCCGCCTTCCGCCGTCTGGGCCGGCATGTGGCAGCGCACACAGTCGGTCTTCGGCGACACGGGACACGCGGCTGCGTTCGGCGCTGCGTGGCAATCCAGACAGCGCTCAACATAGGGTGCCGGATCGCTGGCAATCGGGGCGTGCGGATCGTGACACGTCGAACAGCCCAGACGATTCTCGGATTGGGTGAAACAGCGGCTTTGCAACAGTTCGGAAGCTTGAATCCGGACGCTGCGGATGTGATCCGGCATCACTTTCAGCAGTTCGTCCGCCGTGCCGGGCGGCAGGTGGCAGCGGCTGCAAGCGCGGATCTGCTCCAACGGCGGCCGTGGGGGGCGAGCCGGAACCTCGTCGCCTCGGGCCTTGGCCTCGCGCATTGCGATCACATGCTCGCGTCCGGGCCAGTGACACTTCTGGCAACCCACGTTCGGCTCCAGACCGCGGATTTCGTGATCGCGAATCTCCCCCCGTGTCGCGTGGCAGTCCAGACAACGAGCCAGAACCGGGGAGTCAATCACCCGGCCGAATTGCTCGACGTCCTGCGCCGGTTCGTGCCCTTGGTGGCCCGCGGCCAGTTCCAGGATCGGTCCATCCCGGCCGTTGCGGACACCGGCGCGGTGTTCGATGCCCACCGTCTGGCCGAAACGATTGGGAATCAAAGTCAAGAACGTGACGCAGCGCCGCCCCGACCCGAATGCATAAGTGAGGGGAAAGGCGTCGCTGCCGAAACGTTCGGGAGCGGTCACCGAAAGGCCGGCGCGCGGGTCGAAACGGTATTGGTATTTGATGCCGCGTTCCGGGTCTGGAAACGTCATCCCGTCCAGGGCCGCGGCGAGCTGCCATTGCGTGGCGGGCCGCAGGGTCCGTGCATGACCGGTTTGAGGATACGATGCCGCCTGGGTGGGATGGCATTCCGCGCACAAGCGGTCGTCCACGTACAGTCCGAAGCCCGGCGCGATGTTGCCCAGCACCGCCGCCGCATCCCGTTTCGTTCGCTCGACCGGCGACTCCAACATCGGCACCCCGGCGACGACCACGCCCAGGCCGCTGATCGCCAGCCACAAGGCCATTCTCGTCCGTCGGCTCCGGGCCCAGGGTTGATGCGTCATGGCTACCACTTTCGTATGCGTTGAACCTGTTGGCGGTACTTCTCCGCATCCTCGGACCGCCCGGCCGCGGCCGCCGCCTGGGCCAGCAAGGCTGCCAATCGTAGCTCGTCCGGGTAGCGTTCGGCCAGCGGCAACAGACGCTGGAATGCCTGCTCCGCTTGGCGCTCGAACATCAGCAACTCGGCTTCCAGCAGTCGGCAGTTGAGGTCCTCTGGCGCCAGTTCCAGCGCCTTGCCGATTTCGGCCTTGGCCTCGTCGATCCGGCCTTCGTCCCGCGCCGCCGTCGCCAGCCAGCGGCGCGCATGGAAATCCTTGGGATTGCGAGTCAAGCACCACATCGCCTCCCTGCGCACCTCGGCCGGCTGGCCCGTCTTGCCGTAGGCGTAGCACAGGTTCAAATGCGCGGCGTAGTTTTCCGGCTGCAGGTCGAGCACGGCGCGCAGAGGAGGAATCATGTCCGCGTGGCGATCAAGCTCGTCGAACAGTTCCGCCACCAGGAAATGGGTGCCGGCCTGGGAAGGATCGAGTTCGGCGGCGCGCTGGGCGCGGTGCAGGGCAAGCTTTAAGTCGCGCTGCCGGTAGAAAGCTTGGGCCAGGGAGACCTGGACCCAACGGTCATCCGGCGCGCCGACCTCCAAAGCCAAGAGCGTCTCCTTCGCCTCCTGATCGCGCCCGCGATCCAGGCAAACGCGGGCAATAAACCGCAGCGCCTCCCCATATTGATCGGCCTCCGGCGGGATCTTGCGCAATTCGACGAGCGATTGCAGCGGATCGATACCGTCCAGCACGGCGGCCAACTCGAGCCTCGCGCGCCAATCCTGCGGATGCCGGACCAGATGCACCAGGTAGCACTCGACGGCCGTCGGCAACCGGGCCTCCGCGACGGCCCGTTCGGCGAGTTGCAGAGGAGTGGGACGGCGAAGCCAAAGCACCACCGAGACCACGGCCCACGCCGCGGCCACGACGGCCAGCGCCTGGCACAGCCGTTCCATGCGGTTGGTCGGGGACGCCGCGGATGAGTTCACTTCGGCCGTCATACGAGTCAGTTCCCCTCGGTGCTCATAGTGTTTGCGGGCTTGGACTGCTTCGGCTTTCCTCTCGCGGAGCGAGAGGGCTACGGTGGCCGGTTCCCTCGACGAGTTGCTGAAACGAGTTGACCGGCAAATCGTTCCACGACTCTCGGAGACCGCTGGGCCAGCGGATTGACACGCTCTTGACGATCTTCGCGTCGCCCACGCCGATCAGCAACCGCTCTTCGCCGCACGAACAGTAGCCGGTGCCTGCCTGCCGCGTGCGGACCAGTTGTTGCCGGCCGAGATCGATCGCCAGCACAGCGCCGATGCCGCTGCGGTTGCTGCTGGTCCCGATCAACTCGATCTGCAGCCAGCCGCCGGCGGGCTCCGTTTCGTTGCGGAGCAGCGCGGCTTGGCCGTTCAGATGATTCACGGCCATGTCGGCGGCGCCATCGCGGTCAAAGTCGGCGGCGGCCGCGCCGCGCCCCACGTGCGGTTCGGTGAAATAGCGGCCGGAGCCGGCCGACACGTCGCTAAACCGCACGCCTCTCTCGTTGTGGAACAGCAACGGCAGGTGCGCGAACGGTTCATCGCGGTTGATCTCGTGCAGTCGATCGTGGACGTGGCCGTTGGCCACAAACAAATCGAGGAAGGTATCGCGATCGAAGTCCAGGCCGACCGTGCCGAAGCCCAGACGGAGCTTGGACGGCGCGCCCAGTCCCGTGGCGGACGTCACGTCGCTGAATAGCAATCCGCCTTCGTTGCGGTAGAACGTGTTCGTCTCGTGAAAGAAATTCGTCACGAACAGATCGAACCGCCCGTCGCCGGTGAAGTCAGCGGCTTCCAGACTCATCCCCGCTTCGCAAGCCCCGTAGCCGTTGTAGGCCGTTCCCGCCATCACGCCCCGATCCACCAGCGTGCCGTCGCCTTGGTTCTCCCACAGAAAGTTGGGCGTGGTATCGGTGGAGACAGACAGGTCCACGCCGCCGTCCTCGTCCAGGTCCGCTGCGATCACGCCCAG
>CAZAQY010000191.1:0-16842 GCA_964486845.1 uncultured Pirellulaceae bacterium
CGAGACACTCGACCACTATCGCCGCAGTCGGAACTCATGAATAATCCGGGCTAGCAAGGAACCCGGAACGCTGCGGGCTCGCTCCTGAAAACGGCGCCGTGGACGAGGAGATCAGGCGAGCGTGGCCTTGCGGTGCGACGGGCGTGGACCGGCTGGCAAGGCCGCGCCGAGCGGCGGTACGTCTATGATCGCGGTTCGTCGGCCAGGGCCACGCTGGTCACTGCTTCAAAAGTGCTGAACAACCGCAATCCACCGGAGATCACGTAGAAGTCCGACGAGCCCGGCGAGCCGTTGGCGGCAGGGTCGAACGCGATGTTCTCTGGGTGTTCGATGACGATGCGGTCGCCATTTTCCAGGTTGATCGCGAACGGGCGGAACGGGACCGCTCGTAGCAATCGGCGGATTTCGACCTGCAGGACCTCGGTTCGCATCGGTTCACCTCTTTCGAAAACTGTCATTCGGAATTGTGCCTGCCGACACGATTATACATTCCGGCGGGCAGGGAGAAAACCGGGACGCCACGAAAAGGACGGGCGTGGCCCTGCTGTGTGACGGGCGTGGCCCTGCTGTGTGGCACTGCCTACTTGTTGGCAGTGCCTGAAGTGCGGCCGAAGCCTGCCAGCGACGGATCGGCGTTGCGGTCCGCTGCAGGCCAATCGAGACGGCGCGCTGCAATCCGCGTCCCTCGCCGCCTCCCACGGCCAACAAGCAGTCTGATGACAAACGGCCAAGATCTGGATGCCGTCGTCTTGTCCCACGGTGGGCGCGGCGGTCCGGCACTACGCCGCAAAGCGGGCCAGCGCCTGTTTGAAATGGGCCACGCGGTCCGCCAGCGACGCGATTTCGCTCTGGAGTTGTTGCACGAACTTGTTCGATGCGTAGTCGCCCCGCACGGCCGCGAAGTCGGCCGCGGTGTCGCCGCCGTCCCCGTCGTGTCCGAAACCTACCTGGACCGCCGCGTCGAACTCCTTGTTGGCGTCGAGCAGCACCAGGTTGAGGAACTTGACGCGAGCCTGGCTCAGTTGATCGGCCACCCCTGCCAGGATTTCGGGCGTGGCGTCGTCCAGCTGTGTTTCAAAAATCCGGCCGTACGCCCAGCGGACCCAGGCCCACTCGTCGTCGGCGTAGGCGGCGAGGATCTGGTCCCAGGCGGCGTTCAGTGCGTCCAAGTCGGCGATGCGTCCCTCCTCCACGGCGTGGCACAGTTGGTCCAAGCGGCCGCGCGGCATCATGTGCCCGCCGATGTCCACCCACTGTTCGCTCAACACCGCTTCGGGCGACACGGCCAGTGCCTCGCGCAACGTGGCTGCGCCGCGGGCGATCGCCCCTTCGACTCGCGCCACCACCTTCTCCAACAAGTACATGTGCATGGCCGAACGATAGAATTTCTGCCCGGTCTTGAGCAACACCCGTTTCACGTCGGCGCCGCCGATCGTCACCGTCTCGACGTGCCGTGGCGTCTTCTCGTGCAGTTGCCGCATCCGCTCGGAACCCACCATCATGCGGCCCACCGTCAAGGGGCTGAAGACGTCGAACGTAATCCGGTCTCGCCGCACGCTGCCCTGGCGGCGGTCCCGCGCGGGCCACTTGGCCCCGTCGCGGACGGTCCCCACGGTGGTAAAGTTGAATCCGGGCGTCAGCAGGCAGCGGCCTTCCGAGGTCGCTTCCAGGTAACTGAAAGGGAAGTCGGCCGTATCGAAGGTCCGCATGTGCTTGCCCAGGACCACGCTGAACGGCCCGACGCGGCAGGGCCACATCATGTAGCTGAAGGAACCCGTCTTGCAGCCGCGTTCGAGCTTCCCTTCGTGAACGGGGCCCAACTTGTAGAGATGGTTGGATTGGTTGCTGCCGGAACCCGCATTGTAGAAGCTGAACAGGCCGGCGATCAGCAGCGTGGACTTGTGGTGTGTGACGCTGTAGGGGCCCGCAAAGATGCTGCACGCCTCGCCGTGGAAGCCCTCGCAGTTGGCGAAGAACATCGAACCTTCACTGGAAAACTGCTTGCCGATCCGGCAGCCCTGGCCGACGAAGGACTTGCTCAGGATCGCTCCGCCGGTCACCTGAGTGCCTTCGGCGACGATGAAGTGGTCGGCCTGGACGTCGCTGCCGATCGTCGCGGGCGCCTCGGCGCTGCTCAGCACGGTGCCCGACACGAGCACCGCGGCGCCGTCGATGACCGCGTGCTCGCCCACCTGGACGTCGATCATCTTGCGGACGTGCGAGATCCGCGCCGCGGCGCCGATGGTCCCCCGGTCCGCACGCGCCCGGGATGCTTCGGCTTGGGCCATCGCTTTCAACCGTTCCATCAACTGGGGGCGGTAGCGGTGTACGCACACCAGGTGCGCGAACTGGCTGTCGAGGCGGTTGAAGAGCACGATTTCGCGCCCGCCGCCTTCGTTCAGCGGTTCGATTTCGACGCCGTTGCCGAAGGTGGCACCGGGACGTGTTTCGATGGTGCCCACGTCCTCGATGCAGGCCCCGTCCCCCACGTCATAGTTGGCGACGTGGGCACCGACGTTGGCGATGCGGGCACCGTTCCCGATCGTGCAGTTGTGCAGGCAGGCGTGAAAAACGCCGCAGAGCTTCTCGACGCCCCCGCCGCCGGTGACCGTACCGGCGTTGGTACCCAAACGGACTTGTCCGGAAAAATGGGTTTCCCGCACGCGAACGGCCAGGAACGGGTCGGCCACCTGGACCGACGACCAGTCCGCGCAACTGCAACCGTTTCCGCTCAGGGTGTTTACTTCTTCGACAGTCAACGGCCGGTAGGTTTTCGTCTGCGACAATTTTCTCACCTTTCCTGCAAGCGATTCGTTAGCCGGAATTGTATCGCCCGGTTCGGAACGAGCAACGCCACCAATCCGCGATTTTCGGCGTGGCTGCGACGGGGATCGAGGTCACGCTGCGCACCGCGGAAGCGGTGGTCCTGGTCAAGTAGCAGAAGGCCCCGCGCGGAAACGGGACTGCGGAAGATCGCGGGAAATCCCAGACCCCGTCACACTTCTTCCGCTTCGACGCGACGAATGCGCCGCAGGAAGGCATCCAAGCTGGGCGTCCGCAGATCGCGGTTGGGCGTCATGCATTCGGTGACGGCCTCGGCCAGCGTCGGATCGAGTCGGGGGCGTAATTCGAGGATCGACACCGGGGCGTCCGTGTCGTGGCTGAGCGCCCCGACGCCGGACGATTCGGCGTGCGGCCAGGGCAGCTCGAACGTGAGCAGTTCATAGGCCGACACGCCGAAGGCAAAGATGTCCACGCGGCGGTCGGTCGGCCGGCGGCGGACGATTTCCGGCGCCATGTACATCGGCGTCCCCGTGCGGTTGCCCGGCTGGCGGAACGACGGCAAGTCGGGCAGCGTCAGGCCGAAGTCGATCAGCTTGAGCGACTGGAAGTCCTCCGCCACGATGAAGTTGCGCGGGCACACATCGCGGTGGATGTAACCGGCCTCGTGGACCGCATGGATGGCTTCTGCCATTTGCCGGATCAAGTTGACTCGCTTGCCCACCAATCGCGGGTCGCGCTGCCGGACCAGGGTGTGCAGCCCCACGCCGTGGACGTACTCCATCACGATGAAGTTCTGGTCTTTGCTGGTCACCCCGTATTCGTAGGTCTCGACGATGCGGGGGTGCCGCAACGAGCTGGCGATCTCGCCCTCGCTGGGCTTGTTCAGCTCTTTGAACCGCGCCTCGAACAGCTGCGTCTTCTCCGAATCGCAGATTTTCAGGCCGACGATGCGATCGGTCTTGCGATCTCGGGCCTTGTGGAATTTGGACATGGTGCCGGCCAGGCCTTCCGACAGCAAGTCGAAACGCATGCTGATGTCGACTTTGTGGCTGGCGAACAGCGATTGCAGTTTGTCCATCAAGCCCATAACGCCGCTCCCCAGTAGCAGGCACAGTCCGAGGTGGTGAGTTTTGGTGGCATGACTCTCCTGATTCGTCCAGTTCTTGGCCAAACACCGGCGTCATCTGCACGGCTCAGGAGAGCCATGCTACGAAGGATCGAAAAGCTGCCTGCGCGTCACTTTCCACAGTAGTCGATCGTGCGCGCGATTTCACTCTTGAGTCTATCGCGCGGCACGATGCGGTCGACGTAGCCATGTTCCAAAAGGAATTCGCTGGTTTGGAAACCTTCGGGCAATTCGATGCGGATCGTGGCCTTGATCGTGCGCGGTCCGGCGAACCCGATCAGCGCCTTGGGCTCGGCAAAGACTACGTCGCCCAGCGCAGCGAAACTGGCTGCCACGCCGCCCATCGTCGGGTTGGTCAGCACCGAGATAAACAGGCCGCCGGCCCGATCGTAGCGGGCCAGCGCCGCGGAGACCTTGGCCATCTGCATCAGCGACAAAATGCCCTCGTGCATGCGAGCGCCGCCGCCGGAGCCGCTGATGATGATCAGCGGCAGACGCTGGTCCGTAGCGCGTTCGACCAGTCGCGTCAGCCGCTCGCCCACCACGGAGCCCATGCTGCCCATGATGAACGCGGAATCGGTGACGCCGAGGGCCACGCGGCGAGCGCGGATCATCCCACCGCCGGTCAGGGCCGCATCGCTCAGCCCCGTGCGCGTCTGTTCCGCCTTCAGCCGGTCAGCGTATTTCTTGGTGTCGGCGAAGCCCAGCGGATCGGTCGGCAGGACCTCCGCATCCCACTCTTCGAACGTCCCTTCGTCCAGCACTTGCTCGACCCGGCCGCGGGCGGAGACGTAAAAATGGTAGCCGCACTCCGGACACACGCTCTGCCGCTCGTACACCGCTTTGCGGAACAGCGTCGCCTGGCAACCGGGGCACCGCAGCCACAACCCCTCGGGAACCCCGCGTTTTTTCCTGATGGTCATGGCCTATCCTTCGCCTGCCCGCTCGGCTGCTTCGGCCGGTGGTTCGGTATCGATGTTTTCCCAAGCGCCGAAGTCGCATTCCGACTTCCACAAGTCTCCCAAGTCGCCGCCCCGCAAACAACAGCGCGCGATGCTGGCCAGCGGTTCGGAAACCACCATGCCCACGACGCCTCGCTTGTGCTTCTTGAGCAACCGCTTCAGCGCCTTTTGGACTCGCAGTCGGGCGGCCGCCACGGTCTCGCCCTCCGGCGGGCAAACGGCCTCGGGTTGCTCCTGCCACAGCCGGTACACCTTCGGCTGGCACTGCTTGACCTCTTCGATCAGCTTGCCGTGCCACAACCCGTGATCGAGGTTGTGCAGGTTGTCGATGCGCTTGACTTTCACCTCCAGCCGGTCGGCGACCATCTCGGCGGTTTGCAGGGCGGACTGGCAGGGCGCCGAGTAGACGACTTCGATCTGGGCGTTGGACAGACTTTCCGCGGCCTGTTCCGCTTGTTGCACGCCCTTCTCGCTCAGCGGCATGTCCAACGTGCCCTTAATTCGCCCTTGTTCATCGAACTCCGTGGAACCGGGACGGATCAATACAATGCGTAACATGACTTGGGATTCATCCTCTGTGGAACTTCAGCTGGAAGATTGTAGCAATCGAGTTTTCCAGCGTCTGCGCGGTTGCCCGCAAAAAGGCAGGCGAGCAGCTAAGGCGAAAGCAGTCAACGAGTTACGCACAGCGGACATGAGCGTCGCCAATGCCTGTTTGTCGATCTCGTCGAGGGACATGACTTCATTCAGCAGCGTCTGACCAGCAAGCTCGATTGGTACGAGAAACACAAGGCAGAATGCCGGCTGTCGCCGGGGGAGTCCCGGCAGGACATGGTGCTGCGAGTCATGTACCAGGGCAATCTGGGAAGCGAGGTGCCGCGAGACGGTGAGGTGATCTGCTCGCGAGGGAAACTGCTGATCGTCGATTGGCGATCCTGGTGCCCGATCCTGATGTACTGTGCTCACCGAGGCCAGGCGACGGTTCCCGTCTGCAGCGTGCTGTACCACGTGCAGTTTCAGTATCTCCTGTCGCTGATCCTGCCCGGCGTCCTTTTCACCCGCGACTACACCAGAATCCGACCGGACGCGTCTTGCTGCAGGGAAATCATCTTCTATGCAGGAGGCGTTTCGGACGAGATGTCCGCTGCCAGCGGCACTCGCGCAACGAGGCTATGCGACTGAGCCCAGCGATTCGCACCGTCGCCTTCACTGCCTATCGAGACTCATCACGTCCCGGCGCGGATTGGACCAGAGCTTGTCCACCGCGTTGCGGACCAAGGCTCGTGCGGCTTGGTAGTCCGGGTCGGCGCTGGCTCGATACACGGACCCGGCGCACTTGCCACTGCCGCCGGATTCCTTCGCCAGCGGGGCGGCGAGCAGCAGGCTGCGTTCCGGACGGTGGATGTCGATCCAGTCGGTCCGCGTGACCTCGGCCGGCTGGTGGCACGCCGCGCAACGGCGCTGGTGGATCGCCGTCAAGCGGTTGATCAACTCCGGGTCGCCGGGCAGGTTGTATGCCGGCCGATCGGTGCGTTTGTTGACGAACCGGTCGTGGTAGGGGGCGTTGGCGTCGATCCACATCGCCAGCCGCAGCCGTTCGCCGGCGTTCAGCCGGACTTCGCGGGCATGGTTCTGATCGGCCAGCGCGGCGAGCAACTTGCTCTGCTGGGAACCGTAGGCCAGCGGCGGCGTGATGCTGGCGTCCTGGGCGCGGGCAGCCGACAACGAGATCAGATTTTTCTCCAGGATCGTTTCAAAGGCCCGGTTGTGTCCGTAATCGGCCACCTCCGCGTCGTACGAGATGAGCCCGCCGCCGAGGTCGATTCCGCCCGCTGGCTTCAGGCCGCTGTGACAGCGCACGCAATGCCCGTCCAACACCGGCTGGATGTCCCGCAGGAAACTGATCGGCCGGTCGCCCCACGGCGGCGGCACGGGGTCGCTGGGCTCGCGCGCCAACGCCAGCGTGTCCCACTTGGATCTTTCCAGCGGGGCCACGCCGCGGGTCTCGTGACAGCCGACGCAGGCCCGCCGCTCGCCGCGTTGGAAGCTGATGAAGCTCCGCATCCGCCGCAGTTCCATGCGGTTTTCGTCCAGCAGTTGGAAATACACGGCGGTGTCGGCCGGGACGCGGAAATGAGCGCTGTCGTCCGGTTCGACGGGCACGTCGCCCAGGATGCGGATCGGCGTCCAGTTGGTCAGGTTCTTCCGCTCGGCGCCGGGACCGCCGTAGCGATGATCCTCGCCGAAACGGTTGCCGCCGAACGTGTTGTCGTACGGCCAGCCGATGGGCTCCGCGATGCGCAGGTAGCGCACTTGCGCCGGGTCGATTCCGTCGCAGCCGTAAGCGATGTCGCTGACCGCGCACACCGCGTCGTCGACCGTCGGGTCGGTGACGTCCGCCAGCACGGGCGGCTTGGGCCGCGGCCGCAACGGGATCGGGAACCAGCAGGAAATGGCCGGATCGCGGTAGATCAATTCCTTGTTGCCGAACACGTCCACCAGGTACAGCCCGTAGCCGTTGGGGACCGTGGTCGACGTGCCGTAGGTGTAATTCACCAGGAAGACCTTTTCGGACAAGGCCCACGGCGTGCCGTAGAATCCGCCCGGATCGCACACGCCGCCTTGCGGGACCGGGACTCCGTCCATCCCCCCCTCCGGCGGATCGACGTTCGGCGTCACGATGCCGATTCCCTGCGGGTCGTTGATGCCCACGGACGTGTCGATGACGACCAGCGGGCCGACCGCCAGCGTGTGATGCCCGGCGGCGATGGCGACCAGCTTGTTGCTGTGGGGGATCGAACGCACGTCTTCCAGCGCCCAGGGGTTGACGAAATGCTGTTTGAAGATCGCATCCGCGCCGGTCCCGTCAGGCCGGACGGTCCACAGCGACTGGATGAAGGCCCAGCTGCGTTCGTGGTATTCCCAGCGCGTGTAGCCGATCAGGCCGTTGTCCAGGCAGTGCGGCAGGTAGTCGCCGTCCTTGTTGACGCTCAGGCGGCGGATGTTGCTCCCGTCGGGCCGCATCACGTACAGGTTGCAGCTGGTTTCGTCCTTGTCGTATTCATTGCACTGCAGCGACGTGACGCAACGCTCGGAGACGAAGGCGATGTCGCCGCTGGGCAGGTACGTGGGGTCCAGGTCGCTCCACTCGCCTTGCGTGAGCTGCCGCAAACGCTGGCCGTCGAGGCCCACCTCGAAGATGTGGATCGGCTCCTCTTCACGGCGCAGCCGGTAGCTTTGGCGACGATCCAGCCAGCCAGCGGGCGGCTGGTCGCTTTTCGCCTTGGCGTAGCCGAACACGACCCGGTCGCCGTCGAACCACAAGTCGATCCCGTGAACGTGGCCTGGGCCGAGGGCGCCGTTGAGCACGTAGCGGACGTTGGCCACAGGCTGGTCGGCCGCGCCGGCGGGCGGGTCGGCCAGCGCCGCGAACAGCGGCGTCGAGTCCGCGGGTTTTTCGAGCACGCAGATGTCTCCGCCCGGCTTCGAGACCCAGGGCATGTGGTTCAAGCAGACGTCGGGATACGTCTCCTGCGTGAAGCGTTTGACCAGCAGCAGCCGGTCGAAGTTCAGCAACGGGTTGGCGAAGACCAGGCGGCGGATGATCCAACGGGTGCGCAGGTACAAGTCGCGTCGGGCTGGCTGGCCGGCGTCGGGCGGCAGGGCGGCCAGTTGCCGGGCGGCTTCGTCCAGCAGCGTCAGGTACGGCTCGACGTGGACCCCTTCGTGCCGCAGGTCTTCCGCCAGTCGCCGGGCGCGGGCGATGCAGTCGGCGGTGGGAAAGAACACACCGCGGCTTTTGGGCGTGGACCATTGGCTGAGGCTGCTCTGGTCGGCCGGGCGGTGCAGCGCGAGATTCTTGGCGCCGGGGCCGGGGCCGTAGATTTCCACTTCGTCCAAATGAAAGAAGATCGGCTGCGGACTGGGCAACTGCAGCCGCACGAAACGGGCGGTCAGCCGGCCTTCCGGAAACGTCACCTCCAGCGGCTTGGCTCCGCTGATGCCGCCAAAGTGTTTTCCCTGGTTGTCGTAGCACTGGTTCCAGCTCTTGCCGTCGTCGGACGTGAGGATTCTCAGGATGTCGGCGTTGTGCAAACCGGGGGCGTAGTCGAGCCGGTTGAAAATCACGATTCGGCCGATGGGCGTCGGCTGGCCCAGATCGACTTGCCACCACGGATTCGGCTCGAACCCGGCGTGAAAGGCGTACTTGCCGTCCTTCACACCGTCCACCGCGCCGGCCGCGTCGCTGCGCGTGCTGAGCGGTTCCGCGATCGACTGCAGCCAGTCATCTTCGATCAACAGCCGCAATCCAGCGCAGGGCACGGCCTCGACGCGCGGGGCGGAAGCAGGCGGCGTGGGGGCCACGCCTCGCCCGTCATCGGCGAAGCAAACGGGCCAACGGCAAAGGACTAGTCCAAGCACAATGGCTGCGAACGCCGACCGGAGGACATGGAGACGGGAACCCTGCCGACAACTTCGGTCGATTCGATGCATGGGTCTTTCCTTTCCGCGGATGTCTCGGATGCCCTGAGGATTCGGATCGCAAGGTCGATTTTACCAGGTCGCGGGATTTCCGCCAGCAGATCCCCATTCGATTCGTCTGGATGCCTGTCCCCACATTGACCTGCGGCACGATCGAGGCGACAATATGGAAGGAAAGCGGGTCCCGTCCTTACTGTCGAGACGACAGAAAGATGATCACTCAACCATCGGCAACTCTGCTCGATGAACTCCTCGACCCCGTCGGTCGTTGCCTCACGCCCGAAGTGGCCCGGCGAATTGTGCGTCTACGCGCTTCGCCAGCCCTGGACGCGCGAATTCAGGAATTAGGCCGAAAATGCAATGAAGGTCAGCTTTCGGAACGAGAGCAAGCCGATTACGAGACGCTCGCTCGCTTCGTCAAGTTCGTGTCGGTTCTGCAATCGAAAGCACGGACTATTCTGTGTGAATCGACCGGTGAGTCGACTACCGTCAACTGCTTCAGCCGACGCTGGATGAAGGCGACCAGCGGTGGGCCGACGCGTTGCTGCGCGAACGAGGACTGCGATGACCGGATGCCTGGGCTCTGATTGGAGGAATCGCTGATGAAACCATTTGCTGCCGTGTTGATCGTACTGTTGACCGTAACAACCGTTGTCCGAGCCGCGGCCGGCGACCCGCCTGGGCCGGCGAGGTTCTCGATCGACATCGACCGCCCCATGTGGGAGAAGTGGGGCTTTGAATATCCCGCGACGTATGTGTTCCGAGTCGGCGAACTGGCTGAAGGTGCGGAAGTCCGGCGCCGGGATTCGATGCTTGCGGCTGGGGCGAATTTGGAGCGGAAAAGCTCGGACGACTTCTTCAACGGCGTCGAGTGCGTGCGCTTCGATCGGGCCGCCAACCGCATCTACGTTTCGGTCGGCTTCGGGACGAGTCCCACCATCGAACTGGAGTTCCGCGGCGCCGGTTCGGTCCGATTCGAAGGCGTGGCCAAGTACTACGACGGCCGCCGGGCGGCATACACGCTGTCCAACGACAATTGGGGCTGCAACGCGTGGGCCCACCCTGGCGCACCGTGGAAAGGACCGACCGACGACGAGTCCGACAACTACCAGGCGGCGCTGCACGTCTGCCGGAGCTTTCACCTCCCATTGTCGATTGCGATCAACAGCCGCATGGCGGGCGGCGATGAAACCTGGCAGATCATGCAACAGGAATTGGATCGGGGCGACCGCAGTTGGGAGCCGGCGGTCCACGGCCAGACGCATCCCAGGGACGCCGCCACGTACGCAGTTCGCGGGATTCGCGACGAGATCCTCGGCTGCCGCGAAGACATCCTGCAACGCCTGAAAAACATCCCCTACGGGAATCACATTTTCGAGCACATCCTCACGACCGGCTACTACGACGAACAGGTCCTAGGCATGGGCACGGGCGAGTTCTTGTTCGTGCGGGGCTTTAATTGGCTGGACAATCCGACCAGCACCGAGTACACGCCGTGGAACGAGAAATTCGGTTTCTACGGCGTCGGCGGCCTGAATACCGCGGGCTACGACCGCATCCTGGAGACACGCGAGCCAAAAGGGCGGTTCTATGCCGCCGATGTCAAGGATCTGAATGACGCCTTCGACAAGGTGTGCCAGGCGGGCGGCATCTTCTACGCGCTCTGGCACCCCGATCGCTTCCGCAACAGCGTCGTGTACGATCCCCGTCCCGGCATCGACGGCCAACAGGGCTCGACGCTCGTGCAGCATCTGGCCCATGTGGCCAACCGCCGGGACGTCTGGTACGTCGCCAACGGTTGGCTGTACGCCTACCGCTACGTCGCCGAGCACGCGCGGGTGACCCCACCGAAGGCCGCTCGCTCTGCGGGCGGAAACTCGCTCGCGGAGCGAGCGGCCTGCGATGTCCTCACCCCAATCAGTCGGCGGCCGTCTGGATGGTGACGTGCCGCCATTGCACCGCACTTCGGCGCCCGTGACGTCGGCTGCGACCGGTTCGCTGGCTGCGATTTCGCGGTCGTGATCGTCGAGCACGGACACGCGGACCGAACCGCCTTGCGCATCGGCGCCGATCTGCAACGGCTGGCCCACGCAGCGCAGCGGCTTCGTGACGAGCGCACCCGTGGTGCCCAGAATACTCGGCTCGTAGGCCGCCTTTCCCACGGCCTTCGAGCCGGAGGAAGATTAGGTGAAAGACCAGGTGAAAGATTAGAATCGGCGAATCAATAACTGTCCAGTTCTTGTTGGCGACCATCACGCGGAGCGTGATGGCTACTTTGAAATTGCGACAGCTATTGATTCGCCGATCCTTAGGGTGCTCTTGGCCCCGGCCATCCCAGAGTCGCCGCTGTTACAAATTCCTACTGACTCGATTTTGCGAGCCTACGCGATCACATCCACCTCCAGCCCCAGCATCTGGCCGGCCTCGCGCATTTCGGCGGACCAGTTGTGGCGGGGTGCTGCATCGGGCTGATTTCCTCCGCAAGCCACCTGAAACGGTTGTCGACAAGCTGTCGATCCTGGACATCAAGGCCCGTGTCACGCCGACTTACGTTCCAATTCCTGGGCCTGGTTCAGCTTGTTGTACAGCGTCTTGAGGCTGACGCCCAGTTCTTCGGCGGCGACGGCTTTGTTGCCGTCGTGGCGGTCGAGGGATTGGAGAATGGCGTGCATTTCCAGGTCGCGGAGCGAAACCGGGCCCAAGTCGGGCATGCGGACGCCGCGGGCGTTGAAGGTGCGGGGGAGGTGCTCGACCGAGATCGGCGGGACGTCGCACAGGATGGTGGCGTGCTCGATGACGTTGGCCAGCTCGCGGACGTTGCCGGGCCAGGAGTGCGACTTGAGCAAGTGAATTGCTTCCGGCGTGAACAGTTGCTGGAAAACGCTCATGGCCGGCCGGAAGCGGCGGTACAGGTGCTCGGCCAATTCCGGAATGTCGTCGATCCGCAGGCGCAAGGGCGGGAGTTGGATCTCGAAGGTGTTGATGCGGTACATCAGATCCTCGCGGAAGTCGGCGTCCTCGACCATCTCGGTCAGGTTGCGGTGCGTGGCGCAGATCACGCGCACGTCGATGTGGCGGGACTCGTTGTCGCCGATCCGGCGGATCTCGCCGCTTTCCAGCACGCGGAGCAGTTTGGCCTGCATGGCTTTGGGCAGTTCGCCGATCTCGTCCAGGAAAATGCTCCCGCCTTGCGCGACCTCGAACAGGCCCACGCGGTGATCTTCCGCGCCGGTAAACGCGCCCTTGCGATGCCCGAACAATTCGCTCTCGATCAGCGCCTCCGGCAGCGCGCCGCAGTTGACCGGCACAAAGGGTTTGTCGGCCCGCAGGCTCTGCTCGTGCAACGCCCGTGCCACCAGTTCCTTGCCGGTTCCCGTTTCGCCGAGGATCAGGACCGTGGAGTTCGTGGGGGCGACCTTGGCGATCAGCTGCCGCACGCGCTGCATGGCTTCGTTCGAGCCTACCAGGTTCATGTTGCCCTCGATCCGGGCCAGCCGCTGTTTCAGGGCGCGGTACTGGTTCGTCAATTCCCGCTTCTGGGCGATCCGCGAGAGCAGCGATTCCAGTTCCACCAGTTTGCAGGGCTTGGTCAAGTAGTCGAACGCGCCGTGCCGCAGGGCGGCGATGGCCGTGTCCAACGACGACTTGCCCGTCAGCACCACCGCCTCCGTCTCCGGCGACAACTCTTTGGCGCGCTGGATGACCTGAATGCCGTTCAAGCCGGGCATGTCCAGGTCGACGAGGATACAGTCGTAGCTGTTACGTTCCAACGCGGCGGCGGCGGTCAGGCCGTCCGCGCAGATTGTGGCCTCGTGCCCCATCCGCTCCAGCTCCAGTTGCATGACTTCGCGGATCGAGGACTCGTCGTCGGCAAAGAGGATTTTCAGGCCGTCAAGCGGCTTGCCGTTTTTCTTGGCGATTTTCTTCGTCATGGGCCACCAGGGGTAAAGTGACTTTGAATTCGGAACCGCGTCCCGGACCGCCGCTGGACGGAAGGATTTCGCCGCCGTGGTCCTGGACGATGCGATACGTGATGGACAGACCGAGACCGATCCCTTGGCCGCCGCGGCGGCGGGTAAAGAACGGCTCGAACAGGTGCTGCAGAACCTCGCCGGTCATGCCACAGCCGTCGTCCCGCACGAGCAACTCGGCACTGCCGCCGTTTTCGCGCAGGGCGAGGACCACGGTGCCGCCGGGATCGAGGCTGTCCAGGGCGTTGGTGATCAGATTCAGCACGACCTGCTTGATTTCCTGGGCGTTGACCGAGGCGATCACGGGCGTCGTGCGAGCGAATTCGATGTGCTTTTCGCGATACTTGCCCAAGTGCCGCACCATGTCGATCACGCCTTGCACCAACTCGCTCAGCTCGGTGGGGTGCTTCTGCACGTCGCCCATCCGGGAGTAGTCCAGCAGTTTTTCCGTAATGCCTTTGCAGCGGAACGCTTCG
The DNA here is from genome assembly GCA_964486845.1 of uncultured Pirellulaceae bacterium. GTDB lineage: Bacteria > Planctomycetota > Planctomycetia > Pirellulales > Pirellulaceae > Anammoximicrobium. The sequence continues at coordinate 13,802 of CAZAQY010000191.1, forward strand.
TCCTGGATCTTGCGCAAGTACTTGCGCAGAACCTCGATCTCCTCGTCGTGCTCGCCGTCCGGTTGCTGCTCGTCCTGCTGGATGATGTCGTGCAGGCGCATTTCCAGGGCTTCCGCCGCCCAGGCGATCGTCGCCAGGGGATTGTTGATTTCGTGCGCCACGCCGGCGGCCAGAAAACCGACGGCCGCCAACTGTTCGCTGCGAACCACCTGTTTTGTACGCTGGCGAACCTGTTCGTCGCGTTCCTGGATTTGCAGATCCAGGTCGTCGCGGATCTTCAGAAACCGTTCCGTCATGGCGTTCATCGCGCCGGCCAGTTCGGCGACTTCGTCGTGCGTCTGCAGTTGGATGCGGTGCTCGAAGTCGCCGTCGCGGGCGATGCGGCGGCAGCCTTGAACCAGCGTGCCCAAGGGATGGAAGACCGAGCGGCGGAAAAAATTTGCCAGGATTACCAGGACAACACCGGCCGTCACGCTGGAGATCCAGGTCAGTGCGATCCACGTGTGGTATTGGCCACGAACCTCGCCGGCCAAATCGGACAGGCGCCGATGCAAGTGCTGCGGCAGCGACAGGGTGAGCTGATGCAGATCTGCCAGGGCGGCGTCCAGGTCATCGACCTGAAGTTCGTTGAACACCCAATCGTCGTCCTTGTTCAGTTTGGCCACCTGATCCAGGCTGCGGCGGATTTCGGCAACCGTCTGCCGCTCGGGCAATTGGCTGACGGCCGGCTCGCCTTCCCGCGGGTCCGGATCGTGGACGCGGAGGGTCTTGCTGTAGCCCCGCAGCGTCTCTTCGACTTTCAGCAACTCGGCCCGGAACTCTTCGCGCAAGTCTTGCCGATTCGGACCGATGGTCCCAAAGTCGCTACGGCGGCGGACCTGGCTGACGATCGACCGCAGTTGGCCGACGCAATACGACAGGTCCATCGCCAGCTGCAGTTCGGTGGCCCGTTGGGAACTGATGCTCTTTACCAGCCAGCGATACGCATAGACGCCGCGAAAGCTGCTGAACGTGAGCATGGCCACGCCCAAGATCAGCATCGCGCCGCTGAGCCACAGCTTTTTGCGGATCGACCAGCGAGAAAGCAAGGGGACCTCCCTGTCCCGAAAATGGCACTGCCGGACATTCCTTTGCCAGCAACCGCCCCGGACACCGAGACGGACTTCGCCAGGGCGGCGGAGTGTACCAAGACAGCAGCGATTGGGGCAAGACGGAACCGGGAGCAGAAGACGTTAAGCCGCTGCCACGCACATCTTGCCGGGGCGTAAGTGGCCGCTGAAGAACCGGTTACGAGGCCCTGTTTCGAAACCTGCTGCTCGCGGGGCTTTGCCTCATACGGCCGGCAGGGCCGGCAAAACAGTGCGTTCCCAAGCGGAGCCTGGGAAGGAGGGCAACGAGGGCAAGTCTGAATGACCGAAACGGGGGTGCGCCTTGCTTCCGGAACCTTGGCTACTTGACGTGGCCCATCCGATCGCATGTAATCTTGGGGGACGCTCGCCAACGAAAACTCCTGCCGAGGTGACGACGTGTGCCGGTATCCACGTCCGCTACGGAGCGGCTTCACATTGGTCGAATTGCTGGTGGTCATGGCGACCATCGGCGTGTTGCTGGCATTGCTGCTGCCCGCCGTCCAACAAGCGCGTGAAGCTGCTCGTCGGGCGACGTGCAAGAACCATTTGCGGCAACTCGGTTTGGCCCTGCACCACTACCACGATCAGTTCCGGCGTTTTCCTTTCGGCTGGGACACCCACGGCACGGGGTGGAGTGCATTGATCCTGCCCCAACTCGAACAGCGGGGACTCCACGACACCCTGGTCTTCGTGGAGAACAGTGTCGGCAATTGGGGATCAGGTTCCGCCAACGAGGTCGCCTGCGGGACCGTGATCCCTGTGTTCCGCTGTCCGAGCATGGTTCAGCCGCTGCACGTCGATAACTCGGGGATCACCGGCCGAGTCCCTGCCAGCTATCGCGGTTGCGGGTCGTCCGAGGTGCTGTCGGACGACCCGAGCACAGCGCCGCGGGGTTCGCGGTCGTACCAAGAGGTAGAGCACAACGGCCTCTTTTACGGCTGCAGCAGCATCGGCCTGCGGGATGTCCTCGACGGCACCTCGACCACCGTCTTGTTGGGCGAGTCCTACACGGACGTCGATTTCATCCAGGATGGAAACGCGCTCGACTACTGGTATTTCGGCTCGCCGCAGATCGATCCTTGCCGTTGCGACGGCAGCACGAACGGAACCGAGTTCTCGGAATTCGTGGGTTCGACGGCGGCTCCTATCAACGCCCGGTTCATCGCCACCACCAGCGGCTATGAGAAGGAAATGTCCTTCGGCAGCTACCATCCCGGCGGTGCGCACCTGTGCTTCGCCGACGCTTCGATCCACTTTGTCTCCGAGTCCATCGACCGCGCGGTGTACCGAGCGTTGGGCAGCCGCAACGGCGGCGAAGTACCGGGCAAGTTCTAATGATGTATTAGGCGTCTGACGCAATGGAGGGCAGGCGTACAGAATCCGCCTGTAGGAATTTGTAACAATGGCTGCTCTGGGATGGCTGGGGCCAAGAGCACCTTCATCTTCCACTTCATCTTCAACTTAACGCGGGCTCGCGCCCGCAACCCAAGAGAAGCCTCGAAATCCGAAGCACGAAAACCGACTAGCAGTGGTCCTACGCTTTACGTCCCAAGGGTCTCGAACAGGGATAGCTCGCCCTGCACGAGCCTGCTCTGGGTCGATCGCCGGGCGGCGATCTCAGTGACGGAGCTGCTGGACCGTCACCTCACTAGCTCTGCCGTCCAGTTCACGGCCTGAATCTGGGCATCCAGTTCACGCCAGCTCTTGGCCAGTCCGTCGATCTGCTTGTGCAGCTCCGCGTTGTCGATCGTCGTCACGAATCGGACCTCCGTGCGGGTGAAGCGGTTCTGCCGGACAGAAGCCGACTGGGCCACTTGCTCCAGCGTCTCACGACGCAACCGCAGCATGTCCCGACTGCGGCCCGGAGCGAAAAAGAAGACCAAGAAAAAGCCCCCGAGCGTCGCGGGATCT
>CAZAQY010000192.1:0-16730 GCA_964486845.1 uncultured Pirellulaceae bacterium
TTTGGCCTCTGTTTGTGAACAAGCGGCCAATGGTAGGCTGTCCTAAAGTGCAATCCTGATCGACGTGGGCGAAATCATGGACAACGGCGTGTTCAAGGTGCCGATCTACACCTACCGCAATTTCCCGCGGCGGGAGGGTCTGACGGTGGAGCAATCCTTGGCCGGACTGGGCAAAGGCATCACGGCCGAGATGGGCGTGCAGGTGCCGGAAGACCTGATTACCGACTGCGTGCGGTTGTGCTGCTCCCTGAGTCTCCTGGAAAACGATCCCTCGGTGATCGAGCCGGACGTGCTCAGCAAGGACCGGGACAAGTACGGAAACACCGGCGACCAGAAGTACGTGGACAAGGCGCACCGGCGTGGGAAGGTCGGCTGGAACGTGGGCCGGCACATCGAGGTTGCGCCCCACTACCGCCGACCGCACATGGCCTTGGTGTGGACCGGTCGCGGGCGGGCGCTACCGAAGATCGTGCCCCGCAAAGGCAGCGTGGTTCACCGGGAGTTGGTCGAGAAGGTGCCGAGTGGGTTTGGGGACGAGGGCTCGTGACATGAAGCTGTTCCGCTACCGCCGACCCTCGCTGAAAACGCTGCTGGGCGTGACCAAGGCCAAGAAGCGGATCAAGAAGGAGCTGGGGATCACGGCCGCCTTGAAGCCGTTCCGGTGGTGGACGAACACGAAACGCCGGATGAAACGGAAGGTGGGCTACGAATCCGATGCCGGGCGACTCCTACGCAACGGATTGCCCAGGCCCGGCGGTTGTCTGGTAGTGATTGGGATGGCGGCCGGACTGGTCGCCGTGATGGGAATGGCGGTTCGCTGGCTGCTGGCGTAACGGGGCTTGCACAATCCATGAAACTGACCCCCGCCCACATCCAAACCGCCCGCCGCCATCTGCGGGCCGCCGATCCGGTGATGAAGGCCATCATCGACGCCGTTGGGCCGTACACGCTGCGGTTCGAGCGTGACCGGTTCGCCATGCTCGTCCGGTCCATCGTGTCCCAGCAGATTTCGACCAGTGCAGCCCGTGCGATCCGCAGGCGGTTGCAGGAACTTGCCGGGCTGGAGGGGCTGACGGCCCAGAATCTTGGCCGATTCAACATGCAAGAACTGCGGTCGGTCGGCCTGTCGCCGCAGAAGGCATCCTACGTGGCCGACTTGGCGTCCAAAGTGAACGACGGGACCGTGGACCTGCGGCGGATCGGGCGGCTGTCGGACGAAGACGTGGTTGACACGCTCACCCAGGTCAAAGGGATTGGCAGGTGGACGGCGCAGATGTTCCTGATCTTCTCCCTGGGCCGACCGGACGTGTTTCCCCATGATGACCTGGGGGTGCGCACAGCGATCCGGGATCGCTACGGCCTGGACGAGTTGCCGGACAAGGCAACCAGTCACGCCATCGCTGCACCGTGGCGCCCCTACGCCTCGGTAGCAAGCTGCAATTTCGAGAGCACAACATGTACGGGAATCCGTGGTTTCGGCTGCTGCGGCGCGAAGTCGAAGCCCCTGGTCAGCGAGAAGAGCGGCAAGGCCGGGCTGCACAAGAAGAAGCTTCAGAAGGAGTTGGCCGACCTCAACAAGGAAGCCCGGAAGATCAAGACTCGCTTGAAGGCCATCGAACGTCGGCGGGCCGAGTTGGTGGCGGAACTCGATGGATGACACCGATTTGCCCGCTGGCAGCCATCCTTTTGTACCTCCGCATGAAAGGCACCGAGATGAGAATCTTCAACGGCACATTTTGCGTCCTGGCCGTGGGCTTGGCCGCTGCAACTTGGGCTGCCGGGCAAACCAAGCTTCCCTTCGACACCTACTCCGGTTACTTCGTGTCCAACAAATTCGAGCCGGACGCCGCCGCATCGTTTGTGGTCATCGACGACCAGACCAAGTTTGATCAAGTTCTTGGCCTGGCGATGGTGATGCGGGACAAGTCGCACCGGCTGCCAAGGGATGCGTTCAAGTCCAGCATGGTCCTGGCGGCCATCAAACGTGGGAATGCGTTGTGGGAATACAAGGTCGAGGGGGTGACGGTCGAGCAGGGCGTGGTCCAGTTGCGGTACGCCGTCACGTCCAAGGCCACACCGGACACGACATTCGCCTGCCCGCTGATTGTGTCGATTCCCAGGGGTGACTACAAAGCGGTGGTGTTCATCGAGGACGGGAGGAAGGTCGAGACGGTGAAGGTCGGACCAAAGGGCCAATCGCCGAAGGAGGAGCCCTGACGTGAAGACTTTCGGAATGTCGATCCTCGGCAGCACGGCTGGCTATGTCGTCGGCCTGTTCGGCGGCATGGCCCTGGTCAGCGTGCTGTCATCGAACACCCACGACAAGTCGATGGAAGTCGTCACGACCGGGTTCTTCGTGACCGGGCCGCTCATGGCCGTGATCGGATTTATCGGCACGCTCATTTTCCGGCTGACGAGGTCAGAACGATGATTCGTGGCAAACTGTGGCTGGTGCTGGCGCTTACCGTGGCAGCGTCGTGGACGCTGGCTGGGGTGTCAAGTTGTCGCATTCCCTAATGCCCGGTACAATGTGGAAGCGACAAGAACACAGGCAGTGTCGGCAGGTTTCCCGTGTTGATTTCGGGCTCGCTTCACGCCACCGCGTCCCGCCCCGCACACTCCCGTCATGCCACAGGTTACTGGAGACAATCATGCCCAAGATCCAAGAAACAACAACGCGTACAACGTCCGGGGAGGCAGTCGTCCACCGTGCCGCTCTTCGCACGATGAACGCGCAGTTTGAAATGAGAATGAGCTGCTTGATTTGTCTCATCGTGTTGTGCGTGTGTTTTCTCCAGTCAGGCCGCGTCGAGGCCCAAGAGAGTTCCGCGGCAGCGCCCCCCATGAAAGGCTTGTTCTGCAACATCGACGATTCCGTTTTCTTCTGGAACCGCGATATTCCTGAGGGAAAGGCTGGGGAGTTGATTGACCAGTATGTCGATGTGATGGCTGGCACGGGCACGACCGTGTTGCTCTGCTGCACCAACGCCCGGCGAACCAACTACCGCAGCGCTGTTTGGGACGCCTATTGGGACGGATACAACCCCTCCGGTCCGGACAATCAACCTTTCCTCGCACCTGTTCCACGGGACGAGGTGGCCGGTATTCGGAAATGGATTGGAAATACGCTGAAGGTTCATCAACAGGGAATCGACTATCCCGGCCGCATGATCGAGCGCTGTCGACACGACGGGATATCGCCGTGGATCACGTTGCGGATGAACGACTGCCACTACAACAACATTCCGGACCATCCGTTTCATGGGAGTTTTTGGAAGAAGAACCCGCAATTCGCCAGAAAGAACGCCCCAGGGTACTTTGGCACTTGTCTCGATTACGCACACCTGGAGGTCCGCGACTTTTTCAAGGCGTTGATCGTCGAGACCTTGGATCGCTACGACATCGACGGCTTGGAACTCGACTTCATGCGTGAGTGCTTTCTGTTTAGCGCCGGAAAAGAACCTGAAGGGGCGGCGATTTTGACAGCATGGATGCGCGAAGTCCATCAGTTGGTCAAAGACGCGGCCACCAAACGCGGACACCCGATTCACCTCGGCGTTCGTGCGCCGTCACGTCCCGAGACTGCGTCGGGTCTGGGGATTGACGCCGTCGCGTGGGCCAAGGAAGGGTTGATCGACATGCTCGTGGTCACGCCTCGCTGGGCTACTTTGGAGTTTGACATGCCGCTCGAACAGTGGCGCAGTTTGCTCGGCAACGCAAAAGTCACGCTGGCTGGCGGTCTTGAGATTTTGTATCGGCCGCTGCCTGGCGGCTCGGCATCTCCGGTAACGCCCGAGCTTGCCAAGGGCGCTGCTGTGTCAGTTCTTTCCCGCGGCGCGGATGCCGTTTACCTGTTCAACTATTTTCAGGATGCCGATCCGAACGCCAGGTGGTCGGTGCCTGTCTATCAGAAGACGCTCAAGACCATGACTTCGCTCGACGCGCTGCTCAAGCAGCCGAGAACCATCGGCATCACCTACCGCGACATCACGGCACCCGGCGAAACGTATCAAGCCCCGTTGCCGGCCAAGGGGAAGGAAATCGTCTTGCCCATGCGGCTTGGGCCGATACCGGACGATCGTGGACGGTGCGAACTGCTGCTTGAGTTTGCGCCGCTGGACGGCAGGCCCATCGACACGCCCATTGTCTTGGTCAACGGAAAGGCATGCGAGGTATGCAGCGACGCCACGGCCGGCAACGGACATCGCTCGATGTCGTTCCACGTTCCCCTAGCGACGTTAGCCGGAGCAAAGGTTCAAGAGATCAAAATCGCCGGCAAGGACGCGGCGGCGACGGCGTATCAGGTCGATCGCATGGAAATGTCGCTGCAAGAATCAGGCGATAAGTGAAGGTGGCTCATGCCGTTTGCCTCGGGTTCCTTCGTTGGGATCAACACGCCGCTGGCCTAACGCACCTCGGACAAGCCGATGTCTGGCGCCTTGCCCTGGAACTTTAGGCCGATGTCCGCGCCGGCGTCGATGCAGGGACTCCGTCGGCCGACGCGGAAGTCGAAGGATCGAGCGTCGATGACCAGGGGGTTGAGTTGCAGGTTGTGCGATCCAACCGTATCCTGCGGAGATAGCTTTCCCAACTTTGCTCCGGGAACCAGGCAGTTGTGGTCGAACGCGTTGCCCGACGGCGCCTGCTTCGCGTCGCCCATCTGGTCGAAGTCGACGGCCGGATCATCGTAGAAGAGGTTGTTCTTGACGATCGCCCCGGTGCAGCCGGAACGGAAGAAGAACAGGCCGCCCTGCCGATTGCTGCCGAACACGTTGTGAGCGACGAGGGCGTCTGGGCCGCCGAGGATGATCCCGTGGTGGCCGTTGCCAGCCACTAGGTTGTGTGTGGCCACGATCCGCCGGGGTGTCGGGTAGGCATGCAGTCCCCAGCCTGTGGCGTTCAGCAGCAGGTTCTTGCGCACCGTGATATCGTCCGCCGGGGCGTAGATCCCGTGATCGTGGAACGTCTGACCGACGTCGTGAATCAAATTGCCAGCGATCAGAATGGAGTGGCCTCCGTGCCCCATCTCCTTGACGCCGCAGTGGCCCACTTTTTCGATTTCGCAGTTCAGCACGCGACAACCCTCGCCGCCTTTGCCGGAGAACGACACGCCGTTTTCCGAGTACAGGTTGTGCGGCAGACGATCTCGCACGCCGATCAGGTGCAGGCCACTGATCTCGATGAACGTACCGCGCACGTCGATCAACGGTGGGTAGTGCAAGGACTGGCCTTTTTCGTCGAGGGCTCGGTCTCGCCCTTCCGTAGGGGCTGTATGGACCTTGGCCTTCTCAGCGGCCACGAACTCGTCAGGGTAGGTCACGATTACCTCTTGGCCTTCGACCGCACGGATCGCTGCTGGCGTTTCCGCCGCAGCCTGGGTCGAGACGACGACTGGACCGAAGTAGGTGCCTTTGTCGAGGTAGATGACCGTGTTGGGACGCTGTTGGCTGACTGCGTGCTGGAGCGTCCGCCAGGGGGCTTGCCGTGAGCCCTCCGCCCCATCATCGCCTGTCGGGCTGACATAGTAGGCTTGCCCTGCGATGTTGAATCGCATGTCGAGCGGCAGGCCGGGGATGGGAAGGGCCTGCATTCGAGTCCAGGCCGCGAGCAACTGACTGCGAGGCAACTGCACGTGCCAGGATTGCGCGCGATCCCCAGACGGCGCTTTCGCCGGTGCCGCCGCCGAGACTACACCCAAGCAGGCCGTGGTGAGTGCTGCGGCAACAGTCCATGAGCAGAAGGACGTTCTCATTGCGTGGGTCAGGACGAGGACGGAAAGCAGAAAGCGGGGCATGGCGTGGCTCCGTGGGTTTGGAAATTCAGCAACCGGCATGATACCGCCCGCACAGGCCGAAGTCAGCACGTCACTGCTAACGGCAGCCCGCAGACGGCGGTATGATGAAGATCAACCGGGTCGAGCAGGAGATGGTGGTCAACTTCGAGGGCAGGCCCGTTGAATACGACTTTGGCGACCTGGACGAATTGTCGCTGGCCTACGTGTTGTCGATCCACAAGAGCCAGGTGAGTATCGGTACTGCTCGTTCGGTCTTTCTGTTGGGCTGATCGTGAGGCGGCCGTTCCCTACGCCCCATCCACGTCGAACAACGTCTGCGGTGTTGGGTAGGTCACGCCGCCGGACTCGATCTTCGCACCTGCCGTCAGGCTGTGCGGCTTGACCTCGCCATTGGGAAAGATGTGCTGGACGCTGACGCCGTTGGCCAACAGGTAATCGCTGACCAGTCGCCGGTGACACTGCCAGTAAAGCCCCTCGGCGCACATGATGGCGGTGCGGCGGTTCCTGACGATCGCCAACAGCTTTGCCACGCCCTGCTGGAATCCGTCCGTCGCCATGTAGTCGGCGTAATTGCGGAAGCTCTGGTCCCGGAGTCCGGGATTGGGCGACGGCGGGTCGGTCTTCTTTTTGTTCCGACGACCGCCCAGTGCTTCGAGCCAGTGGTACTCGATGCCGTGTGCGGGCAGCGTGCCAGCCAAGTTTTCCCGGCTGAAGTGGGGGTGCTTACGTGACCCTGGAAAACGTCGGATGTCCACCAGGTCCTCGATCCCGTGCTGCTGAAGCAGATCCAGGAAGCGATCCATCGGGTGGCTGCTGTGGCCCACGGTGAAGACTTGGAGGTCGGTGGACATGGCGGTGGCTGCCTATGTTCAAAACACCCTTCGTACTTTCTTCACGGCCTGCCGCACATCGTTTTCACGCCAGGGCAAACCGTGATTTCTGATTCCCAAGCGATTCAGCTCGTCGGCAATCTTGCCCGGCGACCAGCCGAGGTGGTAGCGGATCAGACGCACCATACGGGTACGATCTTGCTCATGCACGATCTCGTCGAAAGTCATGGGAGCACCAAAACGAGCCGTGTTCAGACGGTGTGCCAGCGCAAGGCCGCACCAACCAATCGCAGTCAAACAATACAGCACGACGAGCATCCAGAACTCGAACGGCTTCGCAAAAAAGTATGCGACGGGAAGCCCAAGGCCAGCCGCCACCACGAAGATGAGCACGTTCTTTCGTGTTGACCGCATCATGGAATCGACTCGTCAATCCCCATCAGCCTGCCTACTTCGCCTCCCGAACCTGCACGTACAGCTTGTTCGGTGCATCGGGGTAGTACAGGTTCAGTGCCGGGCAGAGCCAGCCTTCCATTTCTTGGACCTCGCCGTCGATCTCGAACCGACCCCTGTAGACGTTCCCGCCGCCTTCCTCCCGCAGCCACTCAAGATCGAAGTCGGCGTCGGGGAACGGGCCTGCCGAAAACACCATCAGGAAACCGGCCTCGGCGTTCGGGATGCCCTTCAACTGGACGGCGGTGTCGATCATGGTGTCGGCCCCGGCGACGAACGGTTCCTTGTCCAGGCCGACCCGCTCATCGTCGAAGACCCACATGCCGTTCCACTTGTAAGGCTTGATGACGAAGATGGCGTTCTTCATGGCTGCCTCACCTCGATGTCCTTGAACCGAATGAGCAACTCGTTGCCGGGGTGGATCTGAAGCCCGATGCGCCCCTTCAGGCCGACGTTCCGGCTCCGATGGGCTTCGTCGTCCAGTCGTCCCGCTCCGTCATAGTCGGCGATGGTGATGCCGTTGATGACGGTCTCGATCTTGGTTCCCCGGCAAGTGACTTGGACTTCGTTCCACACGTCTCGGTCATCGGCATGGCCGGTCCACCCCGCCTCACCGCCCATCGCTTCAGCGGGCAGGGGCAGGTGGCAGGCCATCAACAACGTCAGGCATGGTGCAAGTCGTATCATGGTTCTTCTCCCCGGAGCTTGGCAAAACCGTAATCTTACCCGCTCTGGACACGTCTGACACCAGCGTGGATCAGTCGGCTACAATGTCGCCGGACGAGAACTCGGCACGGAAAGGCCCCCAATCATAAATCGAGAAAGTACCGCCATGAAGAAGATCGCCTTGCTCTTTGCCGTCCTGCTGGCGACGGCGTGTAGCCTGCGGGGCGCAGAGCCAGCAGAACCTGTAGCGAAGGTCGCCAAGACGAAGGGACTGATCGCCTTTTGGGACTTCTCGCTGACGCAGGACGGGCGGTGGACTTCCTACCACGACGAGAACGTGGTCCGCCGAGGCTTTCCCGTGTCCTTGCGGCGGATCGGCGATCCGAAGTCCTACACGCCCGGCGACTGGCCCTACACCGACGAGAAATCGAAGCTGATGTTCGATTCGTCGGGGCCGTTCGGCCACGCAGTCCGGTTCAACCAGGGCTACGTCTTCGCCGAGGTGGCCAGGAGCGAATTCGACAAGTCGCCGCTGGACATCCACGGTCGCCAGCCCTTTACCATGATCGCCTGGACGAAGTTCGTGGGCCAACGACATCTGGTGGCCGGGATCTGGGACGAAGGCGGCTGGGACAAGTACGGCGGACGGCGGCAGATCGCATTGTTCGGCGGGCTGTTCGGATCGAAAGGCGTCATCGGCCACGTTTCATCAACCGGGGCGTCCAGCTATCCGCAATCGACGGCTTCCGGTTCCCAGTACGCTCGCTGCCGGGCCATCGACGGACGAAATTTCGAAAACGGCCAATGGGTGGCGATGGCCATGACCTTTGACCCGGACAAGGACGAGGTGGTCGTGTACTGCGACGGCGTGGCGACACCGACACGGATTACCGATCCGGTGGCCCAGGACGTTTTTCAGTACAAGCAGCCGGTGGCCAGCAACCCCTTCCACTACCCGTGGCCGATTTTTTCGCCCCGGTCGTTCATCCTGAAATTCAACGGCTACAAGGCCGGTACATCGGGCGTGTACGAGCACTGGCTGCATGTGGACACAGACACCGGGACGGCGAGGTATGACAGAAGCAGTCCAAGCAACGAGGGCGTGAAGACCGATTTCTGGGTGACGATTGACGTGAGGCGTGCGGGGGCGAGCATCCTGACGGCCCCCGTCACCTTCCAGGCGACGAAGACGAACAACGTCGAACTGCCGGTCAAGGTGAAAATGCAGCCCGGCGACGAGATCGTCACGTCCCTGGATTTTCGGGAAGGCGACGGCTGGCGGCGTGTTGGCAAAGAAATCCGCTACCGGCTCCGGGACGGTGCGCCCTTCACATTTGGCCGAGCCCTGGGCCTGGGCACCGAGCCGGTCGAGCACGGCACGCAACTGTACCTCGACGGTGTGGCCGTCTTCAATCGAGTTCTGAGCAACAGTGAACTGCAAGGACTGAGCTTCGCCGACCGTTGATCGGAATCAACCAAGTGCCTGCTGAATCACCACCAGATGGCAAACGGCCCGTGCAGTTCACGTTGGCTTGCCATTCTCCTTGAATCCAGACATCTCTCCCAAGTCTACGTGCTGCTGATCGCCGCCGGGGCTTTGCCGATGGCCGTCTTCGGTTTCCTTCTGGATCGGCTTCCCGTGTCCCGTCGCTTGTGGACTGCGATCTACATCCTGGCGTCCGTTGCGTTCTGCGCCTGGGGCTTGCTTTCGTTCCCTTCGCTGGAAAGGGCCATCGCCAAGAACGGCTCGATCTCGGCGTATGCCTTCTGCGCCGCAAACCTGGGGATGTACGTGTCCGTGCTGACGTGCCTCGGCGGCGGGGCCGTGGTGTGGCCGTGGCGCTGGTTCCGCAGGCGGAAAGAGACGTGATGTATGCCCCGCTTTTTCACCGGCAAGTCCCAGAAGGACGCCGACGAGTTCTACTGCGACGTGCCGAGGTAGGACTAAGATTCGTCTGACAGCGACGAATAGCTGCCTGGAATCTGCTTGCCGCTTACGTCAAGGACCAAACCATGAACGATCCAGGATTCTTCGTCGGCTGGGGAACTTTGTCGCTCATCAACGCTGGCTTGGCCCAATCGAAGGGACGCAGCGGCTTGCTGTGGTGGCTGGCGTCGTTGTTCATCGGGCCGATTGCCACGCTGCTGATCGTCATCCTGCCGAAGGTACCTTCCGTCGCCGATCGAAGTGCCCCCGTTTCCAGAAATGCCTCCAGTAGCATCGCTTCGTTGAGCACCTCGTTGCGGCACACCTCCGAGGCTGTCCAATTCTGTCGGTTACAGCCCTCGCGCGTCGGGCAGCAGATGAAACGAATGGGCCGAGAAAAGCTCGCCTGGACGGTCAGAAGCACTCGCCGCATGTGCCACTCCGACGAAACCAGGATCACCGACGCGAGATGTTCAAGCAGCCCGTGATTGTCCAGCAGCGCGATGGAGAAGTTGACGTTCTCAAACGTGTTCGCGGAACGGTCCTCCACGAGCAGGTCTGGGGTGGGAACGCCCAGCTCACGTGCGATCTCGGCCATGCGTTTGGTTTCGGGACGCGTGCGTGCGAGAACGCCACCTCCGGTGACCAGCAGTCTGGGCACAAGACCGCTACGGTATAACTCCACACCTCGTTTCGTGCGCCGAGCCAGATCCAGTTCATTGGCCGCTCCGAAGACCATTGCCAGGTCGGCGGAGCACGGCTCGTCGCAACAAAACAGCAACTTCGTGATTTCCTCGTCGGTCATCGGGACACACAACCGTGTGGTTTCGAGAGTTGGAAACCGTCTGTGGCGGCAGAACGCCCCAGGAGACTTTCTTCTGCAGTCACCACCTGCAGTCACCATCATAGCCCTCACCAACGTGGCACGATAGAATCACCCGCAGCGACGTAGAGTTTCTGGTAGGGAGCAGGAAAACATGCATCAGACGCCCGACGATCTCGACATGTTCGTGCATCGACAACTCACACGCCGTCAACTGGTTGGAGGTGTCGTCGCCACCTTGGCGTCGGCCGGATTGGCGACGAAGGCACGTTCCGCTGATGTGCCGGCTGACCCTACCGTCCGCAGCCCGAAGCTGGACTCCTCTAACGCGGCCATGAAAGCGAAGCCAGCGGAGATGGGTGGTTACGATCCGGGGGTTCTGCCGCCGGGGATACGCTCCCGCTTCGTGAACGATGTCAACGGCCTCAGGATTCACGTGCTGGAAGCCGGATTCGAGGGCCAGGACCGGCCCTGCGTCCCGTTTGTGCATGGATTCCCGGAACTGGCCTACAGCTGGCGAAAGGTCATGCTGCCGATCGCCGCGGCTGGCTTCCACGTGGTCGCCCCGGACCAGCGCGGTTATGGACGCACGACTGGATGGGACGGCGACTACGACGGCGACCTCAGCTCCTTCCGCTTCCTGAATCTGGCGCGCGATGCGCTGGGCTTGGTCTCGGCTTTCGGCTACCGCTCGGTCGCCACCGTGGTTGGCCACGACTTCGGGTCGCCCGTCGCCGCTTGGTGCGCACTCTTGCGACCGGACGTCTTCCGCTCGGTGGTCCTGATGAGCGCCCCGTTTGCCGGCCCGCCAAGCCTGCCGTTCAACACGGTGAACGAGGAGCCGAAAAACGCTTCCAAAGCGGTCCAGCCCAGGACCAGCATCCACGACGAACTGGCGGCGTTGCAGCCGCCGCGAAAGCATTACCAGTGGTATTACTCGACACGCGAGGCCGATGGCAACATGCGAAACTGCCCACGTATTACATCATGGAACTCGACAAGGGGATGGCCGAGACCGTGGCGCCCATGATGCCGTCCGCGGCTGAGATCGCCGCGTGCAAGTGGCTTCCTGATGACGAGTTGGCGGTGTACAGCTCGGAATTTGGCAGGACGGGATTCCAAGGCGGTCTATAGTGGTATCGGTGTACGACAAGTGGCCAGTTCGTCGCTGATCTCGAAGTGTTCTCCGGCCGCACGATCGATGTGCCGTCCTGCTTCATCGCCGGAAAAAGCGATTGGGGACCCTGCCAAAGGCCAGGGAACCTGGAACGGATGCAGAATCAGGTCTGCACCCGAATGCAGGGCTGCCATCTGGTGGAGGGAGCCGGGCATTGGGTCCAGCAGGAGCAGCCGGAAGAAGTCAGCAGATTGCTGATCAACTTTCTCCAGCATCGCTCCGATTGATTGTGTCGCTGCCCCCGGTGGCCTTTTTCGACACGAAAGGTAAATCGCATGAACGTTAATTGCGGCCATGCGTGATCTCGACGAACTGTTTGCGGCCTTGGGCGAGTCTGCCTTTCGCAATCGTTTGGACGTTCATCAACCTTATTGCAGCGTCACGATGTCCACAGTCCGAAGGGGCAGCACAAATCGAATACGGCCGTTGGCGGATTTAGAATCCAGTTTGCCGAGACGTACGCTCTCGACACGGCCGAAATCTCTATCAGTCCGCACCTCGACTTGGACCTCCGGCATCGGCTCGCCGGTCCAGTTCAGAAGCGTCACCGCGATTCCCTGCGGAGAAGCCAGCAGCGGGGCCTCAACCAGCGGCTGATTCACGGTAACGGGTGGAGACACGTTGGCCAAGCGAACGGGCCAGATGATCCACTCCCGTAGCGAGTTGGAGAAACCGGCTGGCAAGCCGTCCTTCACTTGGCTGGACGATTTCCAGTACGAGATGCCGGGCATCCAGGCGAAATGCACCACGCGACCTCTCCCCACCGCACGCTCCGCCACGGCGGGAGAACCGTCGTCGAAACGCGCGGCGACGCTGTCGGCCGGTGCGGTGAGGGTACTTCGCACGCCGACGGCTTCAAAAGGGCCCGGCTTGCCGGCGCCGTTGCCCACGTTCTTGAGCGCCCGCGTATCGGCGACCAGCATCCGGAACCGCGACTGTTCTTGGATGCCAGTCGCCCGGCTGAGCACGTCACACGGTTCGTCGTAACGATCGCCTTGTCCAGCGCCGCTGACGCTGCACAGTGTCCCGCCGGCTCGCACCCAATCCACGATCCCCTGTTGGCCCTCCACGGGGATGTTCGGTTCGGTCACGTAGAGTACCCGGTAGGGCTTGAGACCCTGGGCTGACAAATCGTCTTCGTCGATGAAGTCGGCGGGGATGTTGGCGTGCTGTAACGCGAGGTACAGATCGAAGACCTCGGCCATGTAGTCTACCGTCGCCCGGTTCAAGTCGTTGTTGGTTGCATCCTGGATTTGGTTCGGCAGAGCGATCTCCTTGGCGTCCCACATCTCGGCGCTGCGTGGAGCCAAGATGGCGACCTCGCTTCGAGGTGGTTTACCCGGCCAAAGCACGTCCTCGGCGGCTCCGATCATACGGTGGGCCTCGGCCATCTGCGGCAAGACCGCTGCTCGCTCGGAGTAGCAGTTGCCAGGGAAGTTGTACTCGGGGCCGAACACGAAATACTTGATCGCCTTGCCGCCGCCGCCCACGACGCTCAACACCTTCTGGACGATGCCGTCCTGACGGTCGCCGGCAGTACGAGGGATCACGTAGCCGCCGAACTCCACACCGCCCTTGCTGGCCGCCGACCGCAGCTTCGCACAATAGAAAGACCACTGGTACGCCTTGCTGTCGGCGAACCAGTCTTCGGTCCAGAGCATGGTGCCGCCGCGGAGCCGTCCGAACTCCAGCCAGTCGTGACCGCCCATCGCCGCGTCCGCACTCTGCTTGTCGGCATTGTTGGCCACCGGACCGGGCACGTAGAGCCGGCCGCTGAAGAAGTTCCAATTCGTGAAGATCGGCAGGCCGGAGTAGAATTCCGTCTCCAAGGCTCGCGTGCAGACAGCGAAGTGCCGGGCGGAGTCGTGGGCAAAGAACCTCATCGTCCAATAGAATAGCCGCCGAGACCGCAAGTCCTTCGCCTGACTGCGGCCGATCGGATCGACATCTTCCCAGCGGCTGGCCCCCAACTCGGCAGGCTGAAGTCGCTGTTGTTGCAGATAGCGGTGGAAGCGGGCCATCGCCGCCGGGTTGTCCTGTAACGACTTGAAGATGCTCGGATAGTACCAGCCGGGCTCATCCGACATGGCGAACGCCGCCATGTCCTGCCGGGCATAGCCGGCTTCCAAGTAGGGTTTGGCCTGCTGCCGGGCCCACTGGCCAATCGCCTCCGGCGTGACTTTCGGGTCGAAATCAAAGGCGTAGCCAGGCGGGTTGTACACGGCCCAAGCAGTGCGGCGTCCCCCGGCTTTCACGAGGATGTCTCGAACCGGACGCGAGGGCGGCAGCATGATGGCGCTGAACCCCGCACGCTGAAGCTGTTCAATGCCTTCGTGCCACGCCCGCCGATCGTCATCGCCGCCGATGAAGCGGTCGATGATCGGGAATCGCTGGGGACGCATCTTGGCCGGAATCTCGACTCCGGCCAGTGCCTTCCAGTACCGGCGATTGTATTCAGCCATCGTCGCAGCCTGGGGGCTCCGCTGGTCGTCCCGCCACACCAAGATCCCCAGGGACGGACCAAACAGTTCCCCGGAGAGTTTGACCACGCCGCCGGTTTCCGCAAGCGTCAACTCCGCCTCCACGAGTGTAGGATCGGCCGCCCCTTGCACGGTCAACCGCAACACGACGGGCCAGCCGGACATGTAGATCGCCGGGTAGCCCTTCAGAGTCGCCTCTGCCTGAGGCCGACCGAACTTGATTTCGGCGCACCACTGGCTTCCTTCGGCGGTCCCGCTGACGCCTGCCAAGCCGAACGAGAACTTCTTGCCCTCCGGCGTTTGCCCGCCGAAGCTCAGCACACGGGCCCGGAGTCGAAACTCCGGAACTTCCTCAGGTGTCAACTTTGGGGCCGCAAGGGCAACTGGCTGCAAAGCGAGGAGTGCAATGCTGGCGATGACGAGGATTCGCATGACGAGGACCTCTTTCCGTGGCTGGCCGATGTTTTGGCTCATGGTACACCTTGCAGCGAAGGCATTGTACATCAGGGCCATGTCCGACGGTACAATGATGGAGTACGTCGGAGGGGAGACGGATGATCTTGCACGTGGACATGGACGCTTTCTACGCATCCGTCGAAGAGCGAGACCGGCCCGATCTGGTCGGCAAGCCTGTTATTGTCGGCGGAACACCGGAAGGTCGAGGCGTCGTGGCTGCGGCCAACTACGTCGCTCGCAGGTTCGGCGTCCACAGTGCCATGCCGGCCGTCACGGCCCACCGACTCTGCCCCCGCGGCATCTTTCTGCGGCCACGCATGGATTACTACGCTGAGGTATCGGATCAGATCCGTGCCATCTTCGAGAAGTACACGCCGCTGGTCGAGCCGTTGTCGTTGGACGAAGCATTTCTGGACGTGACCGGCAGCGAGCGATTGTTCGGCCCGGCCCAAGACATCGGCCGGATGATCAAACAGGAAATCCGTGAGCGTCTCCGGCTGGTCGCGTCGGTCGGCGTGGCCCCCAACAAGTTCCTGGCCAAGATCGCCAGCGACCTGAAGAAGCCTGACGGGTTCGTGGTCGTCGAACCCGATCAGGTGCAGGAGTTCCTCGATCCGCTCCCCGTGGGTTGGCTATGGGGCGTGGGCAAGGTCACGGGCCAGGTATTCGAGACGCTGGGCATCCACAGGATCGGCCAACTGCGACAGATGTCAGTGGAACTGCTGCGGCACCACTTCGGTAGCAGCGGCGATCACCTGTGGGAGCTGGCGCAGGGCATCGACGACCGGCGGGTGGTGCCCGAGCAGGAAGCGAAGTCCATCTCGCACGAAACGACCTTTGCCAGGGACTTGGAAGATCCCGAGATCATGCGGGCGTGGATGTTGGAACTGAGCGAACAAGTCGGATGTCGGCTGCGGCGGCATGGCCTGAAGGGACGCACGGTACATCTGAAAGTCCGGTTCGGCGACTTCCACACGATCACCCGTGCCCAGACGCTTCCCCAGCCCACGAACGTCACGCAGGAAATTTGGCAGACGGCGGCCCAGATGTTTGCGGAGCGACTCCCTGCACGACGGTTGCACATTCGCTTGCTCGGCGTCGGGATGAGCGGCTTCGAGCATCCGGCGATGGTGCAGTTGAGCTTGTTTCCCGAAGCTGGACGTGAGCGACAGGCCCGCCTCGATGAAGTCGCTGACCAGATCAAGGAGAAGTTCGGCCAGGCAGGATTGCAGCGCGCCCTGGGGATGCTGCACAACGTGGAGCACCGGACAAGGCGACCGAGGGCGGATCGGGACCAGTACGGCAAGTAGCCAACAGCGCATGCTGGGGGGGCGAGGGGGCATGGTCCGCTGCCTGAGCCAGCCTTAGCGTGGCAGAGAATCACGCGAATCCCCAATATCAGAGCATTGTTGAATCCACTTTCAAAACTCATCGCCGTTCCCAGTTGAATGCACAACCACATCCTGCCCAACGTCTTGCCAAACGAGGGCCACTGTGCAGTACGCCGAGAATGCGGGCGAACCAGCCGTCCTGAAACAGGCACAGGTTGAAGACCTTGGCCATGCAACCCATGTCCCGCTCCGGGGCAGCAGTTCAAGGTGTGCCGCCAGCGCGGCAGCGTGCTATCGCGTCTTCGGGCGAGACGGACTTTTCCATTTCTTCGGGACGCTGTCGGAACCAGGAAGTGACGAGGCGGACTCGATCGAATTTCTCGAACGGAATCGGGACCTGCCGGTTTCGCTCCATGAAGGTCTGCTCCAAAAGCGCGCCAAGGGCCTTCTTCTCGGACTTGGTAGCGGGTTCCGGGGCCACCGCCACCACGTCACCACCTGCAATCAGGTTCCACAAGTCGGAAGACCCGGCGGAGCGGATGGGATACACGAACCAGAAGTCGCATGCCGCGTCTCGAAGCAGTTGCAGCTGATCGGACAGATACGTCAGTTCCTGTAGAGCATCCCGGTGCCCCATCGCCCGCTCGAAGGCGTGACGCTCGCTGGCTTCCCGCATGGCGGACTCGATCCGTTCCAGCACCTGTCGATCCTTGCCATCTAGGAGGCTGTCCAAGTATCAGTCGAGACGTGCTTGGTTTTTGTTGGATATCCCGTCCGCGGAGGTCACTTGGTG
>CAZAQY010000193.1:0-16711 GCA_964486845.1 uncultured Pirellulaceae bacterium
CGGTGTTGTTGCTCCAGCACCTGAAGGCTGGAACTCTGGGGACACTGTTCGCGGCCCAAGGCCAATTCTCGTCATGTTGGAACCCTTTCGGAGGCCGAGCGAATCGAGTCGTGTTACGGCGCGGCACGGCTCGGAGAGCCATGCTACGGGGGGGCTACCGCTCCAAGATAACTCGGTCGATGCCGAACATGAAGGACGGGATGGCCTTCGGGTTTGTCCCAACGATCTCGACCGTCAGCTCGTGCTCGCCGGAGGTCAGGTCGTACGCCCCCAACTCGATCGGGCCGCTGGGGATAACATCCGGATTGTACAGGTCGATCGGTTCGCCCGCCTTCTTGCCGTCCACGTACAGCTGCACGATGCCATAATCGCGGGCCTTGGTCAGCACGACGCTGACTCGATACAGCCCCCCTTTTTCGACCGGCACGGCGAGTTCCAGCTTGTCGCCGGTCTTGGCGCCGGTCCACCACAGATGATCTCCGTTTTCCCAGGTCCCTTCGTAACGAGTCATCGCCTGGGTCCGCACTTGCCCGCGCGGCTCGTTCCGGACCGCAAAACCGCCGGCGATCAGGGGCGGATTGACGTAGTAGCCGTCACGCTCTGGAGCGGGCACCGGAGCGTACGGGTCGACGCCGTCCGGCGCGAGGTACCAACAGGCAACACAGGCGTACTGGGTGCCGCATTCCTCCGTCCGGTAGTACTTCTCGATGCAGCCCTCGAAGCCGGTTTGAAATGGCACATTGTCCGTCAAGTGCCAGCGCAGCACCGACTGGTGCCCCTTGTTGCCCGAAGTCATGGTCTGGGCGTGGTAGGCACGCTGGAACAATCCCGGATGGCACCACGCGTAGCCGAAGTAGTCCTCCGAACCGGTGCCAAACGTCGAAGGGAACTTCTCGCCGTCGACGAAGAATTTCTCATCGCCTTCGCCCCACCAGCCGCCGCGCGGGTTCCAGACGTGGAGCATCACGCCGCAGAAGCGGCCCCGGCCCTGCGTGTTCAGCAGCGGCCAGTCGGGCCAGCGGTCTTCGGGCAGTTCGATCGTGTCGCGGTGCCATTTGCAGTGGAAATGCCCCAGGCCGTCGAACGGCTTGGCCAGCGGCGCGTGCGTGATGTCGTACTCCAGCTCGCGCGGCTCCTGGTCCTCGTTCACCACCTCGACCATCGCATTCTTCGCAAACGGCATGTACCACAACGCATAGCCACCTTCGTCCGTCATGCCGGCGATCAGCGATCGGTACGGATTGAAGCCGGGCGCCGTGCCGAAGAAATCGCCCAGCGGACACCAGACCGCCGGTTTCTCCTGGCCGTCGAACGTGATTTGCAGCGCCAGACGCCGCAGGGCGGCCATTTCATCGTCGCGGTCGCGGAACTTCATCTTGCCGCGAATCGCCGTGATCGCCCGCGGTCCCGCCAGCTCCAATGTCTGCTTCTCGCCGGGGGCCAGCGACAGGCTGCCCGTCTCGCGCTGTTCCCCGTCGCGCCGCCCCGCAGGATCGCTGCCCAGCGACGATTGGAGGAAATCGTTCACCCGCTGGAGTTGCTCGGCATGCTGTGCGGACAACGCCGTGCTGAACGTCGGCAGTTGAGCGGCCTGGGGATAGGTCGTGTACGTGAAGTGATAGTAGCGGCCCCAGCCTTTGTCGGCGACGATCTTGCAGGACTTCTGGTACGGAATGGGGAAGTACAGGTTCTGCCCGCGGCAGCCCATGGTTCCCAAGTCGTACGAGAGTTGCGGGTAGTTGAACGGCGCCGTGTCGCCGCGAAAGTAGGCCACGAACGGCAAGTCGACGGCGGGTTCGGCAGCCCCGTCCAAGTAAATCTTGACATGCCCTTGCTCGGCCCGTGCAGACCAGATTCGCCAGATGCAGCCCGGACCTTCCATCTCGGCCATGACCACCTGGTCGCCCTCCTCGCGGATGAACTGCGGTCCGTCGTTGTTGGCGGCCCAGTCCACGTACTTGCCCGTCTCCGCGTCATAACGGCTGGAACGATCCCAACTGGCCCACTGAGCGCACTTCTCGCCCGCCGCGGGCAGCGTAGCCGGGTGCTCCAGGTCGATCATTCGCTGGACCAGATCGGCGTACGAGAACGAAGGCTCGGCCGCAGGTCCTGGCGCGGACTCCGCGGCGGCTAGTGCGGCGACGGCCAGCGAGAGCAGAATACGGGAAAGGCAGCGAATCATGTTATGGCTCCTTGGTTACGGGTGGTAAAGCGGCGAAGCAACTTGCCCGCGCCAACTGCGGGACTAAAATTTTACACGAAATCCACGGAGAACTGGAGCCGGCGCCAGCAATGCCAGCAGGAGAGAGGACCAACCGTGTCCCAAAAAAGGCGATCGATGATAGCGGGCTGGGATCGGGCTCAGACGTACAGAATTCAATTTTCGCGGAGAAAAGGTCTCTCATTTGGATGGATCATGGGCCGCGAAAATCGAAATCTGTACGTCTGAGCCCCTGGCGTGACTGCTGGCGCGGTTTCCGGGTTTCGGGATCGAACTGTGGCCCGACACGTACCGTACAGAGAGAACGTGCAAGTACCAAGGAAGTAATTTCTGTTGTTTCAGAAAGGAGTCCCGATGGCCAAGTACTATGTCGAATCCGGAACCTTGCAGATGATCACGGACGCCGAAGACGCCCGTGGCGCGGCGCTGTGGGCGATGCACCGCGCGATGGAACAAGTCCTGCCGGTCTGCCCAGACGATCCGCTCACGCCGCTGGAGAAAAACGAGCGGATCCGGCAACGCGGCTGTGTGGTGTTGGACGACTCGGTCCGGATCAGCGAACAAGGCTTCGGCCGCGAGGATGCAGAGACGTTCGACACTGTCGAGATCTTCACGGAATGGAACCAGTTGCTGATGGCCATGACGAAACTCCAGCGCCGTCTGCAACTGGTCAACCCGTAGTCCACCCTGTTTGTCTCTGGCTGCATCTTGATGAGCCTTGCACCCATGAACGCAACCTTTGAATTTCCCGCCTCTGATTTGAACGGCACCTTGCCGATCTGAGTCTGTACGGGCCGGATGCCCGTCTCTTCTGCCCCCTCGCCGCCCGCACAGGCAGGATGCCTGTGCCGCGTTGGCCTTCTCGCCGGCACCGCCTCCTTCTCATCGCGGAATCGAAGGGATATAACCTGTTCCCTGACGGATTCAGACCGCTTATCCCAACGGTTCGCGAACGTGTGGCAGGAAAAGACATGAGCAAACAGTACATCTTCACCATTGCCAATTTGACCAAGAAGCACGCCCAGCGCGAGGTGCTCAAGGACATTTGGCTGGCGTTCTTTCCCGGCGCCAAGATCGGAGTACTGGGGCGAAATGGCGCCGGCAAAAGTTCGCTGTTGCGGATCATGGCGGGTCAGGACACCGAGTTCGACGGCGAGGCCCGCTTGACGGAAGGGTTTTCCAGGGGGTTCTTGCCTCAGGAACCGGTGCTGAATCCGGACAAGGACGTGTGGGGCAACGTCGAGGAAGCAGTGGCCCACCGGCGGGCGATGCTGGATCGCTATAACGAGATCAGCGCGAAACTGGGCGAACCGTTGGACGACCGCCAGATGCAGAAGCTGTACGACGAGATGGCCAGGCTGCAGGACCAGATCGATGCCACGAACACCTGGGAGTTGGATCGCGAGATCGAGATCGCCTTTGACGTGATGAACCTGCCGGGGCGGGATGCGGACGTCAGCACGCTGTCCGGAGGCGAGCGGCGGCGCGTGGCGCTGTGCAAATTGCTGCTGCAGCGGCCCGATCTGCTGCTGTTGGACGAGCCCACGAACCACTTGGACGCAGAGGCGGTGGCGTGGCTCGAGCGGCACCTGTCGGAATATCCGGGCACGGTGGTGGCCGTGACGCACGATCGGTACTTCCTGGACAATGTCGCCGGCTGGATCCTCGAACTGGACCGCGGGCGCGGCATCCCCTGGGAAGGCAACTACTCGTCCTGGCTCGAGCAGAAGCAAGAGCGTCTGGCCAAGGAGGAGAAATCCAGCCTCGCGCGGCAGAAAACGCTGCAACGGGAATTGGAATGGGTCCGCATGGCTCCGCGTGCTCGCCAAGCCAAGAGCAAGGCCCGTATCAAGGCCTACGAGCAGATGGCGGCGCAAGACTTCGAAGAACAGCCGGACGAGTTCGAGATCCAGATCCCGCCGGGCAAGCACTTGGGCAACCTGGTGATCGAGGCCCAGAACCTGACCAAGGGCTTCGGCGACCGCCTGCTGATCGAGAGGCTCAGCTTCAGCCTGCCTGCCGGCGGCATCGTGGGCGTGATCGGCCCCAACGGGGCCGGCAAGACGACGCTGTTCCGGATGTTCGCCGGCGAGGAGCAACTCGATTCCGGCGAACTGCGGATCGGACCGACGGTCGAACTGGGCTACGTCGACCAGAACCGCGACGCGCTAAAACCGGAGAACAGCGTGTTCCAGGAGATCTCCGGCGGACTGGAGACCCTGGAGATGGGCGGCCGGAAGATCCATGCGCGGGCCTACGTCTCGCGGTTCAACTTCCGCGGGCCGGACCAAGAGAAGAAAGTCGGCGAACTGTCCGGCGGGGAACGCAACCGGGTCCATCTGGCCAAACTGCTGCGCCGGGGATCGAACGTGCTGCTGCTGGACGAGCCCACCAACGACCTGGACGTGGACACGTTGCGGGCGCTGGAAGAGGCCATTCTGAATTACGCCGGATGCGTGGTCGTCATCAGCCACGACCGCTGGTTCCTGGACCGCATCGCGACGCACATCCTGGCCTTCGAAGGCGACGGCTATGTCCACTGGTGCGAAGGCAATTTCCAGACCTACGAAGAGCAGCGCCACGAACGGATGGGCCTCGCCGCCGACGAACCGAAGCGGTTCCGGTACAAGCGACTGAAGGTGTAAGCAGCGTTCGAGAAATGACTGTCCAGCGTCTCTTGCCGATCATCACACGGAGCGTGATGGCTACTTTGACGCGGCGACAGTTACTTCTCGAACGCTGCTAAGCCGGGTGGAGCCGACTCTCGGGACCCGTTTCAAATCGTCAAGCGCGGACAGGTGATCGCCCAGCTTGTGCCCGTGCGGCGAAAATCTTGCAGGGCTCAGAAACCGGATATCATGGCCCGGCTCGATCAGCAGTGGGGCGACCGCACGTTCTTGCTGGCCGAGGCGCAGGCGATGCGGTCTGCCGAGTTGGAGGGCGAGGAGGGATGAGCGCCTACCCAGACACGTCGTTCCTGTACGCCATCCATCGCAAACAGGTGAATTCACCGCAGGCGGCGGCAGCTCGGGAACAGTGCGTTGCCAAGTGGCGTCCGGGAAGGAGGGCTTGCATCATGTTCGCGGCAGTCGGTCACGGCGTCCCGCGTTACGGTTTGCGCCGCAGAACGCGCAATGCCTTCTTCAGGGCCTCGCCCAGCTTCTCGATTTCTTCCGGCGTGTTGTAGAAGTAGAAGCTGGCCCGCGTGCTGGCGGATGCGCCCATGCGGGCGTGCAGCGGCATGGCGCAGTGGTGGCCTGCGCGCACGGCGACGCCTTGCTCGTCCATGGCCATCGCCAAGTCGTTGGCTTGGACACCCTCGACGACGAAGCTGACAATGCCGCCGCGCAGCCGGGGGGCCGGTCCCAGGATCCGCACGCCGTCCAGATGGCCGATCGTTTCGAAAGCCTGTTGCGTCAGCCCTTGTTCGTAGCGGTGGATGTTTTCCAGGCCGACCTCCTGCAAGTACTCGACCGCGGCCGCCAGTCCGATCGCCGGGACAATCGGCGGCGTACCGGCCTCGAATCGCGACGGCAGATCGGCGGGCTCAAATCCGTCCAGCGTCACCCGGTGGATCATACTGCCGCCGCCCAGGAACGGCGACATGGACTCCAGGATCGCTTCGCGGCCGTACAGCGCACCGATCCCCGAAGGCCCCGCCATCTTGTGGCCGCTGAACGCGACAAAGTCTGCGTCCCAGGCCTGCACGTCGGTCGTGCCGTGCGGGGCGCTTTGCGCCGCGTCGACCAACACCGCGGCGCCCGCGCGGTGGGCCCGTTGGATGACCGCCGGAACCGGGTTGATCGTGCCCAGCACGTTGGAGACCGCGACGACGGAGACGAGCTTCGTGCGTTCGGTCAAGAAATCGTCGAGGGCATCCAGGACCAACTGCCCGTCGTCGGTGATGGGCAGGAACTTGATGCGGCAACCCGTGCGCTGTGCCAACTGCTGCCAGGGGACGATATTCGAGTGGTGCTCCATCTCCGTCAGCAGGATCTCGTCGCCCGGACGCAGATTCGCGTCGCCCCAACTGCGGGCCACCAGGTTGATCGAAGCCGTCGTGCCGGCCGTAAAGATGATTTCGTGCGGACGGCGGGCGTTCAGGAACCGCTGTACCGTCTCGCGCGCGTTCTCGTACAGATCGGTGCTCAGTTCACTCAGGTAGTGAATCCCTCGGTGGACGTTGGCGTATTGGCGTTCGTAGGCCGTCGTCATCGCCTCGACCACCTGCCGCGGGCGCTGAGTGGTCGCCGCGTTGTCCAGATACACCAGCGGCACGCCGTCATGGATCTCCGACGCCAAAATCGGAAAATCGCCCCGCAGCGACTCGACATCCAGCGGCAATGCATCGACAGCCGTGATCGACATGGGTCCGTTGTTCTCCAGCGACCTGCGGCCGCAACTCCCTCTTCATCAACATCTTCGCCCACGGTAGTCTAGGGGCTGCAACCGCTTCAGGCAAGGCAACACCAGCACCCCGACCGTGCAGAACCTGTTTGCTGGCGCCGCGGGGACGCGGCCAAAAGAACGGTTTGACGCGCTGATTCGCGGCGGCCGGTTTCGCTTGGAGCGGATTGTTTCCACCGGCCATGTCACTCCGGAAGGCCAGTGGTACGACCAAGACGATGGGATGAACTGCGGGAGCCTGTGCCCTTGCTTGCCCTCGGCAGCACTTGTCACAATGTTCGGCGGGCGAGTTCTTGGGCTGGCCGCGTCACGCGGGCTTGCGGCCTCGCCGGAATCACAGATCGTTGTGTCTATGGCCGATCCGTTGCCACCCAATCCGACCGTAAACGTCACCCGCCTGGACCGCTGGACCGGCCCGTGTCTGTTTTGGGTTTCGTTCGCTTTCCTGGCGATCTTGGCGGGCATGCTGTGCTCGTTCTCCATCGAGGTGGCCCAGTTGGCGAGGGTCTTTCCTGAGGCTTCAAGGGGCGGTCACGACGCACGCGTGCCTCCCTCATCGCACTTGCCGGCCTCCACGAAATCTCTCGCCTCCGCCGATGCCAAGGATCAAGAGGACGAGGTACCGCCGGAACATGCCATTCGTCCATTGCGGCGGTTTGGCTGGTGCCTGGGGCTGTTCTACCTCGCGATTGTCGGCGAAATCGTGGCTCATGCGCTGACCGGCGGCAAGGGCTGGCGGCGGCACCTGTGGTATTGCCTGGTGCCGCCGCTGCGGATGGGCGGGCGAGATCACGTCGATGGCGGTTCGATCTGGTTTCTCCACCTCGGCTGGCGGCGTGTCGACCGCAGCCTGCAAAAGCAGTTGGAAAGGGCTTTCAACGGACCGATGATCCTGATCGCCTTGGCCGTGCTGCCGCTGTTCGCGCTGGATTGGCATTGGCAGAATCGAGCCGTGACGCCCAGTTGGCGGATGTTGGTCTTTCTGTGGGCCAGCGAGAGCCTGATCTGGCTGGCGTTTGCGTTCGAGTTCGTGATCATGATCTCCGTGTCGCCCAAGAAACTGCGTTATTGCCGCGATCACTGGATCGATCTGGTCATCATTCTGGCGCCGATGGTGGGCTTTCTGCGGCTGGTCCGCGTGGCCCGTGTCCTGCGGTTGTCGCAGGTCAGCCGGGCCGCACGCGTGTACCGCTTGCGCGGCCTGGGCCAGCGGATGTTTCGCGGCCTGCTGGTGCTGAGCCTGGTCCGCAACCTGCTCGAAGGCGACCCGGCCAAGCGCCTGGCCAAACTGCAGGAGGAATTGCGGGACCGCGAACTCGACCTGGAACAACTGCGTGCGGAGATCGCCGAAGTGGAGCAACGGTTGGCTGCCAAGAAGCAAAAGATGGACGAGGCAAGCGGCGATGGTTCTTGCAATTCCGCTCCAGCGCGGCCACCATGAGTTTTTGAAGTTGAGCGTAGACGGCCAGAAGAAGCCCGGCTTTTGGGACCCTGAGATTTCTGAGCGGGCAGTTACCCAAACGGCAGATGGGACGTGGCGATTCGTGAGTGACCCAAGCGAGCCCCTTGTGTCGGACGACGGCCGCCGGAACCAGAGTTTTTGGCTCTGGGTCTTGGAGACGCTGCGGCTGCCCGCGCAGCCCTGCGGAGAGAATCTCTTCGAGTTTCCCGTGCCCGCCGATCAACGCCGGGACTTTGCTGGTCGCGAGGCGGTCCGGTTCACGGTTCGTGCGGGCAACGAAGCCGGGCCCGCGGCGGCGGAGGTGTTGGCGGTGGGTTCGCCTTTGGGCGATTGGCTGCTGACCCGCTTGCGGGCGTCGGGACCGTTGGTTCCCGCGGTGCCCAAGCACCAACCGGTCAGTGTCCACGAACTGGCGCGGCATCTGTTCGCGCCGTATCGGGTCACGGGCGGCAGTGTGCGATTGAGCGGTTGTAGCCTGGAGGATCATCCGCTGCTGCGTTACACGTACGTCGTCCGGGGACAGGACGGCGATCCGGGGGCGCGGCTGATCCACACCTATGCCTCGCCGCAGCGGGAGCCGATCGAGCCGGCCTTGCTGGCATCGCTTGGCGTGGACGACCTGGCTCCGTGCCCCGCCCGGCCGCCGCGCGTGTCCGAGGAGGAACTGGGCGCTTGGCTGTCCTACGGCGAACAACCCCCATCGCTGCTGGCCGAGGGCGGCCGCGCTGAGTTTGTGGTGGCCACGGTGATCTGGTGCAAGCGGGCGCGTGGCAAGCTGCGGTTTGAACTCGGCGACAGTTCGGCCGAAAAACCGTTCGACGTT
Source organism: uncultured Pirellulaceae bacterium (assembly GCA_964486845.1). Classification (GTDB taxonomy): domain Bacteria; phylum Planctomycetota; class Planctomycetia; order Pirellulales; family Pirellulaceae; genus Anammoximicrobium. Next base: position 8,914 of record CAZAQY010000193.1, read on the forward strand.
TGGGCCCGGCAGTTGGTCGATGGCGTTGTCGCGCCTCCGCAGTTTCGCTGTCCCGTGACGGGCCGCGAGTCGTATCACGTAGCGGCCACGGACGATGGCCGCATCACGGTGGCCGAGTCGATCGCTCGCTGCGAAGGTTCGGGCCGGCGAGTGCTGGAGGCGGACTTGGAAACCTGCGCGGTGACCGGGCGGCGCGTGCTGGGCGAGTTCCTGCGGACCTGCACGGTCACCGGCGAGCGAGTGTTGGCCGATCAGCTTGTGCCGTGCGCCCAATGCGGTCAGGAAGTCAGCCCCTACGCGCTCAGTAGAGGCCGCTGCCTGGCCTGCCGGTCGTTGCAGGCGGTGACGCGGGACGATCCTCGGCTGGCCCGCATCCTGGGCGAGTACCCCAAGCTGGACCGCTGGACGCGCTGGCGATTGGCGGAGACGGCCGGCGTGTACGTGCTGACGGCATCTTCCCTGTTTCGCCGCCTGTTGTTGGTGCTGGACAAGGAATCGCTTCATGCATCCCACGTGGCCGAGGGCTTCCGGCTGGGACGCGACTGGCCGGAAGTTCCGCCGCCGCAGTGGGAAGAGTTCCTGGGGTGAATAGATTTGAAAGGAGCACGCTGATGAAACGTATTCTCCTCCTGACCGTCGCGGCGATTTCGTTTGCGGTCCCGTTTTCCCAAGGCTCGACGGGCAACGCCGCGGACGAACCGGCGGCCCCGCCGCCGGATCGCCGCGTGCTGTGGTATGCCAAGCCCGCCAGCGTTTGGGCCAAGGAGGCCCTGCCCATCGGCAACGGCCGCTTGGGCGCGATGCTCTTCGGCGGCGTGACGGTCGAGCGGATCCAGTTCAATGAAAGTTCTCTCTGGTCCGGCGACAACAACTGGGACGGCGAGTACGAAACGGGCGACCGCGGGTTCGGCAGCTATCGGAACTTCGGCGACCTGTTCGTCGAATTCGGCGATTCGGACGAGGTGGTGATGACTTCGCCCAGCGGCCACCAGCGGGGCGACGGCAACGTCGTCGGCAACTGCGTGGACGGGCGCGAAGATACCAAGTGGTGCATCGACAAACCCGGCGAGTCCGTCGTGTGGCAAGCCGAGCTGCCGGAGGCCAAATCGGTGGCATCGTACTCGCTGACCAGCGCCAACGACATCCCCGCCCGCGATCCGCAGCAGTGGGAGTTGGCGGGTTCCAACGACGGGAAGACCTGGAACGAACTCGACCGGCGCGTTCTGGATGGCCCCTTCGAGTCCCGGCATCAGACCAAGCAGTTTACCGTCCAGCAGCCGGCTCCGTACCGTTTCTATCGCTTCTCGTTCGTCCACAAGGGCGCCAGCCATTTCCAGGTGGCCGAGATTGCGCTGGCGGGTGTCGCGTTCGCCGCGGAGAACTCGTTGGGCGACTCCGAAGAGTACCGCCGCGAGTTGGACATCTCCACCGGCGTACACCGCACGACGTTTTCTCAGAACGGTGTCGCGTTTACCCGCGAGGCCTTTGCCAGCCGGCCGGATCAGGTCATGGTCTTCCACTACACGGCGGAAAAAAACGCGAAGCCGACCCCGGCGCTCTCCGGCCGATTGCGTCTTGAGCCGGGCCAGCTTGAGGTTCAAGTCGCCGCCGACACCAACGGGCTGTCGTGGGACGCCGCCATGCCTAACGAACTCAAGCATGCGTGCCTGGTCCGAGTGCTGCACAGTGGCGGCAGCGTGAAGGGCGACGGGGACGTCCTGGTGTTTGCGGGTTGCGACAGCCTGACGTTGCTGTTGGCTGCGCGCACCGATTACGCACCGAAGTACGAGGCGAACTGGCGCGGCCAACCGCCGGCCCCCATCGTTGCGAAGGACATCGCCGCGGCGGAAGCCAAATCGGTCGAGGAGTTGCGTCAGGCACACCTGGCCGACCTCGCGCCGCTGCTGGGGCGAGTGCGGGTCGACTGGGGCCGCTCGGAAGCAGCGACGCATGCCCTGCCCACCGATGCACGGCTGGCTGCCTACGCGCAGGGAGCAAGCGATCCCGAGCTGGAGCAGACGATGTTCCAATACGGGCGGTACCTGCTGGCCAGCTGTTCGCGCCCCGGCGGTCTGCCCGCCAATCTGCAGGGGCTCTGGAACGACAGCAACAAACCGGCCTGGGCCAGCGATTACCACAGCAACATCAACGTCCAGATGAACTACTGGGGCGCCGAGCCGACCGCACTGCCCGAGTGCCACGAGCCGCTGCTGGATTTCGTCGCCGCGTGCGCCGAGCCCTGCCGCATCGCTACGCGCAAGGCCTTCGGGGAAAACACCCGCGGCTGGACGGCGCGGACCAGCCAGAGCATCTTCGGCGGCAACGGCTGGCAATGGAACATCCCGGCCAGCGCCTGGTACGCCCAGCACATGGCCTGGCACTTCGCCTTTACGCAGGACCTGGAATTCCTCCGCCGGCAAGGCTACCCGATGGTCAAGGAGATCTGTCAGTTCTGGGAGGACCATCTCAAGCAACTGCCCGACGGCACGCTGGTCGCCCCGAACGGCTGGTCGCCCGAACACGGCCCGCGCGAAGACGGCGTGATGCACGACCAGCAGATCATCTGGGAGCTGTTCCAGAACTGCCTGGAGATGGCCCAGGCGCTGGGCGTGGACGCCGATTACCAGAAGAAAGTGGCCGACATGCAGGCCCGCTTGGCGCCGAACAGAATCGGCAAATGGGGCCAGCTGCAGGAATGGCAGGCGGACCGGGACGATCCGAAGAACACGCACCGCCACATTTCGCACCTGTTCGCCGTGTACCCCGGCCGGCAGATCAGCATGACGCACACGCCGGACCTGGCCCGTGCGGCAATCGTGAGCCTCAAGGCGCGCAGCAACGACCACGAGGAGACGACCGGCCAGCCGTTCACCGTCGAGACCACGATCGGCGACAGCCGCCGCTCGTGGACCTGGCCCTGGCGATGCGGCGTCTGGGCACGGTTGGGCGAAGCCGAGCGGGCCGGCATCATGGTCCGCGGCCTGCTCACCTATAACACGCTCCCCAACCTTTTCTGCAACCATCCGCCGTTCCAGATGGACGGCAATTTCGGCATCACCGGGACGATTGCCGAAATGCTGCTGCAAAGCCACGAGGGAAGGATGAAGGATGAGGGAAGAAGGATGAAGGACAGAGAAGCAGGGAGGGAGAAAGCCGAGTTTTTCATCCCGCATCCCTCATCTTTCATCCTTCATCTCTTGCCCGCCCTGCCCAAGGATTGGGCGCGGCAGGGCTCCTTTGCCGGCCTGCGCGCTCGCGGCGGCTACCGCGTCGATTGCGCGTGGAAAGACGGCCAAGTGACCACCTTCCGCATCGTGGCCGACAAGGCCCGGGACAAGGATGCCAAGGTCCAGGTTCGCGTCAACGGCGAACTCCGCGAGATCGCGCCGGACCCGTTCTAGCCCCAATCCCGATTAGTTCAACATGTTCCGAACGGTGACGAGATTCCGTTCGCGGGTCGCGCGTTCGGCGAGGACGCCGGCCGCCGGACTCGGCCCTGCGCCGGTCCCGCGTCACAGCTTGGGCAGCAACCCGAGCACGGCTTCGCTGGGACGCGGAATGACGTGGGCCGCGATCAGCTTGCCCAGTCCCTCGACCCGGGTTTGGCCCGCCTCGACCGCCGCTTTGACGGCCGCCACGTCGCCGCGGATGACGACCGTCACGTAGCCGCCGCCCAGCTTCTCCTTGCCGACCACTTCGACGTTGGCCGCCTTGCAGGCACTGTCGATCGCTTCGAACACCGCGGTAAAGCCCTGCGTTTCGATCAGGCCCAGCGCGTAGGATGCGGACTTCTCCACAGCTTGCTCCTTCTTCTTGGCTCGTTGCGGCACGTTCTCGTACACGGGGAAAAAAACGACCTCCTGCTGAAGCAGCGGATTGATCTCCGGCGGACTGACGATCGCACCCCAGGCGGCGTCTTGCGGACGGGGGATGATGTCCACGACCGGACGGCCTCCCATGCGTTCGGCCACGGCTTGCCCCGCCTGAACGGCCGCCTGGACCGCGGCCACGGCGCCCTGAATTTTGACACAGACGCCGAGCAGGTCGTTGACCTCCGCCTGCAAAACGCGAATCTCGCCCGCCTTGGCCATCGCATCCAGCGCCGCCAAGGCCGGCGTCAACCCCGTCGTTTCCAGTAGTCCCAGGGCCTGGCTCAAGGAGACCCCCATCAACTCGAACTCAGTCCGTTCAACATCTCGCCGCGTTTGGTAAAGGCCCGATCGAGTTCCTCGGCTTGCCCAAGCCACTGGCGGACGGTCGTCTCCGAGACATCGCCGCCGCCCGCCGTTTGTTCGATCGCGGCGGCCAGTTTGTCGACGCCTTGAGCCAGCAGCTGGTCGTGCTGGTACACCTGATCCAGCAGGTCCTCGTTGACCCGGACGAAGTCAAAGAAACCGCTGTATCCGCGAACCGCGCCGCGGAAACGGAGGATCAAGGCGTCCAGCCGGTTCTTGAGCCGCTCCCAGGCGGTCAGCTGATCGATCCGCCCCGCCTCGATCAGGGCGGTCATCGCCGCGTCCAGCGGCCGCTTGCTCCGCTGCAGCCGGTCCGCCATCCACTGACGCAAAAGATGGTCGCTCTCCTGGCGGTAGTCCTTCTCCAGGTATCCCCGGAAGCCCGGGATGGAACGTAGAACCGACTCGATGCCGCCGCGATGCTCGGAATGCCGTTTGGGGTCAATCATCACGTCCTCTCACTTTCTGGTCACATCAGCATACCAAATCCACAGCGCCTGTGCATCCGGCGCAACAAAAAACGGAGTGCCGGCGCAAGCCGGCACTCCGTCCGACTGAGAACGTGACGTTCTCGGTCGTGGCCGGACGCCACCTGGTTCAGATTTGCTGCTGCTTCAGCTTCTCCAACTGCTGCCGCAATTCGTCCATTTGACGCTGCACCTTCTTTTCGTTTTCGCGAAGTTGACGGTTCATCTCCTCCAGTTTCTCGCGGACCTTTCCCAGATCCGGTGCGGCGCGTTCCCGCTTTGCTTGCGGTTCCGCTTCCGCTTTCGGAGCTGATTCCTCCGCGGGTACCTTGGAGCGGGTGCCCGGCATCACGACGGGCCCCTGGCCAAAGACGTACACGCGAGCGTTGCCGCCCAACATGGCTTTAACCGACGGCCGGACGTCTTCGGGCAGCTTGTCCAATTCCTGTTCGGTCACTTCCCACTTCTGGTCGCCCTGTTGGACGACGATCTTGGCCGGCCCCTCGTCCTGCCGCGTGATCGTGATACTGGTGTTCTTCGGCAGTTGCAGCGTCACGGGCGGCGTGGTGAACATCTCGAAGCGGCCTTTGAGTTCCTTGGGCACGACCAGTCCGGGCTGCACGAAGAACATGCGCATCGGGTCATCGCCTAACTCACCGCGTTCCAACCGCTTCATCATCCAATCGGTCAGCGGCCGCCAGTCTCGCGCACCGGGAAGGGCGGGAATGGCAAGGCCCGCCGGACGTTCGGCGGGCTTGACGGTCACCGTGGTCTCCTTGCCCTCCCGCAACAAGGTCAACTTGGCCTCTCGATCCTCGTTCTCGGCCACGACCTTCATCAGGCTCTCGACATCCGTCAGTTGGACATCGCCAAACTTGAGCAGGATGTCGTTTTCCCGGATGCCGGCTTTGGCGGCCGGCGAATCGGGAACCACCTGCTCGACCACGACACCCGCAGCCAGCTTGAGATGCGTCTTCAACGGCGCATCGGCTGGTACGCCCAGGATTCCCAGCCAGTATCTTGCGGCGGAATCCGCCGTTGCGGCCGCCGCCTCCGCCGGAGTCGCAGCCGGCTTCTCGTTCTCCCGCTCGGCCCCTCTCGCCCCGCCAGGGAGGCACACGACCGCGACGGAGGCCAACCAGCAACCCAAACCCAAACAAATTCGATTTCGCGTCATCATGTCCAGTACTCCCTTCTCCTCAATCTGTCGAGACACTCTGCTATTGATACGCCCGCCGGCCTGCGGGCACGATTTCGACTTGCTCCACCGGGATCACTGCCGGACTCCCGTCCGACGTCTCGATGTGGATCAGCTGTCGCTTCAAACGCAGTTCGCAGCCCATCGCTTGCAGGACACGCCGCACTTCGGACGGAATGTTCGCCGGCGTTGGCGACAGCATGCGCTCGTTTTGCGGCGACCAGTCGTAGACGGGAACCGGCACTTCGTGGCTGCCCGAACCATCGCCGCCGTCCATCACGACCGTCACGTTTTCGCGCGGAGATCGCCCCGGCGGTTCCACCGCTGGCACCGGCGCCGAGGGCCGCGGCGCACCGCCGATCGGCGCGTCTGGCGGCACGACTCGTTCGGCAACTTGTCCTCCTCCGCCGTTCGGCGTCGCGGGACCAAAGGGCCGAATCACCAAACCTAAGCCGAAGGCCACCAGGAAACTGGCGGCAACGGCCAGCAGCAGGGACCAACGGTTCGATGCGGCAGGCTGCCGGCGCGGGACCGCCGCCGGAGGCGGTATCGCGACGGCGGCCTCACGTCGCAGGTTCCCCAATTCGCGCTGCCAAGCCTGCGCCTCCAGAAAGGCAAGGGCACAACGCCGCCACTGACCCGGCGCCTGGTCCAACGACCGGAGTACGGCGTCGTACTCCTTGCGGCTCAACTCACCATCGACCAGACGGTCCAGTGTTTCGTCGTCCACCGGCAAACCTTGGGTGCTGTTCATCGCCTGTCCTCGTCCCCTTCCACGGCCGCCAACTCGGCCCGCAATCGCGCTCGGGCGCGATGCAACCGCGTCTCGACCGCGCTCTGTGTGACTCCCAGATGCTCGGCGATTTGCTGGTAGCTCCAATCCTCCGCGTACTTCAACAACAAAATCTCACGGTCCCGGCGCGCCAGTCGCTCCAACGCTACCCGCAGCAATCCCGATCGTTCCTTTGCCAGCAGCCACCCCAGTGGATCTGGCGCCGATTCGTCATGTTCCCGTACAAGTTTCTGTTGTGCGAAGGCATCGACCAGCTTTCGCCGTCGGCCCGCCTTTCGCCGGTACAACAACGATTGGCGCACGGCCACCCGATACAGCCACGGGCCCATCCGGCTCGCCTCCGGCAACTTCTCGCGTTGCCGGACTGCGGCCAGGGCCACTTCCTGCATCACGTCGTCGACGCCCTCAGCACCCCCGACGCGCGAATACACGATCGTCCGCAACCAGCGGTCGTGCTGGCGCAGCGCCATCGGCAAATCCAGGTTCTGTGTCACGGCGGAGCCGTCCGGCCTGATGCTCACGCTTCGTTTCTCCCAAGGCAAGTTGCCGCAGCGAATGTACTCTTGCAGCCTTTTGACGCGGGACCGCGCCGTTTTGCCCTGCCGTCGCGCCCCTTTTTCGTAACTCTTTTCCTGTTAACGTTTTGCGCAGGCGAACGGCGACTCGATGGACCTTCGGCTTTCGACTCGGCTTGGCCTTGCGTTTAGGCGCCTGAGCCGGCCCGCAAGGCATCCGTCGAAAGTTGGGAGGAGGGGAGACCGCGCAAACCGAATTCAGCCCTGCGGCTCGCGAAAGCCCGGAGCACTCCGTACCAGCAGCCTAGCCCGGATTATTCACGATTTGTGGGAATTCGAATGCCTCCGGAGGCGTCTAAGAGGTTGTTGGACAACAACTTTCCTCGACGCTTGGAGGCTGATGATGAGTTTACACGATGTTTGGAAGTTGTGCTTCAGTTTCTTCCGCGGAAAACAGGTTTCCGTGGAGCCTGCGGAGGAAAACATCTCGACCGATGCGGGGCTGTTGATCCTCCGTCAGTTCGATGAGCAACAAAGAACGATCACGACGCCCTCCGGAGCGATGCGATCTGTTGTTCGGGACAGCCGAC
>CAZAQY010000194.1:0-16400 GCA_964486845.1 uncultured Pirellulaceae bacterium
GCCCAGGAAATGCTGCTGGCCGACGAACTCGCCCAGCGTCGCCGGTCGAATCCGCGCCGCCAGCGGCTGGGCCCGTTGCAGGTTGTCGGCCTCGGCTTGTTCAAACAGCGACTTGGCCGCCATCTATACCTCCTCGACGTCGCGGACCACAATCCGGCTGCCCTGGATCTCGATGATCCGGACCTGGCGGCCGCGCTCGACGAAATCGCCGTCGGTCAAGACGTCCAGATAGCGATCCCCGAACCGCGCCTTGCCGGCGGGCCGCAAGGGCGAGATGGCTACGCCCCAGTCGCCGACGTCCACGCCGAACGGATTGTCGGGGGCCAGGACCGGCGCGGGCTTGTCGGCGTCCGCGCCGGCGGCGGCGCGAGGCGTCCTTTCCGGCGCGGCCGGTTGCAGGACCAGGCGATTGAACAGCGGCAAGGAACCGAAGTGGCGGCTGAGCAAGCCGGCCACCGCCATGAAGGCGGCGGCCGAACAGCTGATCATCAGCAGCGACGTGCCGAACACCTCCCACTCGCGTTTCGTCTCCGGAATCAGGAAGGTCTGGCAAGCCATCAGCACGCCGGTCAGGATCAGCAGCAAGCCCGTGATGCCAGCCACGCCGAACCCGGGCAAGACGAAGAGTTCAACGGCCAGGAACGTCACGCCCGTCAGGAACAACACTACCTCCAGGACTTCGGCCGTGCCGCCCAGGAATCGACTCCAGAAGAACAAGGCGAAGCACAGCAGGGAGACAAGGCCGCCGAGGCCGATTCCGGGTGTGCCGAACTCGATGTACAACGCGACCAGCCCGACGACAAACAGCAAGCCGGTAACCCAGGCCGAGTTCAGGATGTAGACCGCGGTGTCCACGCCGCCGGGCTCCAGCACCCGCGGAGCCTCCGTCAGTCCGAGCAGTTTCTGCAACTCTTCACGACTGCCCGCATTGCCCTCCGCCAGCGTCAATTCGACGGCTCGCTTGCCGTTGACTTCCAGGAAGCTGCCTTCCCGCGATTCCAGCACCGGCGGCCCTTTTTCCCACTGATCGGGATTCGGCGAGGACTTGATCTCGTGTTCGGACATGAACGTCTTGGCGCCCGTCTGGCGGTTCTTGACTTCGTACACCGGCAGGTTCATGTCCACCATCGCTTCCGCCAAGGCGGGCGGGCGGCGGCGGCTTTCCGCCAAGTCGCGGATCTTGCGAGCCAGGTCGCTGCGCACTTTCTCCGGCGCGTGACGGAAGAGCGCATCCTCGCCCAGGAGAATCGGGCCGGCGTCGCCCAGGACGGCGCTGGGAGCCATGATGATTTGCTCGCAACCCAAGGCGACGATGGCCGCACCGCTGAGCGCCTCGCGCGGCACAAACGCGACGGTCGCCGCCCAATCCAGGTCTCGCAGCCGATGGGCGACGTTAAAGCTGGAATCGACCAGCCCGCCCGGGCTGTCGATCTCCACGATCACCAAATCCGCCTGATCCTTCTCCGCCTCGTCCAGCTTGCGATACAGGAACTGCTCCAGCAGCGGCGTAATGGTCCCCTCAAAGCGAATCAAAACCGCCCGTTCGTACTTGGGACGCGGGGGCGGAGGCTCGTCGGCGGCCGAGGCACAACACGCAGGCCAAAAGTGCAACACCACGAGGACGCCCAATTTCGTAAGCCAGTATCGCCACCGAAACATCGTCCGAGCCTTGCCGAAGTGGTGTTGAAGTCACCCAACCAATACGAAAAAACGCTTGGCGCCAGTACCTGCAATCTAGCAGGGACTGCGAAGATGTGGAAGTGGCACCGCTGGGATGGTTGGGGCCAGAAGCACCTTAATCTTTGGCTCGTGTGCGGAATCGAAGCGGCTACCTTGCGTTCGCTAACTTTGATAGACTTGTGGCCGATGACTTCGCGTCTTTCCGTAGGACCCATTTAAGCAATGAACCTGACACCGCACCAAGCGAAGTACTTTGCCCACGACCTGACGCGGCGCAGCCCGTCCGGTCTGGATCGCTTGTCGATGTCGCTGTTCGACGCCGCCGTGGATCTGAACCCGCACCAGATCGAGGCGGCTCTGTTTGCTCTGCAATCCCCGCTTTCCAAGGGCGTGGTCCTGGCGGATGAGGTCGGGTTGGGGAAGACCATCGAGGCCGGCATCGTGCTCTGCCAGTTATGGGCGGAACGTCGCCGCCGGCTGTTGGTGCTCTGCCCGGCATCGATCCGGAAGCAGTGGGCGTTGGAACTGACGGAGAAATTCAACTTGCCGGTCGTCGTCCTCGACTCGCGGGGCTACCGCGAAGCAAAGCGAGCCGGCCGTGACCCACTCGCCGAAAACGCCATCGTGGTGATGTCGTTCAATTTCGCGAACCGCATCCGTGACGAATTGAAGGCCATCGCCTGGGACCTGGTCGTCATCGACGAAGCCCACAAGCTGCGCAATGCCTACCGGCCGAGCAACAAGGTCGGCCAGGGCATCCGCTGGGCCACCGAAGACTGCCGCAAACTGCTGCTGACCGCGACGCCCCTGCAGAATTCGCTGCTGGAACTGTACGGGCTCTCGACGCTGATCGACGAGCATCTGTTCGGCGACGTGAATTCCTTCCGTTCACAGTACGCCAGCGCGGCCAGCAATCTTGATGCTCTTCGGCAACGGCTGGCCGGGTTCTGCAAACGCACCTTGCGCAACCAAGTCACCGAATACATCCGTTATACCGAACGCCACGCCATCACGCGGCCATTCAAGCCCACGGACGACGAACACGCCTTGTACGAGGCGGTCTCAGCGTTTCTCCAGCGCGAGGACAGCTACGCCCTGCCCCAACGGCAGCGTCACCTGACCGCGTTGATCCTGCGCAAGCTGCTGGCCTCGTCATCTCAGGCCATCGCCGCCACGTTGGAAACGCTCCGGTCGCGTCTGGAGTCGCTGCACGACGAGCAGGCCCGAAGCGATCCCGAATTCACCGAAAATCTGGTCGAAGGCGAAGAAATCGAGGACGAACTGCTGGACGAAATCCTCGCGGAACCCGACGAATTGGAGGGCACGCCAGCAGGCCCCGTCATCATCGACCGTCAGAAGTTGCGGGACGAGATCAACGTCCTTCAACGCTTGGCCACGTGGGCACGCGGCATCGGCATCGACACCAAGACGCGAACCCTGCTCAGGGCCCTGGACATCGGCTTTCAGCAGATGGCTGCTACCGGCGGCGCCCGTAAGGCGGTCGTGTTCACCGAGTCGCGCCGGACCCAGGACTACCTGAAGACCTTCCTGGAGTCCCACGGCTACCAAGGCCAGGTCGTGTTGTTCAACGGCACGAACGGTGGACCGGAGGCAACCGCCATCTACGAGCGGTGGGCCGAGAAGAATCGCGAAAGCGGTCGTGCATCCGGCTCGCGGGCCATCGACGTGCGCACGGCGTTGATTGAACACTTCCGCGACGGAGCGACCATCCTGCTCGCCACGGAGGCCGCCGCCGAGGGTGTCAACCTGCAGTTCTGTTCCCTGGTCGTGAACTACGACCTGCCCTGGAACCCACAGCGCATCGAACAACGCATTGGCCGTTGCCACCGGTACGGGCAGAAGCACGACGTCGTCGTCATCAACTTCCTGAACGAGCGGAACGCGGCCGACCAGCGTGTACTGGAACTGCTGGCCGAGAAGTTCAAGCTGTTCGACGGCGTGTTTGGCGCCTCGGACGAGGTCCTGGGCGCCATCGAATCCGGCGTTGATTTCGAGAGTCGGATTCTGGCCATCTACCAAGAATGCCGGACCCCCGAAGAAATCGACGCCGCTTTCCGCAAGCTGCAAGCGGAAATGGACGAACAGATCCGCACCCGCCTGGACGACACTCGCCGCAAGCTTTTCGAGTATTTCGACGAAGACGTACATCAGCGTCTTCGGCTCCAGCTCGCTGACGCCCAGGCCCAACTTGACCGGGTCGGCAAGCGATTTTGGGCCGTCACGCGGTTCATGCTGGACGGTCGGGCGCGTTTCGATGACGACGCGCTGGCCTTTGATTTGGACCAGCCACCCCGTGACGACATTCCCAATGGCCGCTACCACCTGATCTCAAAGTCGCAGCCTCGGGGTGATAGCGACGGCGGTGACGTGCAGAGCGTCTTCTTGTATCGGATCTCGCACCCGCTGGGCGAGCACGTGGTCGATGGCGCCAAAGCATTGCCGACGCCGTCCGCACGGCTTGTGTTCGACGTGACACATCACCCGGTACGGGTCCGCGTCGTGGAGGCGTTGCGGGGCAAGAGCGGATATCTGACGCTGACACGACTGGCGATTGACTCCTACGAGCGCGAGGAGTACCGACACTCTTCGTGGGCCTCGCTTCTGGCAGACCGAATGGAATTAGACACGCGGCTTAGGATTAGGCCATCCGTGAGGTGCATCGCTATCGATGATTTTGAATATCCCGATCTTCAGGGCGTGCTGGAGTGGCTTTCGGGTGACGTTCACCACGCGACCGCGGCGGTACGGAGCAAGCCGCAAGGGCGCCCAACTGCGTCCGGCTTCTCTGCCAACCATGAGTACGCTGTTTTCTGGGGCACACCTGATGCCAAGATCGGACGGCTGCCACGTATTGGGAGCAAGGCGGAGCGGTATCCTTACTCTGATGACAAGGGTGTCTACGCGTGGGCCAACTTTCGGAAATCTGGTACAGATTCAGACCGTCCTGATCGTCCCAAGTCCTATTATCCAGTCTACGTAGCTGAAGGCAAGCTTCGCGTTCCGAACATGACTTGGAACGAGGACGACCGTGAGTGGACGATTCTCGAAGAGCCGCTCGAGCATGAGGTGGCAGTGTGGCCGATCGATCCCGCCAACGCCGAAAAGGTCTGGACTTGTTCTCCGGAACGAGCACGCGAAGAGTTAGATGACATTCGGAGCGAGACGGGCAACGCCGAACGAATAGAAATCTACAAGAAGTATCGGCCAAATCAGGAAGGGGCGTTGCCAGGAACGTGGTGGGATGACGCAGGCTACTCGGCGAGCGAGAGTGGCACGAAGGTCCTAAAAGATTTGTTCGGGGCGAAGGACTTCGACTACCCGAAGAGCATCAATCTTGTGGTTGACTGCCTGCGAGTGTGTGGCGCAACTGGAACCGACTTGGTGCTTGATTATTTCGCCGGGTCGGGTACGACGGCCCATGCCGTCATCAATCTGAATCGCGAGGACGGCGCACGGCGGCGGTTTGTTTTGATTGAGATGGGCGAGTACTTTGACACCATCCTGTTGCCGCGCATTAAGAAAGTCACGTTCACCCCGGAGTGGAGCGACGGCAATCCGAATCGGATGGCGACGGAAGACGAGTCAAGACGGAGCCCACGTATTGTCAAAGTCATTCGCCTCGAATCCTACGAAGACGCCCTGAACAACCTGGAGCTGCGCCGTCCGGCAGCTCAGCGCAGCCTACTGGACACGGCCGAGGCTCAGGGAGCGGACAAGCTCAAGGAGCAGTACATTCTGCGATACATGCTCGATGTGGAAACTCGCGGCAGCCAGTCACTGCTGAATGTCCGGGCGTTCACGGACCCCACGGCCTACAAGTTGAAGGTCAAGCGGCCCGGTTCGGATGAAAGCCGCGAGGTCAACGTCGATCTGCTGGAGACGTTTAACTGGCTTATCGGGCTGACCGTCCAGCACATTGCGGCGCCGCAGGCGTTCAGCGCCAGTTTCGAGCGTGACAGTGAGAAGCGACTTCGCCTGAAGCGTCGGCTCAAGGCGGACGACGGCGGTCCCTACTGGTTCCGCACGGTGACGGGGACCACGCCCGATGGCCGCAAGACGCTGGTCATCTGGCGCAAGCGACCTGGCGGGGAGACGCCTGACGGTATCGAGCAGGACAATCTGGTGCTCGACGAGTGGTTCACCAAGCAGGGCTACAGCAGCAAAGACAGCGAGTTCGACCTGATTTACGTGAACGGCAGCAACAACCTGGAGAACCTGAAAGCACCGGACGACACCCGGAAAGTCCGGCTGATCGAGGAAGATTTCCACCGGCTGATGTTCGAGACGGAGGACGTGTGATGGCACCCACGCTGAAGCGAATCAGTGTGAGCGGCTTCAAGTCCATCAAGACGATGGATCTGGAGTTACGCCCGTTGAACGTGTTGATCGGAGCGAACGGCGCTGGCAAGAGCAATCTCGTGTCGTTCTTCAAATTGCTCAACGAAATGATGGGCGGACGGCTGCAGCAGTTCGTCGCTGCCTCGGGCCGCGCCCAATCCCTGTTGCACCTTGGCCCCAAGGTGACGCCGCAGATGGCGGCCCGGCTGGAGTTCGAGGTGGAGAACGGTCTGGACACGTACGCCATGCGGCTGTTCCACGCGGCCGGCGACACGTTGGTGTTTGCCGACGAGACGTTGAGCTTTCTCCAGACCGGATATGCCAAACCCAAGTCGCTTTGCCTCGGCGCCGGGCATCAGGAGACGCGAATCGGCCAGGAGGCGGAAACGGGCGAGCCGACAGCCAAGGTGTTCCGCCACCTGCTGAATCATTGCCGGGTGTATCACTTCCACGATACGTCGGCGACGGCCCGGGTCCGCCAGTACTGCTACGTCGGCGACAACCGCTGGTTGATGCCGGACGCCGGGAATCTGGCCGCCGTGCTCTGGCGTCTGCGGAGCGAACGCAACGGCGCGGCGTACCGCCCGATTGTGACGACCACGCGGCTAATCGCGCCCTTCTTCGACGACTTCGACCTGGAGCCGGCCGGCCCCCAGCAGAAAGAAATCATCCTGAACTGGCGTCAAAAGGGAAGCGATCAGGTCTTCGGCCCGCACCAGCTTTCGGACGGAACGCTGCGCGCCATCTGCCTGGTGACGCTCCTGTTGCTGCCGGAGGACGAACTGCCGGACCTGATCATCGTGGACGAACCGGAACTGGGCCTGCACCCGTATGCGTTGGATGTTCTGGCGGCACTGTTCAAAAAGACGTCGCACCATGCCCAGATTCTGGTTAGCACTCAATCGAGTTCCTTCCTGGACCATTTCGATCCGCAGGACGTGGTGGTCGTCGACCGCGAAGGGCCGGAATCCAAGTTCATTCGCCCAAGCGCCGAGCAGTTGGAGGCGTGGCTGGAAGAGTACAGCCTGGGCGAGGTCTGGGAAAAGAACGTGATCGGTGGAGGGCCGCACTGATGGCACGACTGTACCTGTTTGCCGAGGGGGCGACGGAACTGGCCTTTGCGGACACGGTCTTGAAGCCGCACTTGGCCAAGTCGGGCGTCTATCTGCATTCGCCGGTCCTGATTGCCCACGCCAAGAAGAAGGGCAAGGTCCATCGCGGCGGAGGGCGCAAGTACGTGCCGATGAAGAACGACATCCAGCGTTTTCTTTCGCAGGACAGATCGGCGGACGTGTTTTTCACGACGATGATCGACCTGTACGCGATCCACGCGGACTTCCCCGGTCTGGCGGAAGCCGAGGCTTTCCGTCACTTGCCGGAACGACGGGTCGAGTGTTTGGAGGAGTCGTTCGCCCGGGACATTGGCGACCGCCGCTTTCTGCCGTACCTCCAACTCCACGAATTCGAAGCGTACCTGTTTTCGGACCCGGCGTGCTTCGCATACTTCTACGACCATCACGCTCGCCAGCTCGAAGCGCTTCAGGCTATTGCAGAGGCACACACCACGCCCGAATTGATCGACGACGGAGAACACACGGCCCCCAGCAAACGCATTATCCACGAACTGCCGGACTACGAAGGTGCCAAGGCTGCGCTGGGGCCGCAGCTCGCCGGACTGATCGGGCTGGACGTGATCCGTTCCAAGTGCCCGCATTTCGCAGCTTGGTTGACCCGGCTCGAGACCCTCGGAGGAGCATCTTGATGGCACGCGCACGGTCTCGAACAACGACGGCAGGCACGGCGCCACGTGGCCGGGCCAATAACCGTCCGCAGGTGCCCTTCGCGTACAAACTGGTGCTGAACCAGTGGATCTTGTCGCTATTCAACGTCAGGCGATTCGAGGAACTGGCCGAGCACCTGCGAAACGAGGCGTTGGAGGGCTTGGACGAGAACAATGTCCACCGCTTCCATCACGCGCTGACCGCCCAGTTGTTCAACCTGACGGAACTGCCGGCCGAACTGCTGCTGGAATACGACCAGAACATCGTGCGGCACACGCAGCGGTTGAACGAGCGCCGGATCACCCGCGGCGAGGAGCCCATCGTCTGGAAGTATTTTCAATATCTGGCGCTGTTGTTCACGGAAATCTACCTGGATCGTTACTTCCGCGATGCTGCGGGCCTGCGGCAGTCGATCAACGTTCAGATTGTCGCC
Organism: uncultured Pirellulaceae bacterium; assembly: GCA_964486845.1. Classification (GTDB taxonomy): domain Bacteria; phylum Planctomycetota; class Planctomycetia; order Pirellulales; family Pirellulaceae; genus Anammoximicrobium. The sequence goes on from CAZAQY010000194.1 coordinate 8,254, forward strand.
AAGCTTGAGGAACTGAAGGGCCTGATCCAAAAGGGCGAAATGAAGCCTTGGGAGTTCCGTGGCCTGCGCGCCATCTGGTCCAAGCGGCACCTCTACCAGCCGCTACTGTACGTCGACGACAAGACCGTCGAGATCAGCCCCGTGCCGCTGAACCAAGGCGAACGGCAGTTCATCGAGGACCTGACCGCCTTCCACGACGGCGACGGTGGCTTTTTCCAAGGCAAGGAACTGTACCTGCTCCGCAACCTGAGCAAAGGCCGTGGCGTGGGCTTCTTCGAGGCCAGCAACTTTTTTCCGGACTTCATCCTCTGGCTGCTAATCGGCAACGAACAACGGGTGTTGTTCGTGGACCCCAAGGGCATCCGCAATCTCGGCCCCACAGACCCGAAGATCCGGTTCCATACGACCGTCAAGGAAATCGAGCAGCGTCTGGGCGACCCCAGCGTCCGCTTAGAGTCCTTCATCGTCTCCAACACGCCGTCGCACACCATGCGGCTGCTCTGGGACATGCAGAAATCCGAGATGCAGAGCCGGCACATCCTCTTCCAGCAGGAGGACCAAGACACCTACGTGCGTTCGATGCTGGAGCAGTCGCTGGCCTGATACGGCGATGCGCCAAGAACTCCGCCAAAGGCACGCCGCTACTGGCTGACGGCGTGTCTTGTTTGTGCTGTTGCACAATGGCAAAGTCGGCCAGCGTGGTGCTCAACCTGCCTGCGAGCCGCCGCAAGAAAGGTATGGTGGACGAGGACGCCGACAGCTTCCCGCACCTGATCGACGCCATGCACACAGCCATGATGATCTACGACGAGGAAGGCTCCAAGGCGTGCCAGGTCTTCGTCGATCGCCAGGGCCTACGCAACGACAGCCGCACCAAGGCGCTGGTCCAGGCCATGATGGAACCCGTGTATTCGGGGACACCGGATCTGGGTTTCGCTGATTCTGGATTCAGTTGTTCTTCAACCGCTCGCGTTGAAGGCTGCTTCCGGGGCGGGCGGTCCTATCACTCTTCACCCGTCAGACCCTCGGAGCCGTTTCGCGTTACTTGGCCGCCGTCTTCGTTTTCCACGTAACGGCGTAACGGCCCGCGCCGGGTGTTCCGGTGGTCAACACCAGGCGGGCGTTTTCCAAAGCGAAATCGCCCGGACCCAACGGTTGCTGAGTGCCGGCGGCCAGGGCTTGGACCTGGACATGCTGGGGAGCCGCCGTGGGAGCCAGGGCCTGCAGGTCGAGACTCACCTGAAACGACTTGTCGCGAGGATACGGGAAGACGACCAGGTTTGCCAAGTCTGCCCGAGCCGTGGCTTGATACGCTCGGGTCGAGGTCAGCCGCCGCAGGATCTCCGATCGCTGGGGCGCGCGTTTGCCGACCGCGATTCGAGCATCGCCGAAGAATGAGTAATCGAACGAGGAGTTGTTCTTCGGCCCCGGTTCGACCTGCAATCGGAGGTTCACTGTCTTGCCCGCATACGGCGTCAGGTCGAAATCAAAGTCCAGCCAGCACGCCTCGGCCTGATGTCGGCGCATCAACTCCTGCGGGCGGCCGTCGGCTGTCAAGGCACACGAGAACGTCACGCCGTCGCTGCGATCGGGCCGTGCCACGTCGGGGCCCATCGCGATGCCGAACTTCAGGCGGATCCGCGTCAGACGCGGCAACGCGAGTTCATAATCCACCCACGTCTTGCCTGGAGGCACGTGCCACGGCGAGTGCAGCAGCAGAGCCCGCCGCCCCAGGACGCGGCCCCAGTCCTGATACGAGGGAATGCACGCCTTCAGCGGTCAATCTCGCCCAACACGATATCCAGCGAGCCGATAATGGCCGGGATGTCGGCGATCAGGCAGCCGCGGCACAGTTCGCTGGTCACCGACAGGTTGCAGAAGCAACTGCTGCGGGCTCGTGCGCGCCAAGGGATGGCCGAGCCGTCGCTGACCAGGTAGAAACCCATCTGACCCTTGGGACACTCGGTTTCCAGGTAAACCTCGCCGGGCGGCAGTTTGTGCGTCAGCTTGAGGGGGATTCCCCAGTCGCCCGACGCGGTGCGGTACAAGCGGATCCCTTGCCGGACCAGGTCCATCGACTCGACCACCTCCAGCATGCGAACATAAAAGCGGTGCCAACAGTCACCCAGAACCGCTTCTTGTGGCACCGGCGGATAATCGTGGTCTTGGGGGTAGCGCCCGTTGGTCTGAGCGATCACTTCAAACTTGTAGCCGTCGTACATCCGCGTGTAGAACGGCTCCCCGTCGCGGCGCAAGTCCCAAGCCACGCCACTGCCCCGCAGCACCGGACCGGTGCAGCCATAACTGACAGCCATGCCGGCACCCAGGACGCCGACGCCGGCCGTGCGCTTGATGAACACGGCGTTGCTCGTCAGCAGCGTGTGATACTCCTCGATCACCGGCACCAACTGATCCAAGAACGCCAGGCACTTGTCCGTCCAGCCACGAGGCAGGTCGGCCGTCGCGCCGCCAGGCGTGATGTAGCTGTAGGTCAGCCGCGCGCCGCAGGCTTCCTCGAACAAATCCAGGATCTTCTCCCGCTCGCGAAACGCGTACAGGAAGGGAGTGAACGATCCCAAATCCAGTCCGTACGTGCCCATCGCCACGAGGTGGCTGGCGATGCGGTTCAGCTCGGCGATGATCACGCGGAGATGGCGGCCCTTTTCCGGCACCTCGTGCTTCAGCAGCTTCTCGACGGTCAGCGACCAGCCGAGATTCATGTTCATGGCGGCCAGGTAGTCCATGCGGTCGGTGTACGGAATCCATTGCCGCGGCGTCAAGTTCTCGCCGATTTTCTCCGCGCAACGGTGCAGGTATCCGATGTGCGGTTCGACCTCGGAGACCACCTCGCCGTCCGTCCGCAGCACGATCCGCAACACGCCGTGCGTGCTGGGATGCTGCGGCCCCATATTGACCAGCATCTCGTCCGTGCGGACGTCAAACTCGACGATTCCGGTGTCATCCAGGGCGGTGGCCATGTTCTCTCTTCCATTCCTGGCGCGGGCCGACGCCCGCAACCCACCGTAGGCCGCTCGCTCCGCGAGCGGAAGCCCCCGCTGGCGGAGCGAGCGACCTACTACGATGATGAGCGCAGATCCTGAGCATCAAGACACTAGCGTCCCCGAATCCCGTGATACTCCAAGGGCATCTCGTAGTCCTTGCGCAACGGGTGCCCGACCCAATCTTCCGGGCACAGGATGCGCCGCAGGTCCGGGTGCCCGTGGAACCAGACTCCGACCAGGTCGTAGACTTCGCGTTCGTGCCATAAGGCCGTCTTCCAGACGCTGCTGACGGAGGGCACTTCAGGCAGTTGCCCCGGCTGGTCGTCTTTCCAGCGCGGCAGTTTGAGTTTCAGTACCAACCCGTGCTTGTGTACGAGGCTGGACAAGTGATAGACGACCTCCAGATGCGGCTGCCAAGGGGATTTCGCCGCTTTCTTGGGATCGGTGTGGAAGTAGTCCACACCCGTGATGCAATTTAGCACGTTGAACTGCAGGCTCGGCTCGTCGCGGAGGAACTGGCAAACCGGGACGAGGACCTCGGGCGACAACTCGATCCAAGGGTCGATCGCCTCGTCATGGAAGCCCTGGACCTCTGGACCGAACCTTTTCTGCAGGTCGCTGTAAACCCGTGCTAAGTTCATGACGCTTGGCTAACCCTCGCGAGTCGCTGGGATCAGGATGTCTCTCGCCGTTGGCTCCGCCGCTGCTGGTTCCACACGCTCGCGGCTGACCGCCTTGACCCAATCCAAATCCCCTCGTCTCCAGACGTAAGCGAATCCCACCATCAAGACGGCGAAGAACAGTGCAATGTCGAACAGCGCAATCCACGCCAACTGCCGGGAACTGGCTCTGACGACGTCCGCCGCACGGCGGCTGGGGTCGTCCGTAAAGGCAACATGGCCCGCCAAACTGGCCGGTACCGTCGTGGGAGCCACGGGTTTGTCGACGCCCAGTTCGCGATACAACAGCCTCGCGTCTTGCGTGAGTCGCACAGCGCCGGAGTCGACCACCTGCAGACGCTCGTCGGCCATGTGCATCGTCTTGCCAAAAACGGTCGCCCACGGGAAGAAAAACGCCACCTCGACGTCGAAAACAATGAACAACAAGGCCACCACGTAAAACCGCAGATCGAACTGGATGAAGGACGAACCGATCGTCGGCTCGCCGCACTCATACACGTCGAGTTTCTCCTTGTGACGATGAGACGGGCGAACGAAACGGCCTAACAAGAGGGCGACGAACAGAAAAAGAACCCCGACCGCGGCGAACAGCGCCAAGTACGCGACAATCCCCACGGGGGAGGCCATAGCAGGCGACATGGTCTTGCCTCGATCTTCGATGTCAACTGGTCAGGAATTGGGACCCCCATGCACCGGTTCCGTGATGACTTTGGACTGCGCGACCGCGGTGGGATTGAGAGTCGTTCGCCCCCAGGCCACGTCCAGCGGCAGGCGAGAGAAGTCGACGATGCAACCGTCGCGACTGTAGCAGCTCAAGTCGTGGGTCGAGCCCATGAAAATGCAGTCCACGGGACACGGCTCAACGCACAAGGCACAGACCAGGCACTTGGAGTAATCTATGGCATACCCGGTGATCCGGAATCCTTTTCCGTTGGTCACCCGCTCCTTGCCGATGTAGATACAATCTACAGGACAAGCCTTTGCACACGCGTCACAGGCGATGCAAGTAGTCAGATCGTACCGGTGAAAACCCCTATAACGAGCTGCGACAGGAACCGGCTTCTCTGGGTACTGAAACCTCTCCGCAAAGGTGCGCCGGTCGCTGCGGTAGGTGATCAGCCAGTATCGGAGCGTAACCAGCAGGCCCTTTGCCACGGTCCAGATGGCAATGCCGACATTCCGCAGCCAACCGAGCATGGAATCGCTCCCAAGTCCTTACCGCATAAGTGTTTTAGCTGTCTTTGTCAGCTTGTTGCAATAGCATTATAAAGACTTGACGGCGTTCCGCAACGGTAGCAGCGCCCGGCAAATGCCAAAACAGTCAAGCATTGATGAACTTCCAAGAAACTCCGAACGTACTAAATGTATGCCGAAACACGGAATATAGTTTCGGAAAAGTACATCAGTTTGCCAAACTTCGCTTGACTGCCTATTTTGGTCGCTTACAGTGGAACTAATGTGCATGCCCAAATTGCCGGACGGATGCGGCCAAATCGCACATTAGGGAACTGGAGACGTTTGCCCCCTAGGCTGCAGACCGAAATAATGTATCGAACGAATCGTTGGGTGGACTGAGCAGCACGGCAAAGGAATGGCATCATGTTGGTTCTGTCGCGGAAGAAGAACGAAAGCATCGTGATCAACAACGACATCACGATCGTCGTTGTCGAGATTCGTGGTGACAAGGTGAGGCTGGGAGTCGAGGCACCGAAGGAAGTACCGGTGCATCGCCGCGAGGTGTACGAGGCCATCAAACGCAACGAAGCAGCCCAAGCCAAGGCCACGGCTATCGAACCCAGTGGGACAGCTACGGAGGGTTAGTCACTTCGGTCTGCTCCGCGCTACGCTTCCGGTCTCTCGTCGCTCGCCCCTCCACTCACCCGCCCGCCTCCTTTCTGACGCTTGGTTGTTTTCCCAGCGCCCTGTTGTTGCTCGTCGTTTCTTGGCGAATTCCCCTCAAACCACTTGACGGTTCTTGCCTTGGCGCCTTTAATACTTTTTCTTTCCGGCCCAACAACCAAACCGCCGGAAAGTCCCAGGCCCCGTCGTCTAGTGGTCTAGGACACCGCCCTTTCACGGCGGCAACACGGGTTCGAGTCCCGTCGGGGTCATTTCCAGCAAACCGCAAGAAACCCGCGTTTTCCCTTGGAAAACGCGGGTTTTCGCGTTTCGGGAGTTCTACGGTCGGTTGCGAGTTATTACCAGCGATAACCCCGAATTTACTCAAATGTTCAGAAGGAAGGGACAGCGCAGGGGACAGCGCAGGGGAAGCGTCGGCGGTCTTGCCGTCCGTCCCTGTCGCCCTGGCGGCGGTCCCCGCGTCCGTCCTGTCGCCACCGTCAAGCGGCAGGTCCGGCAACCGTTCCACGGCGCCCGCCACGTCGAGCAAGCGCGGGTCGGTGTAAACGTTCATCGTGAGGTCAATTCGAGAATGCCGCATAGCGGCTTGTGCGGTTCGCGGTTCAACGCCAACACGGGAAAGGTGCAGGCTCCGAGCCCTGCAATTGGTCGCGAAATCATGGGCAGATCTGCACGGCCCGGAGAGCCATGCTCCGGGGCGATGCCCTGTCCTAGTCCGCCTCCAGCAACTGGCGGATTGCCTCCTTCAGGACGGCTTCGGATTTCGGGGCCACACGTGACGCGCTCGGTTCGTAGCCTCCCTGGGAGAATGCCTGCTCGGTGCAGATGTAGCCGGTTGCCAGATCGCCGTAGGCGGCCACGGCCACGAAGCGGTCCGGCTTCTGTTGCTGCGTGAACAGCTGGAACTCGATCATGCTTTCGCCGGGCAGGTGTACCACCTCGACCGGTCCCACGCGCAGGAGGCTCAATTGCAGAGGCTGACTCATCCACTCGGCCAGGGCGAGACGCCGCGCCGCCTGGTAACGCTCCTTGTCCGGCTTCGTGGCATCATCTCGCAAGGCTCGATTCTTGGCGAGATCATATTCGGCGTCGTCCTTCAACTGCAGCACCAGGGGCAGCGTTCGCCAGACGATGCGGTCCGCCGGCGCCATCCGGGTGGCGGCGACGGAGGCCGCCATGGCCGCGTACAGGCGGTCGGCCAGTTCCGCGCGGGCTTGCGGCTTGCCGTCGTTGTACTTGCCCATGGTCACGTCGCCGGCACAGCCGGTGAAGTAGATCTGGAACACCTGTTCCTTGTCTTCGAGCCGCTCGCGGGCGAACCCCGGAACATCGTAGCAGACGCGAGCATCGCCATAAAAGCTCTGCGGGTGTGTGGCGTAGTAGTGGATGCGGACCAACGGCTTGTCGTTGTGAGCCAGCGTGATGGTCTTGAGCACCGGATCGATGCGACCTTCCGGCTTGGCCTGCAAATCGGGATCCTTGCAGGCGCTCCAGCGAGTGAGGATCTTGCCGTCGTCGGTGAGAATCCGCCGCGCCGAGGCGACGCGATCGACTTGGGCCTGGCCGGTGCCGACCGAGTTGAACGGCTGCAACCGTTCGAGCGACTTTTTGACCGCATCGCCCAGCCGCTGCGCCAGCTGATGAAGGGCGGGCGGTTCGAGGTTCTCGGACGGGCCGCCGGCCGCGTCTGGCACCTCCACGGTGCCGATCGGGATGTACGGCGCCGTGTGTTGGTGAACGGTGTGAAACGTCACGTGCGAGACATCGGTCCCGGCCGCCTCGGCGATCTTGTCTCGAAACAGGCGATGCGCGGGCCCGCACAGACCGCACCAGTCGAGCGCACACAGGACCACGCGCTGCCGGCCGTCATCCAACACGATCCCCTTGGCCAACAGCGGCGTCTCCACGGTTTCCAGCGGCTTGCCGCTGGGATAGGTCGGCGTCCCCAAGGGCGGCGTGAGATCCGCGCGAAAAGTCGCGACCCGCAACGGGCCGTTCTCGGCGGCCGCGACGGCGGGGGACAGGTGACTTTGGATGGCCACGACCAACAAGCAACTGCAGAAGATGAACGGTCGCATGAGAGGCTCCTTTTCGCAAGCGTTTACAGACCGAGGTTGAATTTCAGCGCTGCAACCCGACCGGCCGGCCCATCACATCCACAGGCTCTTCGACATACTTCAGTTCGCTCGGGCGGAGTGAATTCCGCCCTACGAACTTGTTTGTGGACTGGTGCTCACGGCTCGGAAACCGCCAGTGTACAACGGGCACAACGAGCTGTCCACCTCCAACACGTGCGATTTGTACCGTGCGGCGAACTGGCTGATTCGACGCCGTGTTCCTGAAGACGTATTGGAACGACGGCTCGCCGGTCGCCCAATCGCCCGACGGATGTTTCATGCCGCGACCGCCGAACAGCGTGGCTGGCAACTGGGGGATGGCGTTCACGTAAACGAACAGGGCTTCTGCCGGTGGGCTGGCAAAGTGAGCGCAAGCGAGATAATTGATGTACATTCAATCGGGGTAAGCGATGGGTACTTGCTTAAGTGGGATGGGGGCGAAGTACCGGTGGCCTCTTCTCGTCTCTGTTCCGGTAGCAGTTCGGGGG
>CAZAQY010000195.1:0-16386 GCA_964486845.1 uncultured Pirellulaceae bacterium
CGGGGGCAAGAAGCCTACGCACGACTTCCTGCGCCACGCGATCACGAACCACGGGGATTCCAAGCGGCCGCAACTTGTCGGAATCTGGGCCTTTGGGAATCATCGTCCGACGCAGCGGTTTGGGCCGAAACGTGCCGGCTTTCAGGTCCCGCATTAACGCCGCGAGGTTCTCATCGAGATTGTCCTCGAACATCTGGATGCTGACTTTGTCGACCCCGGCCGCCCCGCGATTCCGCTTGACTGCCTTAAAGGCTTTCCGCATCAGTTCAGGTGTAATCCTTCCCGTCAGCGAATGCACCTTGATCTTCTTGCTCATGACGAGCCTTTCACCTTCTGTAATCATGGAGTTCGGAGCCGCGGGCTTTGGGGGATGTTTCTTAGCACCGGCCCTCCGAGTGGCGTATCGGCGGCGGCTTCCTCGCGCTTTCCCGGCAAGAGCACGGGCCGGCCATTTGGTGGCGGTAGCCGAGGGGCTAACTTTCCTCATGGACTCGCAGTTCGTTCTCCGTCTTCGATCGGTATCCCCTTTCACCCACCTGGGGCTACCCCTCGCCAGCGGGCTACTCCGGTTCTGCTGCTGCCCTTAAAGAGGAGGCCATCAAGGCAACGTTCTCCTCACCGAATTCGCGTCACCGTGGGCTTTCACCAGAGGCTTATACACCACGGCTTACCAACCGTCGGACGACGTAGGGCTTCGCCGGTCAGGCACAGGACCATTTTCTCCAGGCGACCACACGTACCACCCCCGAAACCCGTAGCCGGCATCCGTACCGCCGACGACGGAGGGTCTGGGCAACCCCTGCGTTTCAACAGAGAGCAGAGTCTGACGCGTCTCAAAGGCCTCAATGCATTCTCCCGGAGTATCTCTGCCTGGCCCCTTCGTGACGGCGGCTTCTCCGGCCCTCCCGGTGCCCCCGCCCTGGCTGCGTACCTCCGCTGACCGTCGCGGAGTTCGAGCAGAGATTTCTGGACAGGTACGGTCCCGCCCAGGTAGGCTTTGGTTTACATGGGTATCCTCCTTTCCTAACCTCACCGTTTGTTCACGGAATAACTTCCGTGGTAGACTTAGCCCTGAGCCCTGCGGCTCACGCGCTCTCCGAGCCGTGCAGATTTTGTCGGAGTTGTACGGCCAAATGCACGGCTCGGAGAGCGCGTGCTACGGGGAATCGCAGATTGCGAGCGGAGACGAGCCGATCATGAGCAGGCCGGTAACGCTGGTCACAGGTCAATGGACCGATCTTGCACCCGAGGAACTTGCCCGCAAGGCGGCGGCTTGGGGCTACGACGGTCTGGAGATGGTCTGCCGCAGCGGGTACATCGACGTGGACCGCGCGGCCAACGATGCCGAGTATTGCCGGCAGCGACTCGATCTGTTGGCTAGTCACGGGTTGAGGTGTTACGCGCTTAGCAACCACGCGGCGGGGCACCTGGTGTGCGATCCCAACGAGGACAGCCGGACCGATGTGCTGGCGCCTGCGGCCTGTGCCGGCGATGCGGAGAAAAAACGGGCGTGGGCCGTCGAGGCGATGAAGAACACGGCACGGGCCGCGCGGAACCTGGGGGTGGGCGTCGTGACGGGCTTCACCGGTTCGCCCATTTGGCACTTGCTGTACCGGTTTCCGCCGGTGCCCGAAGAATGGATCGAGGCGGGCTTTGCCCGGTTCGCCGAACTCTGGCATCCGATCCTGGACGTGTTCGACGAGTGCGGCGTGAAGTTTGCCTTGGAGGTACACCCGGCACAGATCGCGTTCGACGGAACCACGGCCCGGCGGGCGCTGGAGTCGTTGGGCGGCCGCACGGCCTTCGGTTTCAACTTTGATCCCAGCCATTTGCTCTGGCAACAGGTCGATCCGATCCGTTTCTTGCGCGAGTTTTCGGATCGGATCTACCACGTTCATGTCAAGGACGTCGCGATCCGACCCGACGGCATCAGTGGTATGCTGGGCTCGCACTTGAAATTCGGCGACCCGCGCCGCAGTTGGGATTTCCGTTCGCCCGGCCACGGCGACGTGCCGTTTGCGGACATCTTCCGCACGTTGACGGCGATCGGCTACGAGGGGCCGTTGTCCGTGGAATGGGAAGATTGCGGGATGTTCCGCGAGGACGGCGCCCGCGACGCGCTGGCCTTCGTGAGACGACTCGATTTCTCGCCCTCGGCCACCGCCTTTGACGCCACGCTGGCCAAACGCACACGGTGACGCGACCTCGGTGGCACGAATTCTGAGATTACGAATTTCAGATTTGAAATTTCAGATTTGAAATTTCAGATCCAAAAAAGCGAAATTTGAAATTTGAAATTTGAAATTTGAAATCTCAAATCTCAAATAGATCCGAAATAGATCCGAAACCCAAAGTCCAAATATCTTAAACTCTCGCCACTGTTCGGAGGTTAACGCTCCTATGAGTAGCCCGCAGAAGAAGATCGAGTCTCGACGACTGACACGCCGGACCTTCGTCCGCGGGACGGGGGCCGTGTTGGCTGCGTCTGCGCTGACTTTTCCCCGCCACGTCCATGCGGCCGGCGACGGCACGCTGAAGGTTGCTCTGATCGGTTGCGGAGGCCGCGGGGCCGGCGCGGCGGCACAGGCCCTGTCGACCTCCGGGTCCGTGAAACTGTGGGCGATGGCCGACCTGTTGGCGGACAAGCTGGACACCAGCCTGACCGCGCTTTGTACCGGCCAGGACGCCCAATACGACCGGGCGGCGCACAAGGGACTGGCCGGCAAGATCGAAGTGCCGCCCGAACGGCGGTTTATCGGTTTCGACGCCTACAAACAGGCCATCGACAGCGGCGTCGACGTGGTGATCCTGACGACCGCGCCCCACTTCCGGCCGATCCATTTCGAGCACGCCGCCCAGCAGGGCAAACACGCGTTCATGGAGAAGCCCGTGGCGGTCGACGCGGCCGGCAAGGCGGAGCAGAGCGCGATCAGCACGATGACCGCGGCCATGGGCCGCATGGCGACGTACTTGGGCAAGGTGATCATGTGGGAGGACGCCTTCAAGTCGGAACTGGCCCTGGCCCCCGACCGCTACGACTTCGACGCGACCCCGCCCGTGCTGCCCGGCCCCGACGGCATCTACGCCTGCACCGTGCCCGGCGTGACGAAAGTGCTGTAAACTCCGGTGTAGCACGGCTCGAAGCGCCATGCTACGAATGACAAATCGCAACCCCTGAGGAGTAGACGACTGTGAAATTCTTTCTGGACACGGCTCATTTGGATCATATTCGCGAAGCGGTCCGCTGGGGGATCGTTGACGGCGCGACGACCAATCCCACGCTGGTCTCGAAGACCGGCCGGGAGCCGCGCGACTTGTACGCCGAGATTTGCGGCATCGTCCCCGGGCCGGTGAGCATGGAGTGCCTGGCGACGGAGGCGGACGCCATCGTGGCGGAGGCGAAACAGTTGGCGACGATCGCGGACAACGTGGTCGTCAAGGTGCCCTTGATCCGCGAAGGGCTGATCGCTGTCAAGCAACTGGCCGCACTGGGCATCAAAACCAACGTCACGGCGGTCTGCTCGCCGCTGCAGGCCCTGCTGGCGGCCAAGTGCGGGGCGACGTACGTCAGTCCGTTTGTGGGCCGCTGGGATTGGATGGGCCAGGTGGGCATGGACATGGTCCGCCAGATCAAGACCATCTACGACAACTACCGCTTCAGCACGGAGATCATCGTGGCTTCCGTGCGGCTGCCCCTCCACGTGCTCGAATCGGCCTTGGCCGGCGCCGACATCGCGACGATTCCGATGGACGTGATGGAGCAGTTGTACAACCATCCGATGACCGACGTGATCCTGACCCAGTTCAACAACGATTGGGCCAAGGTGCCGGGGAAGTGAGAAAGGGAATACCAATGGGCAAGTTGCGTGTCGGCTTCGTGTGTTGCGCGCGGTTGACGTTCGACGGCGATTACGCCAAGCAGCTGTTTGAGCAGTCCTTGGAAGTCCTGTCGGGGATGGAGGTGGAGTTGGTCCACGGTCCCGGTCTCACCATCACGGAAGAAGATGCCGAAGCGCTGGCCGAGCAGTTTATCGACCAGCGGGTGGACGTGATCCTGGCGCAATACGGCACGTTCGCCTTAGGCACCCTGATACCCATTTTCGCCGACCGGCTGACCGCGCCGATCATGTTGTGGGGCGTGCCGGAGCCGACGCTCGACTGGCACAAGCTCCGCTCGAACTCGTTCTGCGGCCTGAACATGAACGCCCACACGCTGATGCGATTGGGCCGCAAGTACGACTATATTTTCTGCAACCCCGACGAAGCGCCCGCGGCCCTGGAACCGGCGTTCCGCGTGCTGCACTGTCTCCGCCGGCTCCGCCGCGTGCGGCTGGGCCTGGTCGGCTATCGCGTGCCCGGCTTCTACACCTCGACCTTCGACGAGATGGGCTTGCGGCGACTGCTGGGCGTCGAGGTGCATCACGTCACGACGGCCGAGTTGTTCGACGTGGCGCGGGCCATCGAGCCGGCGCGCCGGCAAGCGGAAGCCGAGGCGATCCGGGCCACGGCGGCCGGTTGCGACGTGACGGATGCGGAGCTGGACCAGGCGGGCGGGCTGATGCTGGCTTTCCGGGACATCGCCGAGCGGCACCGCTTGAGCGGGTTCGCCGTCAAGTGCTGGCCGGAATTCACGGCTCATTACGGGATCATGCCCTGCAGCACCATCAGCCGCTTGAACGACACCGGGCTGCTGACGGCGTGTGAAGGGGACATCTACGGCACGGTCACCATGCTGATGGCCAACTACCTGAGCGGCCAGCCGACGATGTTCGCCGACTTCATCGCCATCGACGACGAGCGCAACGAGGGGCTCGCCTGGCACTGCGGCTCGGCGGCCACGTGCTTGAAGGCTCCCGGCGTTGACAACCGGCTGGGCAAACACGCGACGGTCGAAGGCGGCGGCAAGCGGGGGGTGACGGTCAATTTCCCCGTCGCGGGCGAGGGACCGGTCACGATGGCCCGGCTGGGCGTGGGCCCGCGCGGGATGCGGCTGTTCTTCGCGGGCGGCCAGTCGGTGCCGGTCCGGGCGAAGTTGCCCGGCAACTGCTGGGCCGTGCGTTTCGACACGCCCGTGCGGCGGGTGGTGGATGCCGTGATCGGCCAAGGACTGGAGCATCACACGGCGCTGGTCCACGCCGACATCCGCGACGACCTGCGCCGCGTGGCCCGCTGGCTGGATTTGGAAACCTTGGACGTCGATGCGGGGACAGCATCCCCGTAGCATGGCTCTCCGAGCCGTGCGGAAGCGGCGAACGGCCCGGCTTGGAAGAGACGGGACATCACACGTTTGGATCGTAAGGGAATGATCATGAATTATCGCGTTATTTGGAAACCGTGTCCCGGATTCACTGCGTTGTCCAAACCGGGCGACGCCGGGATGAAGCATTTGAGTTACGGAATGCTCAAGCTGGCCGCGGGCCAGTCGTATCGCCTGGAACCGTGCGACCAGGAAACCGCCCTCGTGCTGCTCACGGGGTCCGCCACGGTCAGCGGCGGCGGCTTGGAGCGGCAGGCGATCGGTCCGCGTGCCGATTTCTTTCGCGAGAATCCCTGGACCGTGTTCCTGCCGGCCCGGAACGTTTGCGACGTCGCGGCGACCGCCGATTGCGAAATCGCCGTGTGCCAGGCGCCTTCGACGAAATCCGGTCCGGCCCTGGTGATCCCGCCGGACAAAGTCAAAGAGGTTTCGCTGGGCAAACCCGGCTTCCAGCGGCGGGCCCTGATGATGATCACCGAAGACGTGCCGGCCGACTACCTGTTCATCGGCGAGGCCATCGTGCCGCCGGCCAATTGGGCCAGTTACCCGCCGCACCGCCACGACTTTGACGACCTGCCCTACGAAGTCGAGATGGAAGAGATCTACTACTTCCGCTTCGACCGGCCGCAGGGCTTCGGCATCCAGAAGATCTACACCGACAACCGCTCGATCGACGAGACGTACACGATCCAGGACCACCACACGGTGCTGATCCCCGAAGGCTATCATCCCGTGGCCACGGCTCCGGGCTACTCGATGTACTATCTGTGGGTTATGGCGGGCCAAAACCGACGGTTCCTATCCCGCCTCGATCCCGACCACGGCTGGGTTGCCTGAATGGGCTTTCGCGAAAAGAGTCCTGACCCCTTTTCGTGAAACGGAGAGGGGCCGGGGGGTGAGGGCACACCATGAACGAACTGCTCTTGGGCATCGACATCGGCACCAGCGGCTGCAAGATCACCGCGATCGGCCGGCAGGGGAAGATTGTCGACACGGCGCAGGCCGAGTTCCACACGTCGCGTCCGCATCCGGGCTGGTCGGAGCAGGATCCCGACGAGTGGTACGCGGTCGCCTGCGGGTTGCTGCAGTCGATCTGGGAGCGGGGGAAATGCCGGGCGGAGCAGATCGCCGCGGTCGGCCTGGACGCATCGACGCACAACGCGGTGCTGGCCGACGGCGATTTCCGGCCGCTCCGTCCGGCCATCATGTGGACCGACCAGCGGAGCGTGCAACAGGCGGCCCGGCTGGAAAGCCAGGCCGGCGCGGAGATCTTCCGGATCGGTTATCAGAAACCGACGCCCACCTGGACGCTGCCGCAACTGGTCTGGATCGCCGAGCACGAGCCGGAACCGCTCCGCCGTACGAAGCACATCCTGTTCACCAAAGACTACGTGCGGCATCAGCTGACCGGCACCTGGGAAACGGATCACATCGACGCCCAAGGCAGCCTGCTGTACGACATGGCCGGACGCCGCTGGTCGGAGGAACTCTGCCAGTTGGCCGGGTTGCCGCCAAGCGTGCTGCCGCCGCTGGTCGAACCGACCGCCGTCGTGGGTTCGGTCACGAAAGAGGCTGCCGAGCAAACCGGCTTGCGGGCGGGCACGCCGGTGGTGGCCGGCTGCTCGGATTCGGCCGTCGAGGATTACGCGGCCGGCGCGATCCGGCCGGGTCAGATGATTGTCAAGCTGGCTACGGCGGGCAACGTGAACGTCATGACGGCCAAGGCCCATCCGCATCCGCGCACCCTGACCTACGCGCACGTGATTCCGGGATTGTGGTACACGGTATCGGCCACCAACACGGCCGCTTCGGCCGAACGCTGGTTCCGGGACGTGTTCTGCCAGCAGGAAATGGAGCAAGCGGCCGGCGCAGGCCGCAGCGTCTACGAGCAGTTGCACGAGGTGGCCCGGCAGATTCCGCCGGGTTCCGAAGGTTTGTTCTTCCATCCGTATCTGTTGGGCGAGCGCAGTCCGTACTGGGACGCCAATCTGCGGGGCAGCTTCGTGGGTGCGACGATGCGGCACGGCAAGCCGCATTTCGTCCGGGCGCTGTTGGAAGGCGTGGCCTACTCGCTGCGGGACTGCTACCGCACGATCGTGGACATGCAGTTGCCGGTCGACGAGATGCGGCTGATCGGCGGCGGCGCGAAGAGCGATCTGTGGACGCGGATCATCAGCGACGTCTTTGCCCGGCCGGTCGTCCGTCCGGCGGGCTCCGACGCCAGCTTCGGCGCGGCATTGTTGGCCGGGGTGGGCGTCGGGCTGTTTGCCGACACGCTCGCGGCGGCCCAGCAGTGCGTCCGCATCCGCGACGTCGTGCAGCCGGAGCCAGCGGCGGTCAAGGTCTACGCCGAGCTGTTTCCGCTGTACGGCCGCATTCACGACGATTTGGCGCCCACGTATGCCGAGTTGTCGCGGCTCGTTCTGAAACCCGCTTGAGAGGATCGATCCATGTCGAATTCGCTGTCCCGCAGACAGTTCATTACATCCGCATCGGCCGCCGGTGCTCTGGGCTGTGTCGCTTCCTACTGGGTGACCGATGCGCCCGCGCGGGCCGCGTCGTTCCAGGCCAAGAACGATCGTCCGCTGGTCGCCGTGATCGGTCCTGGCGGCCGCGGCATGCACGACGCGAAGCAGGCCGCCCGGTTCGGCGACGTGGTGGCGGTCTGCGATGTGGACTTGGAACGCGCCGAACAGGCTCGGACCACCCTGGGCGGCAAGGCGGCCGTCTTCCAGGACTATCGCAAGTTGCTCGATGCACGTCCCGACATCGACGTGGTCATCAACGGCACTCCCGACCACTGGCACACGGCGGTGAACATCGCAGCCTGCCGGGCGGGCAAAGACGTGTACACGGAAAAGCCGCTGACGTTGACGATCGAGGAGGGCAAGATCCTGCGGCGCGTGGTCCGCGAGACGGGGCGGATCGTCCAGGTCGGCACGCAGCAGCGGAGCGCGGCCCACTTCCGCACCGCCTGCGAACTGGTCCGCAACGGCCGCGTCGGCAAGCTGCGGCAAGTCGCCGTGCTGCTGCCCTTTTACTCGTACAAAGGCGGGCCGTTCGCCGCGCAGCCAGTCCCCGCGAATCTGGACTGGGACCTCTACCAGGGACAGACGCCGGAACGGCCGTACTTGCGCGAGCGGACCCATTTCTCGTTTCGCTTCTGGTTCGACTATGCCGGCGGCAAAATCACCGACTGGGGCCAACATCACCTGGACATCGCCCATTGGGGCATGGGCCTGGAAGACAGCGGCCCGCTGCAGGTCGAGGCGAAGGGCTTTTATCCGAACCACGGCAAGCCCGATTGCTACAACAACGCCGACCGTTTTACCGTGCGGATGAAGTACCCCGGCGACCTCGACGTGTATTTCCTGGTCGTCCGCGACGCGAAGTACCTGAAGAGCATGGCCGACGGAGACATGACCGCTGCGGAAGACGCCGAACTGTTCGCGGACATGCCGGAGGAGTGGCGGCAAGAACAGCGGGACGGCATCATGTTCATCGGGGACAAGGGCCGGTTGTTCGCCAATCGCGGCAAGGCGTACGGCAAAGCGGTGGAGGAACTCCCGGAGAATCCGCTGCCTGCCGACGCCGTGCGGCTGTACGAGAGCACCGATCACATGGGCAACTTCTTCGAGTGCGTCGCCAGCCGCAAACAGCCGATCAGCACGGTTGACGTGGCGCATCGCGTCATTACGGCCTGCCATTTGGGGAACGTGTCCATGCACTTGAAACGGGCGATCCGCTGGGATCCCGAAAAGGAAGAAGTGGCCGGCGACGCGGAGGCGAGCCAGTCGATCTACGTCCGCCGCGAACAACGCAAACCATACACGATCGAGGCGTAACTCGTAGCATGGTTCTCCGAGCCGTGCCAGCCCCCGGCGAACGGCGGGCGTGAGCCCGCCGGTGGAACGGCCACACGCCGCCGCCACCGGCCGGCTAACGCCGGGCCGTTCGCCAAGTTGCTCGGGCGCGATGACGCGAGTAAGGTTGTTTTTTTGAGGACCCTTCTGGCGGGAACACAGACGTGCTTCAGGCAGGCATTATCGGCTTCGGGTTCATGGGCCGCATGCACTTCCGGTGCTGGCGGGCCCTGGCGAGAGCAGCGGTCACGGCCGTCTGCGATGCGGACCCGCACGCGCTGGACGAAGCCGGCAAGAGCCGCGGCAACATCGCCGGGGCCGAAGGGGACGTGGACTTGGCGGGGGTCAGAATCTACCGCGATTTCGACGAACTGCTGCGGCAAGAACAACTCGACGCCGTGTCGATCACCGTGCCCACTCACCTGCACCCGCAAGCCACGATCGCGGCCCTCGAAGCCGGCTGGCACGTGCTGTGCGAAAAGCCGATGGCGCTGAACCTGGCAGAGGGAACGCGGATGATCGACGCGGCCCGGCGCACCGGCAAGATCCTGCAGATCGGACACTGCATCCGCTTCTGGCCCGAGTACGCCAAGGCCAAACAGATCGTCGACAGCGGCGCGTACGGCCGGGTGATCGCCGCCACCTTCCAGCGTTTGTCCGCCACCGCCGCCCGCAAGCAGCACACGTGGTACGCCAACGCCGAACTGAGCGGCGGCATGGCGCTGGACCTGCACATCCACGACACGGATTTCGTGCAGTACTTGTTCGGAATGCCGCGGAGCGTCTGCAGTCACGGAGCGTCCGCGGGGCCGGGCGGATTGGCGCACATCGCGACCCGCTACGGCTACGACGACGACAAGCTGGTCCTGGCCGAAGGCGGTTGGGCGATGATGCCTCCGTTTGGTTTCCAAATGCGGTTTCACATCGCCCTGGAAACGGCGACCCTGGACTTCGACTTCCAGCGCGATCCGAAACTCCGGCTCTCGACGGCGGCCGGCGAGTCGCTCGCGCCGCCGTGCGAGCCGGGAGACGGCTACGGGAGGCAGATCGAGCATTTTGCCCGGCGGGTCCGCGGCGAGAGCGTGCCGCAGGTCGTCACGCCGGACGACGCCTGGCGATCGCTGCGGATCATCGAGGCCGAGCGAGAGTCGGCACGCCTCGGGCGTGTGGTCGCGATCGACGGCCCTGAAACCAAGGAGCACGATCATGCAGTGTAATGTTTGGCCGGTGGCGATCTGCAGTTGGTCGCTGCGCACCGGCGTGGCCGGAGTGGCCGACGCGATGCGGCAATTGGGGATCGGGCATGTGAATCTCGCCCTGAAGCCGGCGCTGCGCGAGGGCGGCGACGAGTACCTGGCTGCGGTGCGCCGGCAGCCGTGGACGATCACGGCCATGACCATCGGCTTTCCTCAGGAGGATTACACTACTCTGGAGAGCATCCGGGCGACCGGCGGAATCGTGCCGGACGCGTACTGGCCCGAGAACCGCCAGGCGGTGGTTCACGCGGCGGAGATCACGGCCGGATTCGGCGCCCGCTATCTGACCTTGCACGCCGGGTTCCTGGAGAGCGATGACGCGGCGCACGCCAGGATGATTCGCGACCGCCTGCGGTGGCTGGCCGACGCGGCCGCCGGGCAGGGCCTAATGCTGCTGCTAGAAACCGGCCAGGAGACGGCCGACTGCTTGCGGGCTCTGCTGGAAGAGTTGAACCATCCGGCATTGGGCGTGAATTTCGATCCGGCGAATATGATCCTGTACGACAAAGGCGATCCGGTGACCGCGGTGCGGATGCTGGGAACTTGGATCAAGCACGTCCACGTCAAGGACGCGGTACGCACCAAACAGCCGGGCACTTGGGGCACCGAGGTGCCGTGGGGCGAGGGTGAGGTAGGCAGCCAGGAGTTTTTGACGGCGTTGAAAGAAATTGGATACACCGGCGCCTTGGCGATCGAACGCGAGGCGGGCAACGATCGGCTGGGGGACATGAGGCTGGCAGCGGAGAGATTGGCCAACTTTTCGTAGCATGGCTCTCTGAGCCGTGTTGACTTGGCGAACGGCCCGGCGTAAGCCGGCCGGTGGCAGCGGACTGGTGCCCATCCACCGGCTACGGCGGGGTAGCACTCGAAAACCGGAGGAAAGCAATGGGCGGCGAAATGACCTGGGATCTGTACCTGAGCCTGAGCGGCATGAAGTTCCTGGAGTTCACCATCTGGGGTGCGTGGGCGCCGGTGCTGGCTTCCCGGATTCTGGGGCCGCTGAAGATGAGCGGCAAGCAGTTGGGCTGGATCTACGGGACGCTGCCCATCGCCTGTTTTGTGGCCCCGATGGCGGCGGGGCAGATCGTCGATCGCTGGTGTCCGACCGAGTACTACATGGCCGCGGCGCACCTGCTGGGCGGACTGTTCCTGCTGGCGGCCGCCCGCGCCACCCGCTTCGTGCCGTTGCTCCTGCTGATGCTCGCCCACTGCTTGTGTTTCGCCCCGACGCTGGCGATGGTCAACTCGCTCACCTTTGCCCACATGCCGAATCCGGAGGTCAATTATTTCCGGGTCCGCATGTGGGGGGCCGTGTCCTGGGTGCTGATCGGCTGGCTGTTGAGTCTCTGGCGGCGTTCGGGAAAGCTCCAGGTGAAGAGCGCGGACAGCCTGGTGCTGGCGGCCGTTTGCTCGTTCGTCATGGGGCTGTACTGTTTCACGCTTCCGCACACGCCTCCCGCGCACACCGGGACCGGCGCGTTGCCGTTCGTCAAGGCGATCTCCCTGTTTGGCGACCCGAACTTCCTGATCTTCATGGTGATCTCGTTCGTCGTCACCACGCAACTGCAGTTCTACTACCTGGGCACCTCGCGCTTCCTGGAGGACATCGGCACATCGCACACGGCCATTCCGGCGGCGATGAGCATCGCGCAGATCGCGCAGGTGGTCGCGATGGCGGTCATTCTGCCGCCCATTTTCAAGCCGCTGGGATATCAATGGATCATGGCCCTGGGCACCGGGTTCTGGCTGGTCATGTTCCTGTTGTACGCCTGCATGAAGCCGCGCGGCCTGGTAATCGGATCGATGATGCTGCACGGGCTGGCCTATGCCTTTTTCTTCGACGCCGCCTTTATCTACATCAACGGCGCAGCCCCGACCGACATCCGCGGCTCGGCCCAGGGCCTGTACGTCGCGGTCACGTCGGGGCTGGGCCTGTTCGTGGGCACCCAGATCACGGGCGTCGTGATGGACTATTTCCGCCAAGACGGCAAGTTCCGCTGGCGGCCCATCTTCCTCGTGCCCTGCACGTTGCTCGCGCTGTGTACGCTGGCGTTCGCAGTGCTGTTCAAAGGGTAAGGAGAGCGAATCCGTGCCGTTGAATTGGCTTTGCGTGGACGATTACGAAGTGATGAGTGAGATCGCGGCGGGGCGCATCGTCGTCGCGCTCGAAGCGCGGCTCCGCCAGGGCCGCTCGGCGCTCCTCGGATTGGCGACCGGCAACACGATGCTTCGGATGTACGAGTTGCTGGCCGCCATGCTCAACGAACGCCGCTTCAACCTGTCGCAACTGCACACGTTCAATCTGGACGAGTACGTCGGTGCCGACGGGCGCTGGGTGCCCGCCGACCATCCGCTCAGCTACCACGCGTACATGGACCAGAACTTCTTCGCCCGGCTCGACCCGCAGCTGGGCATGAAACGCGAACACATCCATTTTCCCGATCCGGTGCGTCCTGGCGAGGTGGACGACATGATTAGCCGCATGGGCGGGATCGATCTGCAGTTGCTAGGCATCGGCTTCAACGGGCATATCGCGTTCAACGAGCCGATGTCCGAAGCTGAAATCGGAGTCGAGGACTTTGCGGCCCTGCCGACGCGCCTGATCGACTTGACCGACTTGACCATCGAAACCAACTCGCGGCTGACGGCCGGCGGCGATCGTACCAAGGTGCCTCGCCAGGCAGTGACCTTGGGCATGAAACCGATCCTCGCCGCCCAGAGGCTCTTGCTGTTGGCGTGCTTCCCCGAACAGAAAGAACCACTCAGCAGGATCAGAGGCGGCCGTCCGACGCCCGAACTACCGGCCAGCTACCTGCTGGGCCATCCCGACAGTACGATCATTTTCACACGCGACACGATTCGCCTGAAGTGGCCAGAGAGATGAGGACGTGAACGGAACCCTACTGATCGGGTACGATGTCGAACGGATCCCCGGCCGCGTGCCCGGCGAGAAGTGGGTCGGCCAGCCGCTGCGGCACAATACGGCCGAGATGTTCCTCGAAGCCGTCGTGCGGATTCACCGGGAAGTCGGCGTGCCGGCTACGTTGTTCGTCGTCGGCTGCAACATCGAGCGGCTGCGGCCGCAGTTGGAAGCGTGCCTGGCATCCGGGTTGTTCGAGATCGCCCAGCACTCGCACGAGCATTACCCGCTGAAGACCGTGGTCGAGGCGAGTCCGGACAACGTGTACCTGCCGGGACTGCCCTTCGACCGGATCGAAGAGCAGCTGGCGCGGCCCGTCGAACTGCTCCAGCGGCACCTGGGCGTTCGCTGCCGGGGCGTGACCGCGCCGTACTCCTACTACCGCGGGCTGGCCGACCGGCCCGACATCCTCGAAATCATCGCGCGGCACGGCATGTCGTACGTCCGCTCGTACGGCCGCAACTGCCACGACTACTTTCCGCTGGACTGGGACGTCCAGCCGTTCTGGTACGCTCGGCAGGGCTTTCCCGATTTGCTGGAGACCCCCATGCAGGGCTGGATCGACGCCCAATGGCGTCGCGAGCACGGCTGGCAGAACTGGGCCGCCTATCACGAATACCTCAAGGAGCAAGTCGCCCGCGTGGCGGCTGGCGGGCTGTGCTGGTCCCATTGCCAGCACGATTGGACCAGCACCTTATACGATGAACAGCTGACCTGGACGCGGAAGTTCCTGGAGCGTGCCGTGGAACAGCTGGAAGTGATGACCCACTTTGACTTTTGCCAGCGTTTGCGGCACCAGCGCAAGGAAGCCGCCGCTCAAAACCTGTAGCATGGCTCTCCGAGTCGTGCTAGGAAGAAGCGAAACAGAATTTCATCCTGGAGCACCCACCGATGCCTGTGCCCACCGAGAGTTACCTGAACGAGTTCCTGTACAGCGAGTTGGCCGACGCCGTGGGCCCGGAAAACGTCTCCACGAGCCAGGCGGACAAGATCGCCTACTCGTGCGACTACTTCTGGATCCCCGAGCTGTGGATTGACCGCGGCTGCCGCAGTCCGGAGCCAGAGTTCGTCGTGCATCCGCGGAGTGCGGAGGAGGTCTCGCGGATCTGCCGGATTGCCACGAACTACAAGATCCCGCTGACCGTCTGGGGCGGCGGCTCCGGTTCGCAGGGCGGCGCCCTGCCGCTACGGGGCGGGATCGTGCTGGACACGAAGAAGCTGAACCGCATCCTGGAGATCGACACGAAATCGTTGACGGTCACTGCGGAAACGGGCATCATCATGCAGCACTTGGAATGGGCCCTGGAACGAGATGGCGTCGGGACGATGCACGAGCCCGCCTCGATCGGCTGCGCCACGCTGGGCGGGTTCCTGGCGCATCGCGGCACCGGCGTGCTGTCCACCAAGTACGGCAAGATCGAAGACATGGTCATGTCGCTCGAAGCGGTGCTCGCCGACGGCACGATCGTCAACACGCTGGCCGTTCCCCGTCATGCCTCCGGCCCGGACCTGAGCCAGCTGTTCCTGGGCTCCGAGGGCACGTTTGGCGTGATGACCAAGGCGACGCTCAAGATTCATCCGTTGCCCGAAGTACGCCGCTTTCATGCTCTTGTGTTTCCCGACTTGCACGCCGGCTTGGAGGCCGGCCGGCAACTGATGGTCCGCCGCCTGCGGCCGTGCGTGATTCGCCTGTACGACGAAGCCGAGACCCGCCGTCTGATCCGCCGCGTGTTGGGCATCGAAAAGGACGGCGCCTACCTGGTGTTCGGGTTCGACGGCGATCGGGATTTGGTCGATCTGGAGATGAACAAGGCATTGGCGATCTGCCGGTCCTTCCAGCACGAGGATTTGGGTCCCGACTTGGGCCAGGACTGGTGGGACCACCGCTACGACTTCTTTTTCCCCAACCACATGTTCCGCCTGCCGCAGGCCTTTGGCACGCTGGACACGGTGGCCACGTTTGCCAACATCGAAAACGTGTATCGGGCGATGAAACGGGTGATTGAGGAACAGTTTCCCATGGCCCGCTACATCGGTCATTTTTCGCACTGGTACGAATGGGGCTGCATGCTGTACGCCCGCTTCATCATCGACCATCCGCCCGAAGATCCGCACGAAGCCGCGCAGCTCCACAATCGCGTCTGGGACGCCTGCCTGCGGGCCGCCATGCGGGAAGGCGGGCTGCTGAACGAGCACCACGGCATCGGCTTGAAACTCGGCCGCCTGATGCGGGAACTCTACGGCCCGGCCTATGGAGTCCTGGAGGGAATCAAGAAATCGCTCGACCCGAACAACATCATGAATCCCGGCAAGATGGGATTCCCCCCGTAGCGCGGCTCAGAGAGCCATGCTACGCAGAACGCTTACGACGGAGAATTTCGCCATGCTGATTACGGAACATTGCGCCACGATCGAAGCCTGCCGTTTCTGTTTCATGTGCCGCCACGTTTGCACGGTGGGCGTCGTCAGCGGCCGCGAATCGGACATGCCGCGCGGCAAGGGCTTGATCCTGTTCAAAATCCTGAAGGGCTACGCCGAGCACAGCCCGGACTTGGTCGACGCGCTGTACCGCTGCTGTCTGTGCGGGCTGTGCGAGACCTGGTGCAAGGCCGACTGCCATCCGCCGGCCGCGATCCTGGCGGCCCGCGCCGACGTGGTGGCCCAGGGCAAGGCCCCCGGTCCCGTGCAGCAGATCAAAGACCGGCTGCTCCAGACCGGCAACCCTTTCGGACTGCCGGCCGAAGAGCGGTTCCAGGCGTTGGGCCGTCACGACCTTTTTCGCCCGCAGGCCGAAATTGTTTACTACGTGGGATGCGACACGGCCTATCAGCAGCCGCAGATCGCCCTGGCGTTCTTGAGGGTCCTGGCTGCAGCCGGGGCCGACGTGACGCTCCTGCCCAACGAACGCTCGACGGGCAAGCCGCTGTGGCTGCTCGGTTATCCGGACAAAGCGCGGGCGATGGCCGCGCAACTGGCCGCGGAAATCCGCGCCGTTCGGCCCAAGGTGCTGGTCACGACCTGCCCCAGTGCCTTCGACGCGTTCAAGACCGACTTTCCAGCGCTGGGACTGGACCTGAACGGCATCGAGCC
>CAZAQY010000196.1:0-16330 GCA_964486845.1 uncultured Pirellulaceae bacterium
CGACAGCGCCGGGAGGCATTCCTTCAGCGGATGGACACGTTCAACGACGAACTTCGTACCCGGCTCGAAGCTCAACGTCAGGCCCGGCAAGCCGGGGATTTGTCCAACGAGCCGCCTGCCGGCGAGGGGCCGCACGGCGAGAAGCCGCATTCGAGAGGCAGTCCGTGAACGTTGCGGTCTCAAATCTGAGATCTGAAATCTCAAATCTCAAATCTCAAATCTCAAATTTGAAATTTGAAATTTGAAATCTCAGATCTCAAATCTCAGATTTGAAATCTCAAATCACTCCGTGCCGGTCGCCCCTGTCCGATCAGCGACTCGCGCACCTTTGCGCCACAGGTATCGAATCGATCCGGCGACGATCCGTCCCAGTTGTTTCCACTGCGAGGGGCTGGTCAGGGCGAATTGCACCTGGCGGAACAGCAGCTTCGGGCGGACATAGAACTCGTGAATGAACTGCTGCTGCTTGGCGAGCAAGATTTCGGGCGTCAGTCCGTGCGGAACGAACACCGGCTTCCAGTAGTTGAAGCGTTTCCAGTCCGACTCGTCGAGCGTGCCGTACTCGTGCGCGTGCTTGTACTGTTCGGTGCCCGGCATGGGAGTGTTGATGGTCACCACCACGTGCCGCAACGGGATTCGCTTGGCAAAGGCGATCGTCTTGTCGATGGTCTGGACGGTTTCACGCGGGTGACCGATCATGAAGAAACCCTTGGTGACGATGCCCAAGCGGTGGCAGCTGTCGATCACGCGTGCCACGCTGGCCGGGCTGATATTCTTGTGAATCGTCCGCAGGATCTCCTCGTCGGCGCTCTCGATGCCGAAGCTGATGTACCAGCAGCCGTTGTCGCGCATGTAGCGGAGGAGGTCCTCGTCGACCGTGTTGATTCGCGACATGCAACTCCAGGGGAACCGCAGGCCCCGTTGCCGAGCCAAGTCGAAGATTTCGTAGATGCGGGACCGCCGGACGGTAAAGGTGTCGTCGACAAACGAGATTTCCCGCGCGCCGTGCTGCGTCATCAAGAACTCGATTTCCGCCACGATGCTTTCGGCGCTGCGCATGCGGAACTGACGCCCGAAGGTCGTGTTTTCACAAAACGTGCAGGCGTTGGGGCAGCCGCGCGACGTCATGATGTTGGCGACCGGCAGCCGCTTGTAGTTGAACGGCGGCGGAGAGTAGATCCGCATGTCCGGAATCATATCGTAGGCGGGAAACGGCAGGGTGTCCAAGTCGGGGATGTAGGGACGGCACGGATTGACGACCACTTGGCCCTTCCGGCGGTAGATCAGGCCCCGTACGCCACGTGGATCTCGTTGGCTCGCAATCATCTGCAGAAGTTCGTCGAGCGTCTCCTCGCCCTCGTTGCGGACGGCGTAGTCAAACGCCTCGTGCTGCAAAGGGTGGTCCGGTTGCGAGGACACGTGAGGCCCGCCGATGACGACGACGGTCTCGGGTCGGGCGGCCTTGACGGCTTGGGCGAGTTGCAGAGAACGATGAAAGGCAACCGTCGTGGACGAGATCCCCAGGACGTCGTAGCTGCCGGCGCGCAACTCGGCGACAATCTCGTCGTTGGTCAACTCGCGGGCCTCGGCGTCTACGGCCTGAACCGAGTAACCCTGCTGGCGAAGGTAGGCCGCCAGACAGAAGACTCCCAAAGGAATCTGCTTTCCGCCGAAGACCCCCAGTTCGCTTCCATAGCGATCCATTTTGCTGATGGGGGGGTAGATCAATAGCACTTTCGGCTTGGCTGTCGCCATGGCAAGACTCTTTCTTCGTTGCGTATCCACCTCCCATTTTAGGACGACCAGGGCTCGCTGTAAAATCAAGCGGCGAGTCTGGGCCGTGCTTCTTGGTTCGGCGAGCGGTGGGCTAACGCCCGCCGCTCGCCAGGATCTGACACGGTTCCGCCGCAGTGAGACAGTCGAACGAATCGCGTTCTTGCGCGTTCCTGCAACGCCCTGCAGACGAGAACGTGAGCATGTGCAGTAAAGTGGACTGGCTATGGCGCGTGGACGTACCGTCAGAAAGCGAAGCTCATCGCGGGACTCCCGGCACACCGAACCGGCGGGGTCTCCGCGGCGCGGATGGCCGGCGACGAACACGTGGGCCGCGGTGGCGGCGATCGTCGTGGCCGGCGCGGCCGCCTACAGCAACAGCCTGCACGGAGCATTTGTTTTCGACGATCCTGTCTCGATTGCGGAAAACCCGAGCATCCGCAGCCTCTGGCGTCTGGGCGAAGTATTGTCGCCGGTGGAGAGGCTGGACTACTATCGGCCCATGCTGAACCTGTCGCTGGCCTTCAGTTACAGCGTCGGCGAGTTGGACGTTGTACCGTATCATCTGTTCAACGTGGGGGTCCATCTGGGGGCTTCCCTGGCGCTGTTCGGGTTGCTTCGGCGGAGCATGTTGCTGTGCGGATCAGACCGGCACCTCCGTGAGGCTTCCCTGCCGGTGGCCTTTGTCGCAGCCATCTTGTGGGCGTTGCACCCGCTGCAGACCGAATCCGTGACGTATGTGGTGCAACGGTGCGAGGCGATGTTTGGGCTGTTCTGCCTGCTCACGTTGTACGGCGTTTCGCGAGGCGCGACGTCGCCGCGCGCGTGGGCTTGGTACAGCGGCGCGGTAGCCGCGTGCGCGTTGGGAATGGGGAGCAAGGAGGGGATGGTGGTGACGCCGGTGCTGGTCTTGCTGTATGATCGCACGTTCCTTGTCCGTTCGCTGCGCGAAGCGTTTCGAAGCCGCTGGAGGTTGTACGCGGCGCTGGCCTTGACGTGGGCCGTCTTGGTGCCCATGGTCATGGTGTCCGGCCTGCGTCGATCCGAGCGAACAGCGGACGTGCACACGGTTTGGGAGTACGCACGGACGCAATTCGGCGTCGTCGTGCATTATCTGCGGCTAAGCGTTTGGCCGGATCCCCTGTGCCTGGACTACCAATGGCCGGTGGCCCGGTCCGCCTGGGAGATCGCTCCACCTGCAGCCTTCATCGGCGCACTCGTGCTGGCCGTGTTGTGCGCCCTTTGGCGATGGCCGAGATGGGGTTTCCTGGGAGCCGCGTTCTTTTTGACGTTGGCACCCAGTTCGAGTGTCATCCCCATTCCCGATCTGGCATTCGAGCATCGGATGTACCTGCCCTTGGCTTCGCTGGCGGTCGTGGCCGTGCTGGGCGGGTACTCAGCCGGCCGCAAGCTGATCAGCGCCGTAACGTCGCTGCAGCCCGCGGCGCGGCTGGCGAGCGTGTGCCTGGTTGCCGGGATTGCCGCCGTTCTTGGGATTCTGACCTATCTTCGGAACGACGACTACCGAAGCGAACTCAGGATTTGGCAGGACACCGTTGCCAAGGCTTCGCACAATTTCCGAGCTCACAACAACCTTGGCCGGGCCTTGGCTCAGGATGGCCGCACGGCGGAGGCCGTCGTCCACTACCAGAGGGCGCTGGAAATCAACCCTGATTACGTCGAGACCAATTTCAACTTCGGCCTCCTTCTGGTTCAACTGGCGCGTCCTGATGAGGCGATCCCTCGCCTGGAACAAGTCCTAAAGATCCGGCCCAAGGACGTCGAAGCGCACCTCAATCTGGGCGTAGCCCTGGCGCAACGGGGTCGGAACGTAGAGGCTATCGGACACTACCAGGAAGCGTTGGCGGCGGACCCGATATGTGCGGCGGCCCACAACAACCTCGGAAATGTCTTGCTGCGACTGGGCCGCGTGGACCAGGCGGTGCTTCACTACCGGGCGGCGGTCGATATCGATCCGGCAGACCCCGAATACCGGCACAACCTGGGCGTCGGTTTGCGCGAGTTGGGCAAGAGCGAGGAATCCAGGTCATCGAAGCCGGCGCTGCACTGATGGGGGCGGAAATGAGCATTTCGAATGTGACCGTCTTGATTCCAGCCTACAAGCCCGAGCTGAGGTTGGTGGGTATGGTGAGGGAATTGACCGCGCAGGGAACTCGCGTCGTGGTGGTTGATGACGGGAGCGGACCGGAGTCTGCGGGAGTGTTCGCGACTTTGCGTCTCATTTACAACACCGTCATTCTGCGGCACGTGGTGAACCTGGGTAAAGGAGCCGCGCTGAAAACCGGCTTGAATCACATCGCCTGCGACGCCTGCGGATGTGTGGGGGTCGTCACCGCAGACGCCGACGGACAGCATACCGTCGAAGACGTACTCGCGGTGGCCGAATCGCTGGCGGCCGATCCACAAGATTTGATACTGGGTGTGAGGGGGTTTCAAGGGGAACTGCCCCTCCGCAGCCGCGTCGGAAATGCATTGACTCGACATGTGATGCGGTGGATCATGGGGCAGAAGGTGTCTGACACGCAGACAGGGTTGCGGGGCATCCCGATGGCGATGATCCCCCGCCTGCTGGTCATTCCTCATCAGGGTTACGAATTCGAACTGGAAATGTTGCTGGTCTGCAAGTACGAAGGGATCCGCATCCGGGAGGTTGGCATTGAGACGATTTACCTCGACGGCAACCGTTCGTCGCATTTCAATCCTTTGCTGGATTCGTTTCGCATTTACTTCGTGCTTCTGCGATTCAGCTTCGTGTCGCTGATCTCGGCCGTCTTGGACAACGCCGTCTTTGCCGCGTTCTTCACCTGCTGGCCGAACTTGGGCGCGGCTCAGATTACGGGCCGGGTTTTGGCCACGCTGTTCAACTTTTGGGGCAATCGAAACACGGTTTTTCGCTCCAGAGAGCAAATCACCAGGACGTTGCCAAAGTACCTGCTTCTGGTGGTGGTGTCCGCAGCGCTGAGCTACGGCATGATCCGTCTGCTGACTCGGTCGGGAGCGATGGAGGTCTACTGGGCCAAGATCCTGGCCGAGACGATCCTCTTCTTTGCGAATTTTGTCGTGCAGCGCGACTTTGTGTTTCCCAGGGCGCAACAAGCCGTCGGGGAGTCGAGCGGGGCCGGGCGAGGAACGAAGCCGGTGGGTAATCGTTCGGCCGACCCGTGACAGCAAGAGCAACTCCTCATCCGGTGAGACGAAGTAGTTATGGCGCGCACGTCGAGCCCAAAAGCGAACGACACCGAGGGACTCCCGGCACACCGAACCGGCGGGGTCTCCGCGGCGCGGATGGCCGGCGACGAACACGTGGGCCGCGGTGGCGGCGATCGTCCTGGCCGGCGCGGTCGCCTACAGTAATACCCTGCAAGGCGCCTTTGTGTTCGACGATGATCGTTCGATTGCCGAGAACCGGAGCATCCGCAGTCTCTGGCGTCTGGAGCTACAGCGTCGGCGGACTGGATGTCGTTCCTATCAGGTTTTCGACCTGGGAATCCACATGGCGGCCGCACTGACCCTGTTTGGCTTGGTTGCCGCCATCCCGAGGCTCTTTCGCAGTTGCTGGGCCTATGTCTCATTTTAGGACAAGCGGGCCCCGCTGTAAAAGAAAGACTCGGCGTTGGCGGCGCGTCTGGCGAGCCGCACACCGGCTTGTTGCGAAACGCCACGCCCCGGCCTCAAGCGAAGCGAACCCAGGAACACGGTCTTCACGGAATCGCGAAGATCAAGCCCGTGACGACGCCGGCCTCGGCGGCAACTCCCCGGAGGCTCAGCGGCGGGCAATACAGATGGAACGGCGCACACGAGCCTGGCCGATCGTGGCCTAGGGTGTAGACGCACTCCCTGCACGGCTGGGCAGCCATCAGGTAAGGCAGTGCCGG
This sequence comes from uncultured Pirellulaceae bacterium, assembly GCA_964486845.1. GTDB lineage: Bacteria > Planctomycetota > Planctomycetia > Pirellulales > Pirellulaceae > Anammoximicrobium. The sequence continues at coordinate 5,670 of CAZAQY010000196.1, forward strand.
AATCGTGCCGAAGAAGTGGGCTGCGGAAACGATGGGCTGCGCGATTCCGCACGAGTAGCCGTGACGTTCCAGGTTGACCTGCTCGAAGTACAGTGGCTGGTGGCACACGGCGGGAGCTTCCCACCAGTAGGAATACAGCGGCCATGGCCGATTCGTGCCGGCCACGTGGGGCACTTGACCGGCGGCGGTGAACTTGGCCGCTGCCGGGTCATCCGGCAGATCGCCAGATGCCGGCTGGATGTTGACCGAAAGTTGTTCGATCGGGCGGAGTCCGTCGTCGGCCGGGTGCGGCGGGCTGGCCAGGATGACGGTCTCCGCCGCCAGCTCACTGCACCAGGCGGTGACCGTCACGAGGACGAGCCACGAAACGATGCGCAGGCCGCCCAAAGGGCTTGCCGCAATCCGTCGCGTTGGCGCTCCTCGGCCGCCCAGCGCCGTTGCGGGCTGTAGCGATATTACGGCTTGCGCGGATGGTAACGGGTGACGCATGGGCGGGGCAGTCCTGTCGTAAGCCGAGGCGTGAGACGTTCTGAACATCTTGTCGTCTTGGTTGCCATGAACTCTTGATAATCGCTACTACAGTCGAGAATGGTTCGCCCAGCACGACGCGCACGAAAGGCATACCCGGCAAGGTTTACCACATGATTCCCAATGTTTCTTGGCGATCATCACACGGAGTGTGATGGCTACTTTGACGGGGCGACAGCGGCTTCCCGAGCGCTGCTTAGCGGCGGTGAGTGAGCCAATGCGTGATCTGGCGAACGAGGCTGGCGACAATCATCAGCACGATGGGCGCCACGAGGGTGAACAGGATAAAGATCAGACGGTTCGCGCCGGCGGGTTTCTGCAGGCTGCGGACGAAGTAGTAGCCGGCCGCCGCCGTCACGCTGCAGACCAGCATGAACATCAACAGGCTGCCAATCCCAAATTGCACGCGGCGGCGGCGGGGAGCTTCGGGATTGGTCGGCGTCGGGGGGGCGGTCATGCGCAGTCCCGGTCCATGCTGGCGATCGTCTGCGTGGCGTTGTGCGTGCTCGTCTGGCCACAGCGGCCGATTTCGGTAGACTAATGATTCGACGGTTTCACTTTGGGATCTTACGTTCGATTGGTTCCGTTGGCAAAGGGTGGCGCACGCACGTGATCACGATTCTGGACGATATCGTCGCTGCCAAGCGTCACGAGATCGCGGCGGCCCGCGCGGCACGGCCGGAATCGGATTTGCTGGCCGCGCTGTCGGACGCTCCGCCCGTGCGCGACTTCCTGGCGGCGCTGTCTGGCGAAGGGGAAATCCGCTTGATCGCCGAAGTCAAGAAGGCCAGCCCGTCCAAGGGTGTGATCCGCGAAGATTTCGATCCCGTCCGCATCGCACGAATCTACGAACGGCACGGCGCCGCGGCGATCAGCGTGCTGACCGATCGGCCCTATTTCCAGGGCAGCCTGCAGTACCTGAGCGACGTCCGTGCGGCGGTCGGCGTGCCGCTGCTGCGCAAGGATTTCATCCTGGACGCGTATCAATTGCTGGAAGCCCGCGTCGCAGGCGCAGATGCGGTGCTGCTGATCGCCGAGTGTCTGGACGACGAGAGTCTCCACCGGCTGCACGACGAAGCCCTGGGACTGGGCATGACGCCGTTGGTCGAACTGTACGAGCCCGGCAACCTGCCGCGCGTGCTGGCGACCGGCACGCGATTGATCGGGGTCAACAACCGCGACCTGCGGACGTTTGAAGTGGACCTCCAACACGCGATCCGCATCCGAGGCCAGATCCCGCGCGACCGGACGTTGGTCGGGGAAAGCGGCATCCACACCTATGCCGACGTGCAGATGCTCGAAGCCGCCGGCGTCAACGCGATGCTGGTCGGTGAGGCGTTGATGGCCAGCCCCGACATCGGCGCGGCGGTGGATCAACTGCTGGGACGCTCAGGATCGCTGGCGTAGCACGCGCTCTCCGAGCCGTGCGGATCTGCGCCGGCCTTTGGGCAGAATTATCGGGTCACTGCGCGGTCCGGAAGCCGGGCCGGTCTACTCGTCCGGCGACACCGTGCTCTTCTCGTCCGGCGGTTCGGAGAGGAGCAAGGCCACAGCGGCGGCGGGCAGGAAGAGCCAGGCAGAGTAGAGCAGCGCCAAGCGATGATCGCCGACCTTAGAGAACAGCCCAAAGAACACGGTGCCGAAGGCCGCCACGATGCGGCCTATGTTGTAGCAGAAACCGGCGCCGGTGGTCCGCAGCAAGGTCGGGAACAGCGGCGGCATGTACATGGTGAACAAACCGAACACGCCCTGGGAAACGCCCATTGCGCACAGACACCAGAACAAGTTGTCGTGCGAGCGCACCTGGCTGTAGGTCACGTACATCGAGAGGAAATAACCCACGCACATCAGGCAAATCGTCCGCCGGTAGCCCAGGAAGCGGGCGATCCAGGCGGCCAGGAAGTTGCCGGCAATCGACGTGACCATCAGCAGGATCATCGCGTGGCTGACGAACGTCGTCCTCTGCAGGTCGGTCCACGTCTTGATGTCCGGCAGGTTGCGGAGGTGCTGGAGCGACCAGAACATAAAGGCCCAGTGGGCGGTCAGCGAGGTGGCGCAGACCAGGATCGTGAGGATCGTCGTCCGCCGCACCGGGCCGCGGAACAAATCCAAAATCCCCGGCGCTGACTGCTGCGCCTGCTGCCTGGCGGCGTGCCACTCTTCCGGTTCCGGCACGGCGCGACGAATCCACAGCACCAGCAGGGCAGGCAGGATGCCGACCAGGAACACGCTGCGGTAGGCATACGTCTCGCTGGACGCGGCGACCACAGAGACCAGCACGCCCGCGAGCATCGCCAGCAGCACACCGATATTGACTGCGCTCTGCAGAACCGCGGCAATCCACGGCCGCCAGCGGCGGGGCCAAGTCTCGGACAACAACGAAGCGCCCACCGCCCACTCGCCGCCTATCCCCAAGGCCGCCAGGAAGCGGCAGATCAGCAGCTGCCACCACGTTTGCGCGAAGAACGACAACCCGGTGAACAGGGCGTAAGTCAGGATCGTCAGCATCAGCGCCCGTGCGCGTCCCAGCCGATCGCCGATCCGGCCGAAAAACCCGCCGCCCAGCGCCCAACCGACCAGAAACGCCGCTTGGATCACGGAGCTGTAGTAACCTACGGCGTCGTCCCTCTGCCCCACCTGCAACAACTGGGCGACGAACGGCGTGGCGACCAGCGTGTACAGGTGCATGTCCAGGCCGTCGAACAGCCAACCCAGCCAGGCGGCAATGCCCGACTTCCATTGCTGGGGCGAAAGCTCGCGCAGCGACTTGACGTCCTGACCGCCGGGGACCGCGCGGGGGGTGGGTTCCATGCTCATACGCGTCCTCAGTAGCCCTCACGCTCCGCGTGAGGATCAGCCCACCGGACAATGGTTGGATGAAGCGCTCACTGGCATCAGAGACCGCCAAGGTCTTTCGCGTAACCGTATTTCTCAATGTACCCCGACCAGCGGCGCCGGATCTCGGCGCGGATTTCCGGCGTCAGTTCCTCGTGCCGATTTGGCCTGTAATCCTTCCGTTGGCCGACAAACGCCTGCAGCCGATCGCGGACCGTTTCAAACCCGTCGATCTCCAACTCGCGGTAGATCCGTTCGACCTGGCCCATGGTGTCCGCCACCAGGTCCTCGTAACGGATGTCGATGATCTGGTTCGGAGCCAGCCGGGTCCGTTGCGACTCGAAGCCGCGATACATCCGCTCGAAGGCTTCCAAGATGTACTCGTCCAAGTGCTCGTTGTTGGGGATCTGCAGGCCCTGAGCCATGTCGAGCGTCGGCCACAGACGCCGCGTCGAGGCAAACAGGGTTTCCGGATTCCGCGTGATGTGGATGAACTTCGCGCCGGGAAACAACTCGGCCAGCACGCCCACCCGCCCCGTGTGCGGCGGAGACTTGAGGATCAACGGTTTTCGCTTGTAGAACGTCATAGCGCGGACGAACCAGACCATGTCTCGCTTCCAGCGTTTCAGCACGTGCGGTTCGACGCCTTCCATGTCCAGCAGTTCCAGGTAACACGGCGGCTCGTTGGGGAACACCATCCGCCAATAGGGCGTCGGACATCCCAGGTTGCCCAGCGCAAACTCGTCCTCCTGCGGATAGTAGGCGCCGGCGAGCATGTTGTCCATCGGCCGTTGCCTGGGCAGCAACAGGTGAATGAACCAGGGCAGGGAGCGGCGGGTGACGAGGAAGTGATTCGGCGCAAAACACTCGTAGGTCGTCGGATACGCAAACCGTTCGTCCTGCACCAGCATCTCGTGCAGATAGGTCGTCCCGCTCCGCCAATGGCCGATGATGAACAGCGGCGGCTGAACGATCTCGGTGCGGGCGACTTTCCGACTGAAGAAGATCTTCTGTACGATCCGCAAGACGGAGTTGATGACCGCAGCGAACGCCACGGTGGCCACCAGTCCCCACCGCAAGGGATGAACGCGAAACCGGTTTCTGACGAGCAGCCGCAACCAGTCGCCCAGCAACATTCCGTGCCAGAAGCGCGGGGACCAGGCCGGGTACGCATTGGTGGTGGCCTTCGGTCTTTCCATCGAAGTCGCTTCTTTCACAGTTTCAGACATGGGCAATTCTGTCTTTTCAAGTTGGGCAGTTGGAGTCTTGGCATCCGGGCTCCGTCGCGGAGAACCGTATTCGACACCGAAGCCACATCTCGTTAAGATTCTGCAGAAGAACGTCAACCGGCCCCGCCGGGGTCTCCCATTCTAACGCCTCAATCCCATCTTGCCGAGAGCAACTGCATGACTTACGCGGCCGCCAATCGGATCCCCCCCTCAAAAGCGACGAGCGACTGGAAAGCGATGGCGCTGCTGGGGGGGCTGGTGTGGTACCTGGCGGCATTTTACGGAGCCCAGCCAGTTCGTTGGCAGAGTCTCGCCGCGGCCTTACTTCCCGATCAGGTTGTCTTTTCTTGGGTGGATGGCGACTGGGGAAACTTCCGGCTCTCGGACCGGCTGCTGATTCTGGCCGTGGCGGGGTTGATCCTCGCATTGGCCTATTTTGCGGGACGGCTGTCGCTGTCGGCCGTTCGCGCGGATCGAAGCCTGATGGGCCTGGAGACGTTCGTGTTCAGCACGGCGGTGGGTCTGAGCGAGTGGTCGCTGCTGGCGCTGGCCGTCGGACTGGCCGGTGCACTCCACGGTCCGTGGCTCCATTTGGCCGCTGGCGGCGTTGTGGCAGGCTGGGCGGTTTGGAAATGGTGTCAGCCCCGTGGCGCGAGGCAGGAGAAGGACGAGGTCGAGTTGCGATCGGATCCGCGTTTGGGGGCAAGCTCGACGCGGCGCGAGCGAGATGTCGCTGGCGATTGGCTGACGCAGTACGGCCTGTGGCTGGCAGTTCCGTTTCTGTTGCTGATCGTGCTGGGAGCGATGCTGCCGCCTTGGGATTTCGACGTCCGGGAGTATCACTTGCAGGTCCCCAAGGAATGGCACCAGGCAGGTCGCATCGGCTTCTTGCCGCACAATGTGTACGGGAACATGCCGCTGGGCGCCGAGATGCACGCGTTGCTGGCCATGGTATTGATGCCTGGCGCGCGGGCCTGGTGGTGGGGCGCGCTGGCGGGCAAGACGGTGATCGCCTGCTTTGCGCCGCTGGCCGCGTTGGGCTTGCTGGCCGCCGGGCGGCGGTTTGCCTCGGCTCGGGCGGGCGTGGTCGCGGCGCTGGTTTATCTCTCGCTGCCTTGGGTCGTACACGTTTCCCAGGCGGGCCTGATCGAAGGTGCGGTGGCCTGCTACTTGGGGCTTGCCGTGTACGCGATGGCGATCTGGGCTGGCGAAGACGCTTCGTTTGTGGAGACTGTGGCGGCACCGCGCGGTTGCCTGCTGTTGGCGGGCTTGCTGGCCGGTTCGGCGGCGGCGTGCAAGTATCCGGCGGTGCTGCTGGTGGTTGGGCCGCTGGCGCTGGGGGCGATGTTCGCGCGGGGCCGATTTCGCTGGCGGCCGCCGGCTTTGTTTTTGTTGGCAGCGCTGTGCGGTTGTGGACTGTGGTACGCCAAGAATGCGGCACTGACCGGCAATCCGGTGTATCCGTTGGTGTTTGGCGGGACCACGCGCACGCCGGAACGCATGGCGCAATGGAACCGCGCCCATCGCGTGCCGCCGGACGAGCACGGCCGCCGTTATTCGGCCGCCCAGGCTTACGCGGCGGCGGCCGACTTTGGCTGGCGGAACCTCTGGCAAAGTCCACTGCTGGTTCCACTGGCTGCGGCGGCTTTTTTCTGTGCGCGACGGCGGCGATTGGTCGTGGCGCTGGCGGCGTATGCCGGCTTTTACCTGGCGGTATGGTGGCTCGCCACGCACCGCGTCGATCGCTTCTGGGTGCCGGTCTTGCCCGTGGTAGCGTTGTTGGCCGGAGAAGGTGCCGCGTGCTTCGTCTCGCGAAACCGGCGAACGGCCGTGACTGCCCTACTGCTGGGCGGTCTGGCGGCGAATCTGCTGTTCTTGCTGTCGGCCGGAGTCTACGACCACCGCTATCTGGTGTCGCTGGAGCGATTGCGGCGCGACGAGCCTGCCGAGCCAGGCGATGCTTCGCGTGTACACCCGATCCATCGGTACTTGAATGATACGGCCGCGGCGGGAGATCGAGTGCTGTTGGTCGGCGATGCCGAGCCGTTCGACTTGGAGTTGCCGGCGCTGTACAACACCTGCTTTGATGAATGCCTTTTTGAACGCTTGATGAAAGACCGCACCGCCGCGGAGCGACGAGCCGCTTTGCGCCAGCAGCAGATCACGTTCGTGTTGGTGAACTGGAGCGAAATCGAACGATACCGCCGTCCGGGCAACTACGGTTTCACGGATTACGTCACCACGAAGCTGGTCCGCGAGGAACTCGTTCGCGACCAAGGCATCTTGCAGCCTATCCCGTTGTGCGTCGATCCCGAACGGGCGGAGTTGTTCGCGGTCATGCGGTGATCGCCTGGAAAGGCCACCCTACAGGATTTCCTTGCTTAGGGAGGCAACGTTCGGCTTGCGGCCGAGATAGCGCAGGGCCAGACCCAGCAGGATCAGGCCGCCGCCAACGAGCGTCCACCACTGTGGGGCCTGGTACGAAGGCGCGTGCCGCCAGGCAATCCAGACCCATACGGGGACTAGAATCGGCTCCACCAGCACGATGCCCGCTGCTTCGTGGCCCGTGATGCGGCGCACACCGCGGGCGAACAGCAAATAGGGCAGCCCCATCTGAAACATGCCGAAGCCGGCCAGGCACAGGGTCTGTTTCCCGGTCGGCCAGATGTCGTAATGCAACACGAACGGCAGAAAAACGAGGGCAGTCGTCAGGTTGCTGAGAAAGAGCAGCCAGGCCCCGTCTTCGCGGCGGAGTTGCCGCAGCGACAAGACGATGCCTGCATAGGCGAGTCCGCTCAACAGGCCGAACACGACGCCCTTGGGCGACTGGCCTCCCAGTTCGAAGCACAAAATCAGGCCAACGCCCGCGGCACAGCACGCCAGCAGCCAGCCGTCGCGCGGATGCACCGGCTCGCGAAACACGAACACGCCGATCAAGAACACCCACGCCGGCGCGGTGTTCTGCAGCCAGATCGCATTGGCCGCGGTGGTCAGCGTCAGCGCGTTCAGGAACGTGTAGTTCATGACCGCGTAAGTCGCGACCATGAACACCAGCTTTGGCGTCCAACGCGGGCGACGGACAAACGGCACGAGCACCAGGCTGGCAAAGACGACCCGCCAAAAGGCCAGCAGCGGACCGCGGACGGGCAGTTCCTCGATCTGCAGCGGCCAATCCGCGAACCACGGAGCCTTGGCGAAAAAGCCGCTGGTGCTCCACATCAAGGCCGCTGTCAAGATCAGCAGTCGCCCCGCCGTCTGGTCTTTCATGGCACCGTGACGCAGATGTTCCGATAGGCCACGGCGCCGTGATTTCCCTGGAACATCAGCGGACCCTGGGGCTGTTCGCCGCGTCCCAAATTGCCGCCGGTCGGGCCCTTCATTTCGACGTTCTCATGAATGACCTGGCCGTTGAGCGTCACTTTCTTGAAGACCGCGTTGCCCACCTTCTTGCCGTCCCGGAAACGCGGGGCCTGGAACTCGATCACGAACTGTTGCCATTCGCCGGGCGATTTGGCAGCGTTCAGCTTGGGAGCCGCCGCTCCGTACAGCCCGCCAAGGTCGCCGGGGCCGACCTTTTCGCGGCCATAGCTGTCCAACACCTGGATTTCGTAATTGCCCATCAAGTAGATGCCGGAATTGGATCCCTTAGGCACCATCACTTCCAGGCTGACCGTGCAATCGCCGAACTCCTGCTCGCTGTAAATGTCCACACCGTGAGCTTCCCGGTTGACGAGTTCGCCTGGACCGTCGGCCGCTTCGGACACAACTAGCTTCGCAGGATTGGCAGCGTCCAACTTGGCCACGCCGGCGACCCATTGGCTGCCTTTGTCCGCGACCAGTTTCCAGCCCGACAAGTCTTTGCCGTTGAACGGCTTGCAGACGCGCTGAGCGCCGGCGGCGTAGAGACTGATCGCCGCTGCCACGCTAGCAACGATTACGGCGCAAACCGCAAGATGGGGAACGTTTCGTGTCATGGTGTCTTCTCCCTATAGACTGGTCAATCCTGTGCCACAACGAGGCGCGCACCCCGCGCGCTTGTGTCACAGGTCGGTTTCCAGCATAGCGTAACGGGCCAGCGAATACTATTCGCCATCCGCGCGGGAAACCTCATGTTGTTTGGGGTATGCGACTCGTGAAGGGGCCACCGCCAGCCGGGCATCCCAGCAACACGGCCCAGGAAATCACGTTGGGAACGGTTTTTGCATATCTTACGATCCGGCGCGCCCGTGTGCGCCAGCTTTCTCTAAAAAGGAGGGGGTTTCCCAGGAAGTGGGGGTTGTACGCGTGAGGAGGCAAGAACCATGAGAGTATTGCGCAAACGACCGGCGCGAACGAATCCACCCTACGCTCCGTCGCCGAGGACCATCTCTCAGGAGTGCGAGCATATCCAAGCGCGGTGGTCGGAGCGGGAACGTCGAAAGCGGGCAGGCCGGCCGCCCGGCAGTACATGGATGCCGCCGCGAGTCGATCTCGCCGCCATCGCCGACGCCATTCGCGAGGACTCTGGCAATTCGCTTCCGCCGCCCGGAGCGTCAGCGAACGATTGGGACCGCTGAAACGAAGGGGGGCGATTGCACCACGAGCCCGGCTTGATCGTGAAGCCGGGCTTTTTTTGTCGGGTCCGTGACTGGCAGTTCTGCAATTGCCCGGGACTGCAGTTTGGGAGAGCGTGAACTGCCCGGCAGGCGGCGTTCAGGACGCCGGCGCAAGTTCCTTTAGGGCGGCCGCAAACGCCTCGTAAGCCGATCGCCCGAAGAGGACAAAGCGGACGAGTTCCGGCTTGCCGTGCTCGTGGAGAAACGCCAGGGAGGTCTGGATCGCAACGCGTGCGGCTTGATCCGGCGGATAGCCGTACACTCCGGTACTGATCGCGGGAAAGGCAATGCTGCGGCAATCGTGCTCGACCGCCAATTCCAGGCACCGCCGGTGCGCGCCGGCCAGCAAATCCGCTTCACCTCGCCGGCCTCCGCCCCAAACCGGGCCTACAGCGTGCATGACGTGCTTCGCGGGCAGTCGGCCGGCTCCGGAAATCACTGCTGAACCCGTGGGACAGCCATCCGGATACAAGCGGTCCGTCTCCTGCATGATGCTGGGACCGCCCCGATGGTGGATCGCGCCATCGACCCCGCCGCCACCCGCCAGACGGCTGTTGGCAGCATTCACGATCGCGTCCACCGACTGCTGCGTGATATCGCCCTCAACCAGTTCCAGCGTTTGTCCGCAAATCGTCGCTTTCATCGTTGCCTCCTGGTTCTGTCGTGAGTAAAGTGCATGAGTTCGCTGGTTCTTGCGGCTTGTCAGGATTCCGATTGACTCCAAGCCGCCGCTGGCGGACAATCCCACAACCCGGCATTGTAGACGATTCGCAATCACGGAGAAATGGTTGATGAGGTACATGGCCGTCTTTGTGCTCGTCTGGTTGGCGCTGCCCAGCGGCGCCGGCGCTCGCGACATCTATGTGGACAATGTCGCCGGCGACGACCGCTTTGACGGGACGGCCCCGGTCAGCCAAGGCGCTCGGATTGGACCGTGTCGGACGCTGACCCATGCGCTGGAACTCGCAAGCAACGGCGACCGTGTGGTCTTGGCCGCGACCGGTCAGCCGTACCGGGAAAGCATCACGCTGCAGGCCGGACGCCATAGCGGTCTGGGCGAGCACCCGTTCGAGATCGTCGGCAACGGGGCCGTCTTGGACGGTTTGGCGCCGGTGCCCGAAGGCGATTGGAAGCACGCGGGTGAAGAGGTCTATCGTTTTTCCCCTTCGCGGATGAGTTTTCAACTGCTGTACTTGGACGGCCGGCCGGCGATGCGCTTGCCCGTCAGTCCGGGCGAACTGGAACTGCCGTCATTGAAGCCTCGTCAGTGGTGCCTGTTCCAGCGCGATTTGTACTTCCGCCCGGACGCGGGGCGGACGCCCGGCAGCTATCGCCTCCAGTACTGTGCGCTGCCGGTGGGCATTACGCTGTACGAAGTGCGAAGCGTCGTGATCCGGGATTTGATCGTGCAGGGCTTCCAGTTTGCACTTTAGGAGAAATGTTCCAGTCAAGAAACTGATCTTGACCGAAAACC
>CAZAQY010000197.1:0-16220 GCA_964486845.1 uncultured Pirellulaceae bacterium
CAGGCAGCTTGCTCAGATTCTGCTGATTATTCCGCCCGGATCTCGCGCACGCTCAGGGGTCGCCCGGTGAGCGAACCTCACGCCGGTAAATATGGGGAATTGACCCCATTGCGACAACGGGGAGGGAGTGGTTCACCACCACTCCCTTACCCGCTCATCCTACGTTAGTTTGTCAGTGCCAAGCCTGTCTGCGGCTGGAGTTCCTGCGTGAGGGCCTGATCCACCAAAACATTTTCACCATCGGTAATCCGGATGTGACCTCCCACCTCTCCGGTCTTGTTCAGGCCGATGGTGTACGTGCGCGCGTTGGCTGTGAAGGTCACCTCGATCTGGTCTCCCTTCTCGCTCACCCGGCTGTCGACCATCTTCGACACCGACTGGTCGGAGGCCTGGAGCAAGTGCAAGAACACGTCCTCGGTCCGCGGCGTGCCGGGCTTGACCTCGACCCGCCAACGGCCCATGTTCTCCGCCACGTCCGAGGCGTCCTTGATGCCCAGATTTCGGAAATACGGCGAGTGGGCGGGGATCGGCCAGTTGCGGCCGTCGGCCCAGAACTCTTTACCCGGCCCGCCGACCTTTTCCAGCACGGCATCCGCCGGATACAACGTGCGGCAGAAGATGCGGCCCTGTTCCTGGTCCGCCCGGAACTCGGTACCCGTGATGGCCGGCTCGTTGGCCGTGTGCAGCAGCCACGTCTTGGGATAGTCCGCACGCTTGGCGATCACGCGGTCAAACACGACGAAATGGTCCGGCGTCAGGAACAGGAACTGGCGGACCATCTGGTCGCACTTGTCCGGGTGGTAGGTGGGCGTCGCGTCGGTGGCGGCGTAGGCAAACAGCCGGTCGGACTGGAACGCCAACACGCGGGCAAAAGTGGGCAGCCTGCGCTGGCCGCCGCTGTTGGCCTGAATCTCGAGCGTCGGATGCGTCAGGCCTTTCATCGTCTCGCCCGGCATGCGGATCAGCACCGTGTTGTGCGCGACGCTTTGCTTGTCATAGTTCTCGCCGCTGCTCGGATCGGCGTACTCGTCCTGGGCGCGAGTCCCGCTGTCCAGGGCCAGGTAGCCTCTCTTGAAAATGGTGAAGTGGCCGGTGTCCAGGTGTTCTCCTTGCCCGCCCCCACACGAGTACAGCACGTAGGTCGCGTCGGGATCAAAACCCGACGACATCAGCACCAGTCCGTTGGCCTTATAGTGCCGCGCGATGGGCAGTCCGTCCGGCAGCCGGGGCGCCGGCGTTCCGGCCAGGTCCAGCACGTACGGGTAAATCGGATAGGAGCCTGTGCCGACGGCGCCGCCTTGGCCCATCTGTTGCCGGAGATAGCCTGCAATCGCCGCCTCCTCCGGCTGGCTCTCGGCAAAGAAGTAGATGAACTGCCCCAAGTTGTCGTACAGCCGCTGCTCCGAATGCCAGCCGCCTTGGGGTCGCCAGGAGTGGGCATGGCCGAATTGCCGGTAGTATCCGGGCTTGAACCCCAGCATGTATCGCAGCACGTAGCTGGGGGCAAAGCCGCTGGCAAACTACCATTCGTTGGAAATGTCTCCCACGGCCGACCGCCAGCAGTGCAGAAACGTCCAGGCGGGAGTCGGCAGGTCTTCGAAATTGTACTCGACCCGCGTGACGCCTCCGCGATCTTTCATCATCTCCATGCGATGGCCGAAACTCGCCACCACGTTGTTGTCGTAGCCGCGGCCAAGCACGGCGAGCGCCCGCTGGCAATCGGTCCCGGCAAGATCCGGGTGCCACACCGCCAGCCCGACGTACCAGTGCATGTTCCCGGCATAGTAATAGGGATCGTGATCAACGCGGCCCGCGCCCTGGCTCACGTCTTGAACGTGCCGGCCATAGGCATAGCGCAGCAGGTCGTGCGCCAAGCCCTCGCGCTCGGCTGGCGGCAGGTCGTTCCACGTCCAATCCAATGCCGCGACGCAGCCCACGCGGGTCTCGACGTGCGAGTTGAAGTCCTGCAGCAACAGGTAATGGTCGATGGTGGCCCGCAGCAGCTTGCGGATCTTCGCCAACAGCGGCGCCTCGCCGGTCACCCGCTGCACGATCGCCGCTCGCATCAGTTCCGATCCCCAATCCCTGACCTCGGGCTCGTCGGGCAGGCCTCGGACCATTTGCTGCAGTCGCCGGAAGCCTTCGGCATCGCGCTGGATGCGGTCCTTGACGGTGGGCCACGTGTCGGCGTTGAAGAACAGCCGCGGGTGATCGGGACGAATCCGGGGCGCCACGTCCAGCATCTCTTGGAGCGACCGCGCTTGGAACCGCAATAACCTGTCCAGGTTGGGAGCGGCCAGCAATTGAGTCAGGATGGTGCGTGCCGCCGCGTGCTCCTTGTCCTGAGCGTAGGCGGTGGCCATGGCCAGTTGCACGGTTTCTTTCCACGCCGGCCTGGTGCATAGTTCCGCAGCCTTGGTGAACTCGGCGCGAGCCTGCTCGCCGCGGTTTTCCAGTAGCCATGCCTGACCGGCGCGCAGTGCGGCCTGCGCCCTCTGTTCGGCCCGTGCGCCCGTCAGCGCCAGCACCGTGCTGCATTGCTGTCGGATCGTAGCCGCATCGGCGGCCGTAAGGTTCTGGGCGTCCAGCAGATCGTTCTCGGCGATGGCCAAACGCGCCTCGGCCTGTTCCACATCCGTAGCGGCCAACTCCACTGCCCGCTCGAAGTCGGCCCGCGCGGCGGCAAAATCCGCGGCGATCGACCAGTGCGGGGGCCTGTATCGGCGCCGGCCGGCTTCCATGACTTCCCGGAAGGTGAGCGGCCGCTCCTGCAACTGCTGCGGGCTGGTGACGGCAAACAAGAACTGGCGATAGCCGAACACCGCCACGGCCAGGACATGCCGGCCCTTGGCCAACTTCATCGTGAACACATGGTCCCGGCCGGTGATCGGCGTGGTCCCGTTGCCGGCATGGCCCTTGCCCAGCGTGTCGTAGACTCCTTGGCCGTCCACCCACCAGTGCATCCACCAGTCGGCCCCGGCGCCGATCTCGACCGTGGTGTCCGCCGTCGCGGTGATGGGCGCGAGGAGATACGCGCCTGTGCCGTCGCCGCCACAGGCAAGCTCCCGGCTCAAATTCAATACGCCTTGGTCCAAACGGACCGACCGGCCCCGGTATTTCTGTCCGCCGATCGTCAGCTCTTGCGGAATGCTCTTCAGCGCCTCGCCGGGCAACAGGTCCTCCTTTCGCGGACGCCCGTAAAAGGATGTGCCAGCCGTCTTGGAGGGAATCGGCCCGAACACCGTCCACTCCTGCGGCCATTCGAGGTCCGACTCCGCAGCCGCCGGCGGGCCGGAGATCGACAATAGGAAACCGACCAGTGCGATTCGAAGAGTGCCTTTTTTCATGCGCATTGCCCCCCTACGAAAATCAAGGCCGTCGCACGCGCCGCCAGTCATACTTGGTCTTGCCGTCCTTGTCCAGCAACAGCAGCCGGTCCTGCGTCAGTTCCAGAATCCGTTCGTCCACACGGTCGCCCATTGCCTTCAGAATGGTTTGCACGGTGACGGCCGGTTCGCCTTTGAGCGTCTGCTTCTTGAGCCGGCCCTGGTCCACGGACCAGACCATGTCAAACTGCAGACGGGGAGCAAACAACTTCGCTTTCAATCCGTCCAATTCCACGACCATCGTTCCGGTGCCATCATCCTTCAGCGTCATCGTCCGCTTGCCCTGGTAATCGTCCTCCCATGTCCCGACCACCAGGCGACGGAATTGTTCGTCTCGAGGGTCGGGTGCGGAACGGTTCTGGCCAAGTGCCATAACGGCGGGCAAAAGCGATGCCACGAAAATCAGCAAGATTCGCTGCATCATTTCTCATCCTCGTCAAGCGATAGAAGTACGTTTGGCAGCGGCGATCAGGGACGGCGAGCCGTAACCAGGAATATCGAAAACTCCTGGCTCCCCCGGCCCTCCACCGGCTTCTCAAATTTCACGTTGGTGGAAAGCACGAAGCACCCGATCGGTGTCGGCGATATGGTGCAGTGCCATCCCGGCAACCGCTATATTGTACCGATCTTGAGGGGTTGCCTCCTTCTGAAGATCCAGAAAAACTGCCTGCATGTCTTTCAGCCTGCCCGCAGCAATTTTCTCCCGTAACACCTGCAGCATCCCAGTCGAATTGTCCGCCCCGGTCACGCTGCGGACATGCGGCAGCAGGTAAAGCCCGATCAGGCCGGTCCCGCATCCGTAGTCCAGCACATCCATCGATTTGGTCGGGTTCGTCTGACGCCGGATCGCTTCACCAATCGCCCGCATCAACGCGACCCGCCGGGGTTCGTGGTCCCACGTCGCGGCGGCTTGATCGAAACGGTTTGCTGACACCGGCTGCTCCTTGATCAATTCTGCTTGGTGAACCACAGCCAGACTCCCTGCCCGACCTTTTTCGGGGGCCTTGCGCTACTTGCGCCAGGCCATCATGATCTCCGTGACCATTTCCAGCCCCAGTTGCCGGACGCGGGGCAATTGGCGGCGGATCCGCGCTTGGGCCTGGGCCGGGTCCTGGTGGATCTTCAAGGCCGCCTCCAGCAACCGCGGGGCGTCGGCTGGCTCGTCGATGTCGAAGATCCAGTCGCGCAGATCCAACTCTTCCAGCATCCACACTTTCCGGCCGTTCTCGGCGAATTGCGGCATCAGCACGGGCGTGCCGAGACTCAAGGCCATGATCACCGAGTGCATTTCCATGCTGACCACCATCTCGGCTTGGCGATACAGCGAATAGGCTTGCTCGGTAGTCCAGAATTGATCCATCCACACGCACTTCTTCTGCACCTCCGGCGTTAGCCGCCGGTAGACGTTGTCGTGCATCAAGGGGATCTCGTAGCGGACTTCGGGGCACAGCACTACCGGCACGCCGGTCCGCGCGACCCAGTCGCTCACAAATGTCCGGATCCGCTCCATGTGCTCGTCCTGACGCTCCTGAGTGACCGTGTCGGCCAACGGTCCGGGCTGGCTCTTGGCACTGCGGATGGTCAACGTGATGAACTTCTTGGGCGATAAATCGTGTTCCCGCAAGTAGGCTTCCAGCCAAGGCTCGTCGAAGCCTTGAAAGAAGAAGGTGCTGTCCGGCCGGAATCCGGATCGGGCCGCCAGCAGGTCCCGCTGGGCCAGGTAGGCCAGCGAGTCCGGGTCGCGGCAGTACACGAACCGGGCCTGCTGGAACAGCGGCCGGAAGACCAGGTCCGCCGGCCAGTCGAGCGCCTCGAACGACTGGCCGCCCACCCCGTAAGGAATTCCCAGCACGCGGGCGATCAGCAGGGGCATGGAGTACTTCAGCGAGAAGGAGTAGAAGTGACGCACCCCCATCCGGCCGAAGTTCAACGTCGTGCCCGACGTGAGCAAGACGAATCCGGCGCCGGTCAGGGTTCGGGCCGCTTCGGGATTCTTGGCTTGGAGTTCGTCCAGCATTTCCCGCGGCAGGCGGTTCAAGATGTCGTCGGCTACACGAGCCGCGACC
The DNA here is from genome assembly GCA_964486845.1 of uncultured Pirellulaceae bacterium. Classification (GTDB taxonomy): domain Bacteria; phylum Planctomycetota; class Planctomycetia; order Pirellulales; family Pirellulaceae; genus Anammoximicrobium. Next base: position 5,453 of record CAZAQY010000197.1, read on the forward strand.
CGCGCGGAGAGCGTTCCGTTTTCAAAAGCTCGCAAGGTCGAAGCGCCCCAGCGATCGTGGAAGGCCCGCCATGCCGAGCCGGGTTCGCCGGCTTTCGTGTCCGAGCCGATCGCAAACGGATAGGGCACAACCCGGCAGTGCTCGGAGTAGCGTGGCAGGTACTCGGCGATCCGGGCATACGACTGGCTGTCGGCCGATTGCGAGGTCGTCACCACCACGGGCAGCTCCGGCTCGAACTCGCGCAGCAAATTGAGCAATCCGGGGGCGATCGCGATGTCGCCGATATTGCCCGTGCCCCAGCTGAACGTGGCTAGCAGGTGACGGGCGGCGGGCGGAGTCGGGGCGTCGTTCTGGGCGCCGGCCGTTGTGGTGGAAAGTACGGCGGCGAACGTGGCCAGCACTGCGGGCAGACGCGCCCAGTTCGCAAAGTGTCGCATGGCGGTTCTCCCAAAGTAGCATGGCTCTCCGAGCCGTGCCGAGTATTCTGCACGGCTCGGAGAGCGCGTGCTACGAAAATGCGAGCACGCCGCACACATCCTGCGGCGTGAGACTCCAACGAGGGTCTATGCCGTGTAATGTATTTGATCCTTCCGGCGTTGACCAGCTCTCGTCGCCTCGGACATTCCTGACGATTGTCGCCACCCTGATCGCACGCCCATGACTCGGTCCGCGAGTTTCTGTATAACTGCTTTGACGGCGTGGTTCCTAGGGATGTGTTGCGCGATTATGGAGCATCCGGTATGAGAGAGAAGCTGAATCTGGCGGGCCGGCGGGCCCTGGTCACGGGGTCAAGTCAGGGGATCGGCCGGGCGATTGCGGTAACACTGGCCGAATTCGGTGCCGACGTGATGATCCACTGCGCACGGGACGTGGCCAAGGCCGAGGCGGCGCGGCGCGAGGTCGACGCCTTCGGCGTGCGCAGCGGCCTGACCGTGGCCGACTTGGCGGAGCCGGAGGCCGCTCAGCGAATCCATGCCGAAACCCTGGCGGCGCTGGGGCCCGTGGATATTCTGGTGCTGAATGCCTCCGTGCAAATCCGCAAGCCCTGGCAGGAAATCACGCTGGACGAGTACCGCCGGCAGCTCGATGTGAACCTCGGTGCAAATGTCTGGCTGATTCAGCACTTCGTGCCGGACATGCAGCGCAACAAGTGGGGCCGGATCCTGACCCTCGGCAGCGTCCAGCAGGTGCGACCGCACCCGGAGATGCTTGTTTACTCGGCCACGAAATCGGCCCTGGAGAATCTCGTGCGCAACTTGGCGCCGCAATTGGCCCCCGGCGGCATTACCATCAACAACCTGGCCCCCGGCGCCATCGCCACAGTCCGGAACGAGCAAGTGCTGGCCGACGAGTCGTATCTGCGCCGCGTGCTGGCAAAAATCCCGGCCGGGTTCATTGGAGAAGCCGGCGACTGCGCCGGCCTGGCCCTGTTGCTGTGCTCCGAAGCCGGCCGCTACATCACCGGCCAGGACCTGTTCGTCGACGGCGGCATGGGACTGCCGTGAGGACGGGGAGGTGCAAGGTGTCGAGAGGGTGCAAGGTGCATCGGATTCACGAGATCACGAAGAAAGGCGGCCACTGTTGGTGCGACTCGGACCGTTGCGTTGGCTGATTCTGGGGCTGCTGTTCTTGTCTACGGTGATCAACTACGTGGACCGGCAGGCGTTGTCGGTGTTGTTGCCGACGCTGCGCGGGGAATTGGGGTTGAGCGGCGCGGACTACGGGGTGATTACGACGGTCTTCATGCTGGCCTATGCGCCGGCGCAGGTTCCGGTGCCAACCTCCTGGCGCTGCACGCCGGCGTGTTTCCGGCGGAGACGATGGGTTCGGCGGTCGGGGTCACGCTGATGGCGGCCAGCCTGGGCGGCGCCATTTTTACGTTCGCGGTCGGTCAGGTTGTGGACCGGGTCGGCTACGCTCCGGTATTCTGGACCGCCGGCAGCCTGGCGATGATCGCTTGCCTGGCTCTGTTTTTCTGGCTGGGTCCCGTACGGCGGATTCCCGAGCCAGCCTACTGAATGACAAACGCTCGCCCTTTTGTCGCGGAGTGCAAACCTCATGAACACGAATTCGTCTGTGCCCCGTTTTTCTGTGCCTCGTTTGCCGCTGCGCCGACTGCTTGCGAGGCTGTGTTTCATCGCCGTCACCGTGTGTCGCGCCGCGGCAGCGGCCGAAACGGTCGAAGCCGAGATCGTGGACGTGGAACCCGTGTGGTCGGCACACCCGGTGGGCTTCTGCTTGCTGACCAGCCCGCCGCAGCAGTTCGCGGCCTACTACGACGCGGAGCGCCGGATGACGGTCGCTCAGCGCCGCCTGGATTCCCGTGCGTGGACGTTCACCCGGTTGCCGTCGACACTCGGCTGGGACTCGCACAACGACGTCACCATGGTCCTGGACCTCGACGGGTTCCTGCACGTCTCCGGCAACATGCACTGCGTGCCGCTGGTGTACTTCCGCAGTACGCAGCCGCTGGATGCGGCGTCGTTGCGGCGCGAACCCGCGATGACCGGCGAGCGCGAGAAACGGGTCACGTATCCCGTCTTCCTGCGCGACAAAGCGGGCCGGATCGTGTTCCGGTACCGCGACGGTTCGAGCGGCAGGGGTGACGATCTGTACAACGTGTACGACGAGCAGACGCGGTCCTGGAGCCGGCTGTGCGACCAGCCGCTGGTCAGCGGCGACGGGCTGATGAACGCCTACTGCACGCTTCCGAAGCGTGGTCCGGACGGGCGGTTCCACATGGTGTGGGTCTGGCGCGATACTCCGGACTGCGCGACCAATCACGATCTGAGTTATGCGCGGAGTGACGACCTGCGGCACTGGACCGATTCAGCGGGCCGGCCGCTGGCGCTCCCGATCACGCTTCAGACCGGCGAGGTGATCGATCCGGTGCCTGCGGGCGGCGGCCTGTTGAACGCCAATCGCGAACTCGGCTTCGATCACCAAGGCCGGCCGGTGGTGACCTATCACAAGTACGACGCCGCGGGCGACTTGCAGATCTACGCCGCCCGGCGCGAAGAGTCGGGCTGGCGGATCGTGCAGGTCAGCCAGTGGAAGGGTTACCGCTGGGAGTTCAGCGGCGGCGGCACCATCGTGGCAGAAGTGAACATCGCCGCCGTGCGTCCGATTGCCGAGGGCCGGCTGGCCTTGAACTACCGCTACGGCCGCGGCTCCGGCACCTGGGTGCTCGATGGCCAGACGCTGCAGCCGATTGCGGGAGCCAACGCTCCGCCGGAGGACCTCGCCATCCCCGCCAGCATCCGCAAAATCGAATCCACATTCCCCGGCATGTTGAAGCACATCCGCCCCGACAGCGGCCAAGCCGACCACGCGGCCTATTTCCTCGTCTGGGAGACCCTCCCCGCCCATCGCGACCGCCCCCGCCAGCCTCCCCTTCCCGATCCGTCCCCGCTGCGCGTCGTCCGCCTGGCCCGTTGAGCACGTCCGCCACGAAGCATCGCGCGATTCCAGCGCCAGGCTGGCTCACAAACGACCAATCATGCGCCAAAGTGGCTCGATGGCTGTGCCAGTTCCTCCAGCGCCTGCAGATGCGCTTTGGCTTCGCCCAGCGACTCCAAAGCGACGGCCTGGGCAGCCGGATTCATTCGCAACTGTTCGGCACACGCGGAGATTTGCGGGATCAACTGTCTCTCAAAGTCCACCAGCCGCGTGACCAGGTAATCCAGCGACAGGTCGTGCAACGCGGTGTATCGTAACGGAAAGTGACCGTAGGCCACGACGCCGCCCCCAGCGATGACCAGTTCGCCCACCCGGTCGACCAGGCCGCGGTGATCCGCCGCGATGGATTGAAGCACCTCCAACGCGGCCTCGTTGTCCCGGTGCAGCCACGGGATGGCGTAGCTGAGGTACGCCGGCAGCGAACGGTGATGCAGAATCAGCAACCGGTTGAGAACAGCGTTCGTATCCAGCGAGTTCATGTTCGTCATCCCAACAGCTGCTGCGCTGCACGCAAAGCGAACTGGTTCAGGAATTCCCAGGCGAAGAACAGGATCACGGTTGGCAGAGTGACGGCAACCAGATAGAAGCCCGACAGCGATTCCAGCGGCAGCCGGACCGGGCCTCGTGTCTGCGGATCGGGGGCCATCGTCATCACCTTCACCACGCGCACATAGTAAAACAGGCTGATTGCTGTGTTTACGCCGCCGGCAATCAGCAGCAGCAGAAGATATCCTTGCCCGGTCGCCAAGTAGCCTTCGGCCAACGCCGCAAACACGGCGAACTTGCCGACGAAACCGGCCAACGGCGGAATGCCCAGCAGGCTGAACAGCATGATGGCAAAACAAATCACGACGCCGGGACACTGGCGGAACAGACCTGCGTAGTCGTCGATCTGCTCGCTCCCCATCGCGTTGCGCAGAAACGCCACGACGCTGAACGCACCCAGGTTCATGAACAGGTATACGGCGATGTAGACCGCCAGGGCGGCAACCGCTTGTTCGGCGGCCGCCGGGTCCGCCGACGCCAGAGCCATGAGCGGGGGAATCGCCATCATCATGTAACCCGCATGAGCGATCGTCGAGTAGGCCAGCAGTCGCTTGATGTTCGTCTGCCCGTAAGCGGCCAGATTTCCAAAGGTACAGGTGACGATCGCCAACAGCGCCACCAGCTTGCCCAACAAACCCTGCAACGGAGCCAGTTCGGTTGGATCAGGCGGAGCGACTCCTGCCGCGGTCACCTTGACTTCGTTCGTCGCCGCGTCGTGCGCCATTGGCTTTTCCTCACGCGGAGCGTGAGGGCTACTTTTCAGAGTAGCCGTCACGCTCCGCGTGAGGATCAGCCCCGCCGCAGGTCCCCGCCGGGCGGCCTCCGCCACTTCGGACGTTTGGCGGGCGCCCGCCATTTCCCCGGCGGTCAAACCCGGCGGCACGACGACGCCGATCCCGATCACGACGCGCACCAGCAACCCCAGCGCAGCGGCCTTGGACGCCACGCTCAGAAAAGCGTTGACCTCCGCCGTCGCCCCCTCGAACACATCAGGACACCAGAAATGGAAGGGGACCGCCGAAAGCTTGAAAGCCAGCCCCACCAACACCATCAGCCCGGCCAGCGACAGCACCATTGCCTCGCCGCCCGACATGTGGGGCAGCCGGACGGCCAATTCCCGTGCGATGGTCGGCAGGTGAGCCGAATTGACGATTCCCGCGACCAGGCTGATGCCGTACAGCATCACGCCCGCCGTGGCCGCACCGTACACGGCGTATTTCAACGCCGCTTCGCTGGCCTGGTAGCGGCGTTTCATCAGCGCTACCAGTGCGTAGGAAGGCACGCTGGCCATCTCCACCGCCAGAAAGACCATCAGCAGGTGATTGGCGGAAACCATCAGGCACATGCCCAACGTGGCGCCCAGCGCGAGCGTGTAGATGTCCGATGCGTCCTCGCGCCGGGGCACGCCCGTCAGTTGAGTCAACGGGACCAGCAAGACCACGAACAGCAGCAGCAAGCTTCGCACGTAGACCGTGAACGAGTCGTACACGAGCATGCCCGTAAAGAACTCGACCCGTTGCCCGACGGCCGGGGCATCCACCGCCGCCAAAAAAAAGGCGAGAACCGAACCGGCCAACGCCAGGTAAGCGACATCGACGCGCCGCCCCCAGGAAAAGACGCGGACCATCAGCATCAGCACGATCGTCGCACAGATCGTGATCTCGGGCAGGAACAACCCAATACTGGACACCGCGGAAAATGAGAGCGGCCCACCCGGCGGGACGCCTCGCGTGTCCAGAACCAGTTGATTGACGGCATCGTACAGATTCACAATGACTTCGCCTCTGTTGCCTGGGAGACGACCTCGTGCGCGCTAGGGGCATCCGTGTCGCCCGCGCCCACGATCCCTGGGCCGCCGGATCGCGACTCGACCGGCGTGTTACCCATCGCCTCGACCTCTTTCACCTGCTGCGTCCACCGCGCCAACTCGCCGACTTGGCGGTCAATCGTCTTGTCCATGTACCGCAACAGGAACGTCTGCGGAAACACGCCGAACAGAATCGCCAGTACGAACAGCACGCCCGCAATGCTGTTCTCGCGAAGCGTGCTGGGCGTCAACGCCTCGGCATGCGGACCGTTGTATTCCGCACCCAAGTACACCCGCTGCACCGCCCAGAGAATGTAGCCCGCAGTAAGGATCATCACCGACGCCGAGATCACCGCCAGCACGTAGCTGTAGTTCCAAACCGACAGGACCACCAGCACCTCGCCGATGAACCCGCACAGGCCCGGCAATCCCAGCCCCGCAAAGAAAATGCCGATCGACAGGGCCGTGTACACCGGCATCTTGCCGAACAGGCCGCCGAACTGGTTCAACTCGCGGTGGTGGACGCGGTCGTAGACGACGCCCACCAGGAAGAACATGCCGGACGAACTGATCCCGTGAGCGATCATCTGGAACATGGCGCCCTTGACGCCCATGTTCCAGTAATCGGGATTGAATGCCGTGCCGGCCGTGGCCGACCAGACGCCCAGCCCCAACACCACGTAGCCCATGTGGCTGACCGAACTGTACGCGACCAGCCGCTTGAAATCCTTCTGAGCCAGCGCCGCAAAGGCTCCGTAGACCATGCTGACCACGCCCAGCAGGCACACGAAATACGCCAGGTCGTAGCCGCCGTGCGGGCAGATCGGGTAGCAGATGCGGATGATCCCGTATCCGCCCATCTTCAGCAGCACCCCGGCCAGGATCATCGAGATCGGCGTCGGCGCCTCGACGTGCGCATCGGGCAACCACGTGTGCAGCGGCACCGACGGCACCTTGATGATGAAGCCCACCAACAGCAGCAAAAACGCCCACCACTGCAGCCTGGGGCTGAATTGCGTCGTGTGCTGGCCGATCCGCTGCAGGGCCAGGATGTTGAACGTGTGGACCTGGACATCGCCGACTTTGGCCTCGCCCGCTTCGATCCTGTCCAGCGCCGCCGCGACCTCTGCCCGCACGCGGTCATTCAAGTGGCACCGAGCCAGGTGCGGCTGCAGGGCCGGGTCCGCCAGATTGCCGGCAAAATACAGCATCAGGATGGCGATCAGCATCAACACGCTGCCCACCAGCGTATACAAAAAAAACTTGATCGCCGCGTATTCGCGGCGCGCTCCGCCCCAGACGCCGATCAGGAAGTACATGGGCAGCAGCATGACCTCCCAGAACACGTAAAACAAGAAAAAGTCGAGTGCCAAAAACACGCCTAGCATGCCCGTTTCCAGCAGCAGGAACAGCACGCAGTAGGCCTTGACGTACTTCGTCACCGACCAACTGGCGCCGGCCGCCAACAGGCTGACAAGGGCCGTCAGCAGAATCAGCGGCAAGCTGATGCCGTCGACGCCCATGAAGTAGTCGATACTGAACGAGGGAATCCACGACACGTTGAAGACGTACTGCATGTACGCCGCCGCTTCGTTCTGGTAATCGAACGGCCCGCCAAGCCCCGGCCCCAGAAAGGCCACTAGGGACAGCACCAGAACGCCGCTCGCGGCGCCCAGCGTGATGTACCGCGCCGTCTCTTCCCGTTCCTTCGGGACGCACATCACCAGGATCGCGCCCAGCACCGGGAGAAAAACGATCGCACTCAGTATGACCAGATAGCTAGTTACCATCGGTTGTCGATCCTAATAGTGGCAGGCACGCTCCGTGTGCCGTCCGCTGCCCACGGCACGCTCCGTGTGCCGTTGCCCACGGCACGCGGAGCGTGCCTGCTACTATCTAACCCGCCCACGAAGATCCCCAGAAAAAACTGATGAAAACGAAAATCGCCAATGCCCCGATCGCCACGAACAAGACGTACTGCCGCAACCGGCCGGTTTGCACGCGGCGCAGCCAGACCCCCAGGGCGTACACGCCGCTGGCGAACAAGTTCACCGAGCCGTCCACGACAAGCCGATCGACCAGACGGTCCCAGACCGCGGCTAAGCCACCGGTCAACCGCGCGCTGCCGTCGATCAACCCGTCGATCCAGCGGCGGTCCACGGCTGCCACCAGCCGTGCCACCGCGTGCGTCGGACGCACAAACAGCCAATCGTACAACTCGTCAAACCACCACTTGTTCAGCAAGAACCGGTAGATGGCCTCGAATTGACGCCGCACCTCGGAAGCCTGGATGTAGCCCAGACAGTAGATCGCGGTCGCCAAGCCGATTCCGGCCCAGGCCGTCAGGGTCGCCAGCCAGGTGACCGGCTTCACAATCGTGTCATGTTGTTCGGGTTCGTGCGCAAAGTGTTCATTGGGCCATGTCATTCCGGCCGCCGGCGACACCGTATCCGTTAGCGTCCCCATCGGCCGCGACTGTTCCAGCAGGTTGACGACGCTCAAGTTGCTCAGCCGGCCCAGGCCGCCAAACGGCTGCCAGGCAACGCACGTGGCCAGCACGGCCAAAACGATCAGCGGCACTGTCATCACGCGCGGCGATTCGTGAGCGTGCTCGTAACGGTGCTGGTTCCGCGGCTTGCCGGCAAACGTCATGTACCACAACCGGAACATGTAAAACGCGGTAATCATGGCCCCACCCGCGGCCGTGTAAAACAACAAGCCGGCCACGAAATTGCGATTGCTCTCGTGCAACAGGAACGAGAAAGCCTGCTCCAGGATGCGATCCTTGGAGTAGTAGCCGCTGAAGCCGACCACAAACGGAATGCTGATCCCCGCGATCGCCAGGCAGCCCACCAGCATGGTCAGGGCCGTGATCGGCATCTTCTTGCGAAGGCCGCCCATCTCCGTCATTTCGTTGGTGTGGACGGCGTGAATCACCGAGCCGGAGCACAAGAACAACAGACTCTTGAAAAAGGCGTGCGTAATCAAGTGCAGCAAGCCAGCCACCCAACCGCCGACGCCCAAGGCCAGCATCATGTAACCCAACTGGCTGACGGTCGAGTAGGCCAGAACCCGCTTGATGTCGGTCGCCGTGACGGCGATTGTGGCGGCCATGAACAACGTGATGCAGCCCATCAGGGCAATGACCAACAGAACCTCCGGCGCAAACACGGGGAAGAAACGGCCCACGAGATAGACGCCGGCCGCGACCATCGTCGCCGAGTGGACCAGGGCCGAAACGGGCGTGGGGCCTTCCATCGCGTCCGGCAACCAGACGTGCAGCGGGAACTGGGCGCTCTTGCCGACGCAGCCGCAGAAGATGCCGATCCCGGCCAGCACCAGCAGTCCGTAACCGTAACGCGGTCCCGTGCCGTCCGGCCCGCCGCTGCGCCACGTCTCGACCTGGGCCGCGATTGCCTGTTCCATCTGCTCCGCGCCGGCCTGGGGGCCCAAGCCGTGAACGATCTTCGCCACCTCCTGGCGCGCGGACAGACGAACTAGGCCGTCCGGCACGCGGATCGAGTGATTTTCTCCGGAGCGGACCAGGCTGAAGATGCCCTGCTCGACGCGATTGCTGCCGTCGGCGTCCACCCGCTCCACGTCGCCGAACGCAAACGTCCCCAAACCACCCCACAGGGCCATCAGGCCGATCATCATGCCGAAATCGCCCACGCGGTTGACGATAAACGCCTTGTTGGCCGCGTTACAGGCGCTGCGGCGTTCGATGTAGAATCCGATCAAGAAGTAGGAACAGATCCCGACCAGTTCCCAGAACACGAACACCATCGCGATGTTGCCGGAGAGCACCAGCCCCAGCATGCTGAAGCAGAACAGGGACATGTATTGAAAGAACACCGCACACCGCCCTCGGCGCTTCAGGTGCGAGCCGTCGCGCACCGTGACTTCGTGATCCGTCACCTCGTGCTGCTCCTCGTGCATGTAGCCCAACGAGTAAAAGTGGATGCACGAAGCGATCAAGCTGACCAGGCAGAACATGCAGATCGTCAGCGAATCGATGTAATACCCGATCGACAGCCTCAGTTTGCCGAAGACGCCCAAGGTGTAATAGTCGCCCGCGTAATAAACAGCGCTCGGCGCAGGTCTCCCGGTAGCGCTCGGCGCAGGTCTCCCGACCTCGCCGGAACCGCCGGCCGCAGGTCTCCCTTCCATGTTCGATCCAGGTCTCCCCGATTCCTGGAGACCTTCGGTCGTCGCGGGTGCGGGGTCGGGAGCCCCGCGCACAACATCTTCCGACCCGCGCACGACATCTTCCCTCCCGCGCACAACAGGGGCCGATTCCGCCGTGCTGAGATGTGTCTCGCCGCCGGGGAAGTGGTGTCCCAGCCAGATCAGCAGCGCGACAAACGACAGCACACCCGCCGCCACGATCGCGCCGGTGGCTACGTACGCACCGTGACCGAACGCTTTTCCGAGCCGCGGCCCGAACAGCAGCAGGAAGAAGAACGAGGCCAGCGGAAGCAGCGTGGCCAGCCCCAGCAGTGATGGCAGAGCAGATGGTTCCATCAGCCTTTCAATTCATCGGCACGGTCCACGTCAATGGATGCACGGTTATTGTAGAAGTTCAAAGCAATCGCCAGCGCCACCGCCGCTTCGGCGGCCGCCAGCACAATCACGAACAAGGCCATCAACTGGCCATCCAATCCCAAAGATTGCGGACGCAGATAGTCGCTGCCAAAGGCCACCAAATTGACGTTGGCCCCGTTGAGCACCAGTTCGGCGCCCATCAGCACGCCCAGCGCGTTGCGCTTCGTCGCCATACAGGCGATGCCGGTAACAAACAGCACCGCCCCGACCGCCAGATAATGCGCTACCGTGATTTGGCCCAACAAAGGCATCATCGCGTCCTATTCCCGTAATCTCAGGGCTCAGACGTACAGAATTCAGATTTGGCCGAATCAAACCCGGGCCATTTGGGAGGATATTGCTCGGCCAAAT
>CAZAQY010000198.1:0-16060 GCA_964486845.1 uncultured Pirellulaceae bacterium
CGACGTCCTCACCGCCACGAGCAAATAACCCACCGTTACCCGCTCGCCGCCACCTGTTCCAGCCACTCACCAGTCCCCCCTCATCCATCACCCCCGACTGCGCGCCGCGTGGCTACCAGGAACGAAGCACAGCCGGGTCCACTGATCAGAGCGGCGTCGCTTGGGATGTCGGCGACGTGTCCGGAGAACCGGCCCCAGACGCCGGGACGGCGCCGCACGGCGTGCCTGTGTGGCACGGCCTACTTGTTGGCCGTGGCAGGGACGACGTTTCCGGAGAAGGGGAGGGACTCGCACCACCAAGTCGCGACGCTCGCCCGCAGCCGGTGCCAATGCAAGATGCATTGGAATCGGTCTTCGCGACACTCGCCGAGGATACAGATCTGACATTACGGACCGGTGGAACTGCAGGGGACAAGTTTGACGATTCTTGGGAGTTTGACCTGCTGGATCTGGACCTCGAGTCGCTTGTCGCCGACACGGCCAACAAGTAGGCCGTGCCACACCGTGGAATCCGCCACCGGCCCTTTCCCTTGCCGCCCCGTCGGATTTACGCCGTAAGCATCGTTCGAGAAATAACTGTCCAGTGTTTATTGCTGATCATCACGCGGAGCGTGATGGCTACTTTGGCACGTGAGGAAAGTCGCCGTCACGCTCCGCGTGACGAAAAGCCGGCGGTTCAAAAAAGCCAGGCTGATCATCCCACGGAGTGTGATGGCTACTTTGACGAGGCGACAGTGATTTCTCGAACGATGCTAACTGCTATTCCGAACGCAGGCTCGGATCTCCCGAGGGAGACGTCAAGCGACTCGATCGCCAAGGTGAACGGCGGCGGCTCACTACGCCAATCGCCGTTTCTCTCACGAAGCTCCGCTCACCGGCGCCATTCGGCGCCCAAGCTCACTCCCTGGACACAGACGGACGTTCCGTCCACGCTTGCCGGCGGGCGCGGAAACGTACCGGAATCGTTGACTACCGTGTCGATCTGATCGCCCGTCCTCAGGGCGTCGGTCAACCACAGCAGCGAATACCCGGCGCGGAGGCTCAGTGACGGTGTGACGCAGTAACCCAGGTTAACGCCCAACTCCGGCACAAACGCAAACTGGGTATCGCTCCAATAGCCGGCGTTGCCGGACCCCGTCAGTAGTCCTTGATTGATCGTCGCCGTCTCGCCGTAAGCCGCCACATGTGTCTGACCCGTGATGTCCCGCTGCTGCCGGACGCCGCCCAGTCCCAGCTTGGTTAACGCGTCCAGCGACCAGCGGCCTCGCTGCATCTGGGCGGCCAGGCCCAGATCGACGCCGTGGAAATCATTCCGGACCGCAAAATTGTCGTGGACTCCCATCATCATGTCGCCGGAGAGCAGATTCTCGTCGATCGTCAAACGTTCCCGGAAACGAAAGTACCGATAACCGCCCACCAGCGCGACGTGTCCCTGACAGCTTCGCAACCAGGTCTTTCGCAGCAGGAGGCCCGCAGAATTGACGTCACTGGAGGTGTCAATTCCGATGGGTGTTGCGACCAGCTCGGGAATGGCGAGAACCGCTTGATGGCCGCCATCGCCATCACCGACGTAGAAGTAGTGGCCCTCGATGCCCCACTCCCGGCGCTCGTCGAGCCAAGCGCCGATCGTCAGCCGGACTCCGTGACGCAAGTCATCGTCCACTCGCTGATCCCCGAACAGGATGACCGCCGTCTGTTCGGGGTTCGTTTGGGGAAGGCTGGTCGTCACCAACGGCGGCAGGCGATTGCCTTGAATCCACCACATCAAGTAATCCGCGCTGACCCACCAGCGTTCCGCGTCGGCGCAGTAGTCTGGCAAGCAGTTACACGCCGGTTCGTCGTCAAACGCGTCGAACTCGGAATCGTCAGCGTGGAGTGCCTCGCCGCACGTGCCGTCACCGCAGGTGACGTTGTTCTGCACGTAGTGGTGCATGTCGGCCACGCGTGCCGGCGGCGCGTAAGCCAATTCCGCCGCGACGAGTTGTGGCAAAACAAGGAGCAATGTTCCGGCATAGACGCAGATCGCCGTGTTGCGCGGCGTTGTACGACGACTCATCGCATGAACTCCTTTTCAACCGCCCACTGCCGCAGGCCGTAAGTGACATCCTGGTCGCCCTTTCGATCGTAGCCCTCTCGCTCCGCGAGAGGAAAAGCAATCCTCTCGCGGAGCGAGAGGGCTACGGTGCCTCGCCCCAACGCCAAGCACACCATATTTGCAGGGGTATCCGATAGCGTTATCGTGAAACCGATTCCCCTCCAAAGAGTTTCTTTGCCGCAAACCGGCGTGTAGCGATCCAAACGGACGCGCCGAACCTGTCGGCAACGCACATCAAGCCGCGAAAGCCGTCCGTGCCGAGAACGACGGTTGTGATCGTTCTGCCCACCCCCGATCGGTCCGGTTCTCCTACCGCCTCCATGGCAAACCGCTTGGCTGGGCTGGCGGATGGTCACAAGCCGCGAGTCCATCCGATCCAGGCCTCGGCCTCAGCCGTAAGTACGTCCGCCCATTCGCCGGACGGTCGCTCGAACTTGGGCTCACTCGCCGCAGCATCCGTGCCAACCCGCCGCACAGGAGCGTCGACCAAGGTTGCCATCACGGTGTCCACGGCCGAAACGGCGGGTTCGGCGGGCGAGCGCGGGCTGGGGCCGGCGGTGGAGCAGACCGCCGGTGCGGGAGCCATCTCACCCTCGCCGGCCAAAACCGCAATCGCCCCCATCACGTTCATCTGATTGATGACCCAGAGGACGTCTTCGGGAGTAAGCCAGTCGTCGCCCGTCACGTCCAGGAACGGCGGCGGGCAACCGGACTCGGGATCGGGCGCGGGCAAGAACCTGGCGCCGTCCGCGTTGATCGAGTTGACGAGGACGAGCACATCGGAGGCCTGAACATCGTCACTGCCGTCCACATCGTAGGGGTTGCTCGCATTATGCCATGGTTTGATCGCCACCAGCCCCGCGCTAATCGGCCCCCAATGGCCCGCAGCGTCCTGGCCCCGGACGTACACCGTGTGCCAGCCCGGGCCGAGATCCTCGGACGAGAAAGATGCGCTGACCTGCTCGACCTGGCCGTCGAAGCTGCCATCCGCGGCGGCCAGCGCATGGCCCACGGCGCCGCTGTTCCACGGCGGCGTGTCGAAGTAGCATTCTGCCGCCGCCACCGCCTGCCCGCCGCTGGCCCCGCCAGCGATCGTCGCGGCGACCGTGAAGCTGTCTCCGTCGTATTCGATCGTCACCAAATCCGTGTCGGGGCCGAGGACCGTGGCATAGGGGTCGCGGGCGATCTTGGCGGCATAGACAAGCGCCCTCCAATTCTCCGGCCACAGTGCATCGTCCACGATGGCGTAGGGGGGCGTGAATTCCAGGCCCATCTCGAACGTGAAACTCGGCACTCCCAGCGTACCGTAGATCCAATCGTCGGCGGTGCCGCTGGCGTAATACAGCGTGGTTGCGCCCCGGCCGGCGATGTATCCGTTGTACGACGCGAACTTCCGGCCGATCGCCTCCATTCCCACGCCGTCCAGTGCAGCGGCGTCCGTGTCCCACCACGGCCAGAGCACGAGTTCTCCGTGCTGGTGCAGCGAGATGAAAATCCCGCGGGTCGTGTTGGCGGCGAGATCGGAGTCACCAGGCTCTTGTTGAGCGGAGAAGACGCTGCCAAGCAGTTGCTGCAGAGCTTGCGTTTCGGGCTCCGACGCGGCCGCAGGACCGGGGTACGTCTGACTGCGGGGGTCCGGCTGCACGCCGTGCGTGCCCCAGTGGAAGTCGAAGTTGCGGTTCAAGTCGACGCCGTAATGGTCGACCACGCTGGGCGGCCAAGCCGCCGAACCGTAGGCGTGCCCGTTCTTGCGCCACAGCCACGGTTCGTCGCCGCCGGCGACCTGCGTGCCCAACTCGACGTACCAATGGCCGTCCGGGTTGACCGTCGGCAAGACCCAGATCTCATGCTGGTCGACCAGCCAGGTCGCATCCGCGTCCCGTTGGTAATTCTGTGTCAGCCAGTCGGCCAGTCGCATCGCGATTTCGGGCGTCGCAATTTCCCTCGCGTGAATGCCGGCCATGAGGACAAACACCGGCTTCGGTCCAGCGATCGCCTGGTTGGTGATCCGGAGCGCCAACAAGTCGTAGCCGGCCAACTGGTAGCCGCCGGGCACGGGCACGCCGCCGGCGGTTTTCGAGTAGCTGTCGCCGTAGTCCATCAACTCGGTGATCGCCGGATACGCGGCGGCCATCTCGTCAAGACGCTGATAAATGCCTTCGACGGTCAAGTAGCCGCCGTAGAACGTATCCGCCGTGCCGGCTCCGATACTCAACAAACAACGGTCTTCGAGCGGCTCCGGGCCGGCCAGCCTTTTCGCAAACGTCGCGCGAGACGGCTTTCTGCCCCACGGCGGACGCCGTGCAGCGCCGGGGCGGCCTTTCCGGCAAACGATGGACACGTTCTGCTTCAAAGTCATATCATCATCCTGCGTACCGATGAACGCGTTGTGGCCTTCCTCAAGGTCCGTGGTCAGGGTCGGGGATTCGGCGTTGCTCAAGTCCTGCCGTGGTGCGATCCTGCGCCATTCCTCGATTTTATCGCCGTGTCTTCAGATGCAACCATCTACCGCGTGATGCCACGCGATCTGGCGATTTTTTCTTGCGTGAAGGAACGGATCGGGCAACAATGCCGGCTGCGTTGGGATTGCCGAAAGCGCAAACAGCTCCGGCCCAGAAGCCGGGCTTGAGCCTGCTTCGGTCCCGGTGCTGAGTCCGCGCAACCCGAAGCCATCCACTCCCCGCCCCACTCGACAGCGAATTGAAAGAGGCATCGAATAGACCAAGCAATGATTCGCTGTCTCTCTTGGTCCGCTGTTGATTCCAGCTGAGCCGCTTGAGCACACGGTACGCGCATGTTGTCGCGGAAGGGCTCACTCGGCGGGACTCAGCACATTCCGAGCTTCTTTTCGAACCAGGTCTCGTACAGGAAGTTTTCCGGACGGTTCTCTTTCCAGGCCAGGAAAGAAGCTGATCCCAAAACCCGATCGGATGTCGAAGCGCGCGGTTCATGGCACAGAGTGACTCCGGTGGAGGCAACTGGCGCAAATCCTCAAAAGCCCGGCTTTTCCGAAAAAGCGGGGCTTCCTTGTTCACGGCCGCAATCCCGCGTCAGGAAGGCACCATCTCGGCGGCATGCAGCGCCGCGCCCAGCAAGCCGGTCTTGTCGCTCAGGATGACGCGCACTGGGATCTCTTCCAGACGGTTCCGCAACCGCCCCTTGTCCAGGAAGCCATTCATGAACAAGTCCGTCGATTTCAATCGGCTGAGGATCTTGACCGGGATCCCGCCACCGAGCCAAACGCCGCCCGTCGCCATGTAGTTCATGGCCATATTGCCGGCCTCGGCGCCAAACAGGCCCAGGAACAAATCCAACGCCTGTTCGCACAGCGGCGAGCGTGCCGTCATGGCTGCCTGGGCAATCACCGCCGCCGGATCGGACTGCTTCATCTCGTCCGCCAGCCACGAGGGCTCCTCGCCGCGTCCCGTTTCTCGCAGGAAGCGATAGATGTTCACCAGTCCGGGCCCCGAAACGGCTCGTTCGTAGCTGACGTGATCGAATTCCTTCAGCAGGAAACGCAGCAGTTCCATCTCCAATTCGTTCCGCGGGGCAAAGTCGGCATGCCCCCCCTCCGTCGCGATCGGATGGTACCGTTGCCCGTCCCAGAACATGCCCGCTTCGCCCAGACCGGTCCCTGGCGAAACCACGACCGCATGGCCCACCGCGTCAGGAACGCCGGGGTGAAGGATTTCGATGTCCTGCGGTCCCAGGCACGACACGCCGTACGCCATCGCCTCCAGATCGTTGATGACCCAGACGTGACCGATGCCACTGGCGTCGGCCATTTCCCGCTGGTCGACGACCCAGGTCAAATTCATCGTCGCACAGCGTCCGTGCTTGACAGGGCCCGCGACGCCAAAGCACGCGGCCTGTACCGAAACTTGCTGTTCCCGGAGAAACTGCTCCACAATCTCGTACAGCCCGCGGTAACGGCGGCTGGGAAACGTCTTGATCGTGCCCAACTGCAACTGCCCGCCGTCATTCTTGTCGACGAGAGCCAGTCGCGTGTTCGTGCCGCCGATATCGCCAGAGAGAATCATACCGAGGTCTTTCTGCCGAGGGAAAATGCCAACCCAATTCCGGTCGAGATTGAACCGTGTATTTTAGCGGACTTGCTACCGTCATGGGAATGGCAGTGATTTTCCCGGAGAAGCCGGGGGCTTCCGCCCTGTCAGACTCCCGGAAACAAAAAAAGATCGGCGGGAGCGAAACTCCCGCCGATCCGTCGTCATCATCGCAAGGCCAGCCTGGTCTTACCAGAAGACCGGGCTTTTCCCGCCCGCCGGTCGAAACCGGCGCCCGTCACTAAACCAACCGCCGGAAGAAGCGGCCGAGTTGGGCGAAGAACCCGTCGGCGGTCTCTTCCGCAGCCGACCGGCCCTGGTCGCCTGCCAAGTCCGCCAGCACGTCGTCCAGCGATGCCGCATCGGCAACGCCCAGCGCCTGAGGGCTGGTTCGGCCAACGTTGGCCAGAACGGCATCGGCCAAGCCAGCCGCGTAGACCGACAAGTCGTCCGCACCGTCCGCGTCGCGGGCGAAGTACTGATCGACTTGGGCCGTTTCGGACGGCACCGCACGGCCAGTAGGCGCCGACCACGGCTCCGCCAGCAAACCGATGTACTGGACGCTGGCCAGCGAGCCCGCGACGGCATCCTGCACGCCCGCGGCCGTTGCTACGACCTCCGCCGGCGGGGCCTCGACAATCGCCTCTCCCTCACCTTCGCCACCCGCAACCGCGTTGTTGACGTAGTTGATCACGCCCAGCGCGTCATTGGCGGTCACCTGCCCGTCCCGCGTCACATCGAGGAACGGTGCGGCCAGCGTGCTCACCGAGAGCGTGCGGGCGCCGTTGGCGTTGAGGTCGTTGATCAGAACCAAGGCATCCTGCGCGTTCACGAAGCCGTCCGCGTTGACGTCAAACCGGTTGTCCAGGTTCGTCAGCCCGACGGGCGTACTCGAGCCGCCGCCGCTGGTGGCCGGCGGATCGAAGTTGCCGAGCAACGGCACGGCGAACTCGTCGCCAAAGCTGGCGTAGATGTCCTCGCCGAACGGAATCGGCGTGAACGGATGATCCAGGAAGAACACCGACCCGTAATACGCCGGCACGTTCTGGCCGAAGGCGTTGGACACCAGGAAGTACCACTCGCCGTTCTCCACCGGCGCGACGCCCGCCCGGTCCGGCACCCACAGGCCGATATCGTCGATGCCGTCCTGATCCATGTCCGCTGCCACCGGCCGCTCGCGGACGCCGATAAAGCCGAAGCCGTCGGTGCCGAAGTTGCCCTTGGTGATCGTCGCGGGCTTGGCTGCGCCGGTCAGCCACGCCTTTTCGGTGCCGGCGGTCAGCAGGAACGTGAACTGGTCGTCCTTCCACGTTCCCAGATCGTCGAAGCCGTCGCCATCAAAGTCGCCCACGATGGGCAGGCCGGTCAGCGGCAGCGTCACGACCTTGTCCAGCTTGTAGTCGTGGTTGGTGTCGAAGTACCACTTGCTGCCGGCCAGCAAGCCCACTTCGTCGCCGTTCGCCTTGTTGCCGTCAAAGTTGCCGGCGAACGGCATCCCGGTCGTGCCCATCGGCTCCTTGACGCCCACCACGCCGTCGCCGTCCAGGTCCTCCGGCACGCCGTCGTTGTCCGTGTCGATCAGCCAGCGGAAGCTGTTGCCCACGCGGCCGTAGGCTGCCAGCTTGTCGAAGCCGTCGGCAACGCTGTTCGCACCCGGTGCCGAGAAGTTGCCGGCAAACAGGTTGTCCGTCGTGAAGCCCAACACGTAGGTGATGTCCCGGTTCGTGTAGTCCAGGTTGTCCGGGTCGAACGTAAAGTTGCCGTTTGTATCGACCCAGACGCTGCCCGAATGGTTCACGGCGATCTCCGGCCGGCTGTCGATGGTGAAGCGGGCGATGAAGTCCTCGCCCGGCTCGCCATCGCCGCTCGGCCAGTAAGGATTCTCCTGCGGTTCGGCCGTGTTCGTCTCGCCGTCCAGGGCGTTCCCGGCATCGTCCTTGATGCGGTCGTACACGGTCAGCGTGAAGCGGTCATCCGGCAGCGGCTCGAAGAAGCTCAGCCGGATCGTCGTCCGCCCGAATTCGTTCGCCTTGGTGTGGTCCATGAACTCGATCGACTTGATCGGGATCACGCCGTTGGCGTCGCCGACCAGCAGGTAGTTGCCCGGCGTCGTAGCCAGCTGCTGATTGACCGCCGGGTAGAAGAACGTGTCGTACCCGCCGCCACCGCCGCTGCCGCCGCCCAGAATGCCCAGCAACTCGTCGGTGGACGTGAAGATCACGGCCGAAGGATCGATGACCTGCAGGCTGGGCAGGCTGGCACCCGTGCCCACGCCAAAGGCCCGCACGTTCACGCCCATCGAGTTCAGCGTCGCCACCTCGTCGGTGTACGAGCCGCCCGCGTTCGGGTATCCGTCCGACAGGAACACGACGTTGCTCTCCGCCGCATTGCCCAACGTGTTGATGGTGCTGATGGCCGCCTGGAGGGCCGCCCTGAAGTTCGTGGTGCCGCCGTAGTCCAGGGACTTGAGCACCTGCTCCACGTCACGGACACCGTTGTTGTCGGCATCCGCGTTGGGCGTCGTGGACAGTTGGACGCCCGCCAGAGCGGGATCCATATCGAGTTGGTAGGCGGCCGAATCGAAGGCCACGATCGAAATCAACGAGATGTCGCCCAGCCCGCGGGCGATGAGATCGTTGTTCATCGCGATAAAGCCGGCGATCTCGGCGTCCAGGATCGTGTTGCTGTCGCCGTCGCCATTCAGGTCGCCGACGGACGTGCCACCGAAGTGGTCCCACGTGCTGCCGGAGAAATCGACCACAAACACGGCATCCGTCCCGACCAGCACCGGCTGGCCCAGCCGCCGCGGGCGGTCGACAAAGTCGATGTCCAAGGCCCAGGCCAACGGCGTCGGGCCGTCCGTCGAGGGCTTCGGATCGAACAAGTCGTAGTCCTTGTGGTTCGTGATGTTCACTCCCTCGACCTGCGGGCCGCGGGTGTCCAGGAAGATCGACAACCGTTCCGCACCTTGGGCCGAACTGATGTTGCCCGCCAGGTCCTCGGTCGTCGCCAACAGCGGCCGGATGCCGTCGATCTCGTTGGGCTCGATCAAACCGTTGGCCACCAGCGCCGTCAGGATCATCGGATCGTTCAGGTCGATATTGCTGGTCAGCGTCCACTGTCCGTTGGCGAACTGGTCGTTGCCATCGGTCGGGATGGCGACGGCCTTGCCGAGCAGGAAGTCGCCCGCGTCGATGTTGCCGTCGTTGTTGGCGTCCAGGTACACCCGGACGATCGAGTTCGCCTCGGCGCTGCCCCACAGCGTGGGTACCGTGTCGCTGGTAATCCGGTCCACGAACGTGCCGGGCTGGTTGATGATCCCTGTGTCGCTGTCCGGGTGCAGGCCGTCCGTCGGATGGTTGGCCACGCCGAAGAAGACCGGCGGCCGGGCCGTGTCGACGTTGATCTCCAACGCCTCGCTGCGTGCACCCCAACCGGTCTGCCGGGGAGTCGCCGGATCGATCATCTGCACGCGGGCCGTCAGGAAGTGACTGCCGTCGCTCAGTTGCGGGGTCGTGAAGGTATACACGCCCGGAGCGATTTGCGTGGCGTAGCCGAGCGGCGTCTGCGGGTTTTCGGCCCAGGGTTGCGGGCCTTCGTCGAACACGCCGATCCGATAGCCGGCCGCCAAGGCCGTGCCCTGGAACGGAATCGGGATGATCTCGTCGAACGGCGTGTCTATCGCGTCGTTCCCCGGCTGGTCGTTCAGCAGCACGGCGTCGTCCAAGCGGAAGTAGATCGTCGGCGTGTTGTCCTTGGTCACGTTGTCCCAGTTCGTCCGGCCGCTGTCGCTCATCTCCAGGATGTGCGTCAGCTGCGTCCGCAAGTGGCCGGCCGGATTGACCGACGAGAGCAGGTTGACGTACGTGCCGTTGCTCTTGAGGGCCGCTTCGTTAGCCGCCGGGAACGGCACGCCGCTCAACTGCAGCCGAATTCCGCTCTCCTCCTGGACCCACGATGCCAGCCCCAGATCGACGATCACAGCCCCGTTGGCGCCGGCGTTGCCCAAGTGGATATGGGCGCCGGTCAACTGCGGCAGCGGCGTCGTGTCCGCCAGTTCGAGGCCGGAGACGAACACGTTGATGTCGAAGGTATCGGCCGTGTCGTTGTAGGCGAAGATCACCTGGCCGTTGGCCTGGGTCACCACCGGCGGCACCTCCTGCAACCCGCTTAGCAGGTTGACATGGTCGTTCAGCTCCAGTCCCCACGGAGTCGGCGGAGCCTCGTTCAGCACCGTCAAGGCAAAGTTGTTGATGGCGTCGTTGACGCCGAACACCCTCAGGTAGTAGACCTGGCCGGCCACCGCCGGGATGCGAATCCGCTCGTTCTCGGCGAACGCGTCGCCGTCCACGTTCAAGTCCGCCGCTCCGTCGTTGTTCCCGAAGACTCCGTTCCCGGCGATCAGCGTGCCGTCCACGTCGTACAGTTCGATGTCCAGGTTGCCGTTGCCGGGCAACCCCGGCCGCCCGCTGGACGGAATCGCGCCGATCTCTTCAAAGAACGCCTGCAGGTCCAGCGTGCCGGTCACACGGGCTTCGACCCGGAACCAGTCCTCGTCGCCGGGGATGTTGTCCATTACGCCTCCCCCGCCGAACGGATTGAGCAGCGCTCCCGGATCGATGGTCGGGTCCACGTTGATCGCGTCGCCGGCGCCCAGGTGCGTGGCGACGAAGCGGTCATCGTTGTACTCGTACGGATCGTGCTTGAAGACCACTAGGCGGCTGCTGTGGCCCGGATTGGCGTTGACGGCCACTCCGGTCTCGTCCAGGAACTGCACCCGCTCGATGCCGTCAAAGACCGTCTCGAACGCTTCCGCATTCGCCGGGCCGATGGACACCGTCCCGGCCGAATCGTCCTGGCTCTTGCGGTACAGCGTCAAGTCGTCGGCCCCGTCGTCGATCACCACCAACCGGTCGCCGGCCCCCGACGCCGGGCCGCCGTGGACGACCACCACCAGGGCGTTGTACACGCCGTCCGTGGCCATACTATCGACGGCCGCGTCGGCGATCCGGACGCGGATCAGGTCCGCCCCGCTGCCCGCCTCGACGCGGATTTCGTCCACCGTCCGCGTGCCGTCGGCCAGCAAGATCAGCGTATCGGTCTGGGCATCGAGATTGACCTTGTGCATCACCGAAGCCGGCGACGTCTGGTTGATGTCGATCGTGTCGTTGCCCGACGTGCCTCTGACCAGGATCGTGTCCCATTCCATGTTGTCCGGAGTGTCGCCGCCGTCGATCGTGTCGGCGCCCGCTCCGCCCACCAGCAGGTCCTCGCCGGCGCCGCCGTTCAGCACGTCGTCGCCCCCGCCGCCGTACAGCTGGTCGTTCCCGTCACCGCCGTTGATCGTCTGCGGATAGTCGCCGCCCTGCAACATGTCGTTGCCGTCGCCGCCGTTCAATTGACCGAAGCCGGTCAGCGAATCGTTCCCGCCGTTGCCGTTCAGGACCAGATGGTTTACGTTCGCCAGCGTTGTGCCGAAGATCGCGCTCAGGAGGTCCGAAGCGAAGATCAGGTCGTCGCCGTCGTTGCCGTTGAACGTGAGCGTGTCGGCGTCGGTCACGGAATTGATGCTCTTGACGTTCACGTCGTACACCAGGCCGGCGATGTTCACCACGCCGTTCACGGCCGTCAAGGCCACGCCGTCCGCCACGCTGCGGCCGTGGACCGTGACCGTGTCCGTGTCCGCCTGGGCGCCTACATCCACGTTCACTTGCCGCACGTCGGTGGTGAACAGATCGCGGATCTCGATGTTGTCCCCGCCGCCCAGGCCGTTGATGTCGACCTGCTCGACCTTGCCCATGTCGATCGTGAACAGGCCCAAATTGGTCCGCTCGAAGAAGGCCCGGCTCTCGTCGCCGGTCTTCGTCCGGAGAATAAAGTCGTCGCCGGCCGCAGCCCCGTTGACGATCTGCACATCCAGGCCCTCGTCGCCCTCGACCACGTCCGAGCCGTCGCCGTTGTTCCAGATGAACCGGTCGGAACCGGAACCGCCGAACAGACGGTCGTTCCCCTGGAAGCCGACGATCGTGTCGTTGCCGGCGCCGCCGTAGATCGTGTCGTCCCCGGCCGAGCCGGTCAGCGCATCGTTGCCGTCCCCGCCGTAGATCAGCACCTCCCCCGCCGACGTGATCAGCGACAGGTTCACGGTGTCGTCGCCCGCTCCCGCGTCGATCACGCGGCGGATGCCGCTCAGGGCGTCCGCCGTGGCCGTGATCGAGTCGCCGCCGGCCAGGGCCGTCACACGGACCTCGACGAAGTTCGCGTTCCCGGCCGTCACCGGCTTGCCGTTGACCGTCACGGTGCCGCCGGCCAGCGTTATCGCGTCCGCCGCCGCCGTGCCCACCAATTCCAGCACGTCGTCGATCTTGGCCGCATCGCCGTTGACGGTCAGCGACGTGGCGTAGCCGTGCAGACTGGTCGGCTCGATCCGGAACAGGTCCGTGCCCGCCAAGTTGGTCAGCGTCACCGCGTCGAAGCCGGTGTAGTCCAGCGACTCGCGGCCCGCAATCTGCACCAGGTCGCCGACCGTTCCGCGCGACACGTTCCAGGTGTTGTCGCGCCCGTCGTCGTGGACCAGCAGCGTGTCCGCGCCGCCGTTACCCGCCAGGAACACGTGTTCGATGCCGGTGTAGTTGTTGGCCACTGCATTGACCAGCACTTGGCCGTCGCCCGGCGTCGTGGCCGGGTTGACCGTAAAGGCGTCCACGCCCGGCGTACCGTTGACCGACAGCATGTCGCTGCCGCCCGGCCCGCCGCCGTTCACGTTGACCGCCGCCACGGCCGCGGCCAGAGGCAGGTTGACCGTAAAGGTATCATCGCCTTCCAGGCCGTTGAGCGTGTAGCCTTCCAGCCCGTCGGTCCAGACTGGCAGCCTGTTGTTCAGCTGTACGGTGCCGAGCGCAGCCGACGCCCTGGCGGCTGTGAACTGGTCGCTGGCCCCCGTGCCCGTCAGGACCAGCATGTCCGCCCCACCCTGGGCCGCCGCCCCCAGCGTCAGCGAGGCTCCGCCGCCCAGACCCAGGTTCTGGTAGCGGATGGCCAGCGTTTCGTTGACCCGGACCAAACCCTCGTCGCGGCCCGCTCCCGGCGTGTGGACGACCGTATCGTCGCCAGCCGTATCCAGGACCGTCAGCGCGTCGTTGCCCGTCTCGCCGTCGTAAACCAGTTCCTCGAACCCGCCTTCGCTGGAAGCGTACTCGTTCACCTGGTCGCCGTTGCAATCCACCACGAAGCTCTGCACCAGGTGGATCACGGTGTCGTACGGGCCGCCCGCGTTGGACGTCGTATTGACGCTCAGCGTCCCGGTTTCCGACGTCAGCGGCTGGTACACCACCGTCGTCGGGCCAGGCGTCTCCAACTCGAACACATCGCCCTGGTCGCCGGTGACCGCCGACGGCGTGCCGCCGACGACCCAAGCATGGACGTTCCAAGCGATCGGCAGGCCGGTGTTCGGGTCGGCCGCCGGGGTGCGGAACACCACGTCGTCGTCGCCCGCCAGAGCGTCCACGTACAGTTTGACGCTCGGGTCCAGCGGGTTGTTGTTGACCCACAGGATCTCGATCCCGTTGTTGACGACGGAGGTAAAGTCCTTGTTGCCGTCCGCCGTGGCGTACCGCAGCGGATTGGCCAGCTGCGTGCGGGCAATAATCGTGATGTCGTCGTCGCCGTTGGTGCCCAGAATGACCGCGCAGTTGAAGTTGCTCACCTGTCCGGCCTCGATGTGGTCGTAGCTGATCCGGGCGTTGGCGCCGACGAGGATGCCTCCCTCATCCGGCTCCGGTCCAGCCTCGAAGATCACCGGGCCGCCGCCGGTCACGACGTTGAATCGGTCGCCCGCCGTCTGGCCGATCGGGTCGCCGCCGTCCACGAACACCGGAATGGCGCCCGCCACGACGTTGAACGTGTCGTTCCCCTCCAGCCCGTACACTTGCACGGATTCGCTGTTGGTGTAGGTGACCGCGCCGTCGAGCGTCAAATCGTTCAGGTCGTCGACCTGGATCGTGCTCGCCGGGACCGCGCCGTAAGACGGAACAACAACGGGGACCGCGCCGGCGTTGACGTTGAACGTCTGGCTGAGCGCATCGCCCACCACGATCAAGGTGTCCTCGCCGCCGGCCAAGTCGACGGACAGCGCGCCGGCGATGCCGGCGTAGTTCACCAGGGGCGACGCGATCGGACCCTGGACCTCGCCCGCCTTTTGCACGGCCGCGCCGCGCTGGATGCGGCCGCTCGCCGCACTCAGCAGGGTGACGGTCAGATCTTCATCGTCCCCGGTCGCGGTGACGCCCAGCGCCTGGCTGTTGGCGTCCAGGTTGAGGGTTTCGACGCCCAGGAAGCTGACCGTGCCGCCGTAGCCGGTGACCGTCTGGGGCTCGAGGGCCAGGGCGACCGGGCCCGCAGCGCCGCTCAGACTCAACACGTCGCTGGCCGACGGATCGCCGGCGTCGACCAAGGTCGTCAAGTAGGGCAACACGCCCGCCACGTTGAAGACGTCGTCGCCGTTCAAGCCGCGGGCTTCGAGGATGCCGATGCCGCCCGTGTTCAACATCGTCGTCACGAAGCCGCCCGCGGGATTGACGATTTGAATCGTGTCGGCCGGCCCGCTGACCTTGAAGATGTCGCTGTCGGCGGTGCCGTTCAGTTCCAACACGTCCTCACGGCCGCCGCCGCTGGCAAACGTGACGCTGCCCCCGGCGCCGATGTGGCTGAAGCCCAAGGGCACCAACGCCGTGCCGGCGCCGGCGCCGCGCGTGGCGATCGTTCCGGCGTCCGGGGCCGCACCGGGCGTATAGGTCACCTGATGCACGCCGGCCGGCGTGGTGTGCGTCAAGGCGTCGGTGCCGCCCTGGCCGTCGATCGTGACGGCCTCCACGGTCGTGAAATTCACTACCGGTGCCGCGTTCACGGTCACGCTTCCCGCGCCCAACGTATTGGACGGATTGAAGCCGATGGTGTCGTTTCCGATCGTGGCCGTGACCGTCAAGGCGTCGCCGGCCGTCGGGTCGCCACCGTCCACGTTGACCGTGGTGACGCCCGCCAGACCCACCGGCGTCACGCTGAACTGGTCGTCGCCGAACTGGCCCAGCAGGTTGACCGTGTTAAAGCCGGTGAACTCCAGCACCGACTGGTTGTTGACCCAGATCCGGTTGGCGCCGTTGTTCAGCAGGGCGAGCTGGTCCGGACCGTTCGTGCCGTGGGCCGTGTAGGTGTCGGTCCCCGTGCCCGTGGCGTTCACGTACTCCAAGCCGTAGAATGAGATGCTTCCGTCCGGCGTACTCAGCATCCCCGCATCGACCGACGCGCCGGGAGTGTACACCGTCGTGCCGCCCAGCACGTTGGTGACGTCCATCCGGTCGTGGGCCAGCGGCGGCAGGCTCGTCGGCCCGTTTCCTTGCACGGTCAAGGCCACACCGCCCGCCTGTGTCCCCGTGACGTTGATCGTGTCGGCCCCCAGGCCCGCCGCGACCGTCAGCGCGTCGGCGTCCGCCGCCACGTCGATCCGTTTGGTGGCGTCCACCGTCACCGTGGTCGTGGCCCCGCGCGTCACGTCGATCGTGTTGTTGCCCGACGAACCCAGGACGGTCACCGCGTCGGCGTTCGCACCGCCCAGGACCGTGTACGTGCTGCTGGCCGCCGCCGCCAAGTTCACGGTCAACAGCGGACTGACGCCGTTGGCCCGCGCCGTGACCGTCGTGGCCGACTGCGGCGTGACCTGGATGTCGTCCTGGTTCGCCGTGCCCGTAACGCCGAACGTGTCCGCCCCGTCGCCGCCCGAATTGAAGGTCACATTTTGCAAGCCGGTGGGGCCGCCGAATTCCGTGGCCGTCAAGGTGTCGCCGCCGGCCAGGGTATTGACCGTCAGGTCCTCGACATTCACCAGCGTCACCACCGCGCCCAGGCC
>CAZAQY010000199.1:0-16012 GCA_964486845.1 uncultured Pirellulaceae bacterium
GTTTTCGACGTCGCCCGCGACCGCATGAATGCGGCACGAGAAACGCGCTTTCTCGATTCCAGGCGGCACTGGGCAACTCGCCTTGTACCGCCCGAACCGAGCTTACTGCGTCACCGTTTTGTCTTCCGACAGTGCCTTGCCCCCCGCGTTGACGTCGTCGTAGGCAGCCTTATCGAACTTGGAGTTGTCGAGCGGTTTCGGTTCGCCGCATCCGCTGACAGACATCCCGAATACGAAAACCAAAACCAGCAAAGCCCACAAAACTCGCACTGGACACCTCATATCGTGAGTTTAGATGCACTTCGGACAAGAGAATACACGGTTCCTCGTGATACTACCTGGCACTAGCAATCGTATGGCCATCAGCGATCGCATTCAGCTTCGCCCAAGTCCCAAAGTCGATGGTGGCGGTGATGAAGCCGACGCTCCCATCCACCATGGCAACATGCAAACCGCCTGGGTGATAGCTCGACGGGCCGTAGTGCTGGGAAAACGGGCCATACGCTGCAATATAGGTGGGCGTGAAGGAATGATTGCGGAACCACGTGCCATTGGTCTTGGCTGAGCCATCGGGACTCACCACGTTCGGCGGGCTCGGGGATCCCTCATTCGCTCCCCATCCGTTACTGGCAGTCCCCACGAAAGCGCTATCAAAGACCGGGGTTCCCGTCCGCCGCAACCCGGTCCCGCAGCTTTGAATGGCACCGCCGCCATAGCCCATGGAATCGTCTTCCGCAAAGATGATCGTATTGGACGCGCCATCTCTAACCCCTGACATCCTGGTGGTCGCCCGCACCGTGAAGACCCCGTTAAGGCTACAGGCTTCACCGAAGGGATCTCCAAACGTTGCCCAGATCGGTGTGGTGGCCGGATTGATGTTCGCGGTTTGATGCCAGTGATAGCCCTCGCTGCCCGGATAGTTGGTCACCGCGATGTTTTGCGTCTCGCTCGGCAGCGTGCGCTGGTCCGAAGGGCAGCGCAACGTCGGGACGGGGGTGCTGACAATCGACTGTCCCCAAATGGGCAAATTCACGTCCACCGTGCTGTACAGTGCCTGCTGTTCGATGAAAGGCAGGATCATGACGTTCCAGGTGTGGTGGTACGGCAGCGTGTAAGGTGGCAAACCGGGGCCCCAGATCACACCGGGTGGAAAGGTCTTGTTCGTATCGTGGTAGTTCTGC
The DNA here is from genome assembly GCA_964486845.1 of uncultured Pirellulaceae bacterium. Taxonomy (GTDB): domain Bacteria; phylum Planctomycetota; class Planctomycetia; order Pirellulales; family Pirellulaceae; genus Anammoximicrobium. The sequence continues at coordinate 1,182 of CAZAQY010000199.1, forward strand.
AGCCCCAAGGCGATTTGCTTGGCGTTGTTCGAGCACTGAGAACGCCGTGCCGCCTCGCGGGCCGCCTGAATCGCGGGCAGCAGCAACGCGACCAGAATGCCAATGATGGCGATAACCACTAAGAGTTCAACGAGCGTAAAACCGCGACGATTCACAGATCGCATAACGAATCCCCCCCCAAAAAAATGCCATTCTCGCTTGGAATGATGCTAATCTCGAAATCCCGATGAATCCGGGCAAAACACCAGAGGTTGCTTGCCACAGTCCAAGTTCGGCTCTAAGAAAAACCGGGCTTCGCGCCCGACAAAACTCACGGCTTCGCGTCCTGAGACTTCAAATCAAACGTAAACGTGTTGTCGCCGCCGGGCTTCACTTCTGCCGTCAGCGTGCTTTGGGTGTTGAATTCGGCCGGGATGTAACTGACGTAGTCCGGCAAACCGTCGGCCGCCGGCGCCGGGGCCTCGCGAGTCGCCGTGATTTCGACTCGTTTCTGGCCTTCCGTCGCCTTGCACTCGAACTTGCCGTTCTCAATCGCGCCACCATACGCCGGCCCCTGTGTGCCGGCCGGTACAAAACGGATTTCGCCTTTTTCGATCGGCTGGCCATCGAACGTCACGGTACCCGTCACCCGGTACTCCTGCGGTCCACCACTGCCACACCCGGCAAGCGTCAGCAGGGTGATCGACACCATGGGAAACAAACGACTACGGGAAAAAGCAAGAAACATGTCCCAACCTTCCGTTGCACTGGTATCGCCAAGCACGAGAATGTCGCCAGGGTGAGCGTTCCTTCATGAATGTCGAAACGATCATACGCGCGACCCCTTCTGCGGCTTCTTCAGTAGGCTGTCGTGGATTCTCCGCCTTCGCGCGTTCCCAAAGCCTGCCAAACCGCCGTGTCAATAGTGTCCGATACAAACCGCACGCTGGCGTCCGCCAAGACCGCCTGGACGCCTCCTGGATGAAAACTGCGCGCAAACAGGTATTGGAGATCGGTATTTGCAGTGCATGGGGCCTCCTTCATGGCCGGGGCTTGGCAGGTCCGGCAATAGTCTGACAGCGTTGTATTGGGCGGCTGGTTCGTGCTGAAAATGCTGCTCAGGTGTTCGGCTCGGTAGTAGCGTCCCCGCCAGTCCCGATGGGCGGTGGTAATCTCGGGCAGCGTAATGATTTCTGCGCCCATCACCGTGTTGGCGGTCCCATCCGTCACCGAGGCCATTCGGATTCTGGACTTGTAGTAGAACATCCCGTTCATGTTATTCCCGAACGCCGCGCCGGGCGTCGCGGGGTTATTGTTTTGAGTCACCAACTGGCTGCCATGACACAGCAGGTAGTTGCCGGAGAACCCGTCGTTGTAATCGGGCGGCGAACCGCCCGGCGTCGTGTCGCCGCCGTGAATGAGACCGGTTTTGGGAGCCGCCGGATCGGAAGGACACATCAGGGGCGGAATCACCGAATTCATCAGGTCGCTGGGAAAACCCGACGAGGCCCGCGTCACCATGTACGGAAGCAGCTGCTCGTGCAACGCCGACTGTTCGATGAAAGGCAGAAGCATCGGCATCCAGGACATATTTGCGGGCGGTGTCGTGGCGGCATTGAGCCCATTGGCGAGCACGCCTGGCGGAAACCACGCGTGCGTATCGTGATAATTGTGCAGGCCGAGTCCCAACTGCTTCAGGTTGTTGCCGCACTGGGAGCGTCGAGCGGCCTCCCGAGCGGCTTGGATCGCGGGCAGCAGCAACGCGACCAGGATCCCAATGATCGCAATGACGACCAGAAGTTCGACGAGCGTGAAGCCCGGTGCCGGGCGGCAGAATCTACGGCGTGACAATAAGTGCATCGCAATCGCCTCCAAAAGAAACAGATAAGTAAGAACAAAACTCGGCTCGCCAAATGTACGTGAATGGCGGGCCGGAACCAAAACCGAACCAGCAAAACAGATTGTTCTGAATGTAAAATATCAGTCTGGGAAACCGGTGTCAATCCGCTGGGACGGAAAATAAACCCTCGTGATCCGCAAGTCCGCCGCAAGGCTTGTCACGCGGAATTGCGAATTCCCTGCCTGAGCGGATAAGATCAAGTCCCGTGAGGACCGGTCCATCATGGCAATCGAGTTGTTTGGCAAGACGGCGTTGGTTACCGGCGGGAGCCAGGGCTTGGGCGCGGCCACGGCCGGCGTGCTCGCCCAGGCGGGAGCAAACGTGGTTGTGAACTACTTCGCCGATCCCGATGGGCTCAATCGTCAGCGCGCCGAACAGACCGCCCAGCGGATCGGCTCGCGCGCGACGGCCGTCGAAGCCGACGTGCGCGATGGGACGCAGGTCGAGACGATGATCGCGGAGATCATCCGGCGTTTCGGCCGGCTCGATATCGTCGTCAACAACGCCGGCATCGTGCGCGACCGGACGTTGAAGAAGTTGTCCGCCCAGGACTGGCAAGCCGTGATCGACACGAATCTGACGGGCGTGTACAACGTCTGCAAAGCGGCCGCGGACAGGCTGTCGGACGGCGGACGGATCATCAACCTGACCTCGATCTCGGCCACCGTCGGGTTCTTCGGGCAATCCAATTACGCGGCCTCCAAAGCGGGCGTGATCGGGCTGACCAAGGTCCTGAGCCGCGAACTGGCCAAACGGCGGATCACGGTCAACGCGGTCGCTCCGGGCGTAATCCTCACGGAGATGGGCCAGACGATCCCCGAAGCGACGCGGGCCGAGATGCTCAAGCTGATCCCGTTGGGCCGATTCGGCGAGCCCGACGAAGTGGCGGGCGTGATCCTGTTCCTGGCCAGCGATCTGGCCTCGTATGTGACCGGCCAGGTCATTCATGTCAACGGAGGTTGGTACGGCTGACCTTGAAAACTCGGTTGACGCCACCGAGTTTTCAAGGTCGGACTGACCGAAGATTTGAACGGAGGCGAGCGGGGATGACCGCGTCCAACGGTGCGAAAGTGTGCTCGGCCGAAGAGGCCGTGGGTTTGATCCGGGACGGCCAGACCGTAGCTTCGGGCGGCTTTGTCGGCGCCGGAGTCCCTGAATCGCTGCTGCGAGCGTTGGAGCAGCGATTCGTCTCCACCGCCTCGCCGCGCGGCCTGACGATCGTCTACGCGGCCGGCCAGGGCGACGGCCGCGATCGGGGCATCAATCATCTGGCTCATGAAGGCTTGGTCCAGCGCGTCGTCGGAGGCCACTGGGGGCTGGCGCCGCGGATGGGCCGGCTGGCCATCGAGGGCAAGATCGAGGCTTACAACTTTCCGCAGGGAGTCATCTGCCAGCTGTTCCGCGACACGGCGGCCGGGCGGCCGGGGTGCATCACGCACATCGGGCTGGACACGTTTATCGATCCCATCCATGCCGGCGGCCGCTTGAACGAGCGCACGCCGCCGGGCCTCGTGCAGCGGGTTGACCTGGGCGGCCGCACCTGGCTGTGGTACAAGTCGCTGCCGGTCGACGTGGCGTTGATTCGGGCCACCGCTGCGGACCCGTACGGCAATCTGGTCATGGACGAAGAGGGGCTGTTCGGCGAGATGCTGCCGATCGCCCAGGCGGCGCACAACAACGGCGGACTGGTGATCGCCCAAGTGCGGCGGCTGGCGGCCGATCCGGCTCCGCCTCAACTGGTGCGCGTGCCCGGCATTCTCGTGGACCGGATCGTCGTCTCCGATCCGCAGGACCATCCTCAGACGTTTGCTCAGATCGACTTCGACGAGGCCTTCGTAACGGCCGGCACGCCGGCGGAATTGCGCGAGATCGCCGCGCGGGAGCCGTTGCCGATGGGCCCCCGGCGGATCATTGCCGCCCGCGCTTGCGATGAACTCCCGGACGGGGCGATTGCGAATCTGGGCATCGGGATGCCCGAGGGGATCGCTCGCATTGCGGCCGAGCGGGGCTTGCTGGATCGTTTGACCTTGACGGTGGAAAGCGGACCGATCGGCGGGATTCCGGCCGGCGGGTTGAGCTTTGGGGTGTCGGTCCATCCCCAGGCGATTGTGGATCAGCCGGCCCAGTTCGACTTCTACGACGGCCGAGGACTGGACTACGCCGCTTTGGGAGCGGCTCAGATCGACGCGCAGTGCGACGTGAACGTGTCGAAGTTCGGCACGCGCCTGGCAGGGGTCGGCGGTTTCGTCAACATCACGCAGACAGCCAAGAAGGTCGTCTTCTGCGGAACGTTCACGACCGACGGCTTGGAGATCGCGATCGACAACGGCCGGCTCAAGATCGTCACGGAAGGCCGCGTTCCGAAGTTCGTCGAGCAGGTCGATCAGGTGTCGTTCAGCGCTCGACGCGCCCGCCAGATCGGCCAGGAGGTCGTGTACGTCACCGAGCGGGCCGTGTTCCGCCCGTTGGATGACCGGCTGGAACTCGTCGAGATTGCCCCCGGAATCGACTTGCAGCAGCAGGTCCTGAACCGGATGCCCTTCGCGCCGGTCGTCCGCCTGGTCCGCTTGATGCCCTCCCACGTCTTCGCAGCACCGGGAGGTTGATCGCATGAGACGCAACGTCCAGACGAGCTTACCGGACGAAAGACGCGTTACCCGGATGCTTGGCACGAAGGAGGAGCGCGGGTGATGACCGAGGGCTCGACGCGCAGGCAGTTCATCCAGGTGGCAACCAGCAGTACGTTGAGTGGCTGGATGCTGGGGTGGGGGTCAACTTCGCCAGCCATTGGGGAGAGTGCCGAAGTTCAAGATCGGCGGACGGGCTGGGACCGGCCGATCGTCGAGGCGGAGATGCGGCGCCGCGCGAGTTGGCAGTCTGAGCAGTCGCGTCTGGTCGTGGACGACTATCGCGCCGGCCGCCAGCTTGCGTATCCGCTGCCGTTGTGCGAGTTGCGATTCCCGAGGTCCGCGTGTCCAGCATCCAGGCCTCTCCCTGGGCCACGTGGCTGCCGGGGACGCTGGAGGAACGGATCACCGGCTTGGGCTGGGCAGCAGAATGGTTTGGCGACGAGCGCGACTTCACCGTCGGCCCGATGGCGCACAAGGCGCCGCTGATCAATGACTGCGAGCGCGCCCGCCTCGGCTCCGTCCCGGCGGCGGACGGTCGTCGTCGAAAAAGCGAAATTTCCTTTTGCCATCTGGGGTGCCTTGTGAACGTAGGTTGGCTATACTACCGGATGCGGTCCGCGTGCGTTGGCTTTCGTCTCGTGGTTTTCTCCACGCCGATGTCGACCGTGGGCGTGATGCTGCGATCCGAGAGCGCGCCCTTGTGACACCTTGGAGGGGACGAGCATGGCATCCCGGGCGAATCTCATTCGAAAGCGGCGCCGCAGAAAGGCCACCGCTTGGTCGGTCAGCACTTGGTTCGCCACCCTGCGAAGGCACGCTCCGCTCGCTCGCGTCCATCGCCGGATGGCGTTCGAACGGCTCGAAGTGCGGCAACTGCTTGACGGCGCACCGTGGCAGAACCCCGTCAATCGCTTCGACGTCGATGACAATCATCTGGTGATGCCGGGCGACGTGTTGACGATGATCAACGACATCAACGCGCGGGAGTCTCGCGAGTTGCCGCCGCCCTCGGCGCAAGCCGGTCCGCCCCCGTACTTGGATGTCAACGGCGACAATTCGATCGACCCGGCAGACGTGCTGGATTGCATCAACTTCATCAACGCCTTATTGCAGGAAAGCGTCCCGCCCACGGTCACGGTGGACGAGTTGTCGACCGCCCATTCTCGGCCCACATTGACGGGTACGGTCACCGATCCCTGGCCGACGCGCGGGATCGAAAGCGTGACGGTGACGGCCGGCGGCCAAACGTTGGAGGCGACGATCAGCGGCAGCGCATGGAGCGCCACGGTCTCGGCGTCGCTGGCCGACGGGACGTACGACGTGCAAGCCCGGGCCACGGACTGGGCGGGGAACGTCGGCGTGGATGCAACCAGCAACGAGCTGATCGTGGACACCATGGCTCCCACGGTAACCATCAACCAGGCGGCTGGACAACTGGACCCCAGCACGACTTCGCCGATCTTCTTCACGGTCATCTTCAGCGAGGCCGTTTCCGATTTCTCGGCCGAGGACGTGACGGTGACAGGCACGGCGCCGGGCGATCCAAGAGCGACGGTCACTCCCGTGGGATCGGACGGCACGACGTACACCGTAGCCGTCGGCGGGATCATCGGCAGCGGAACCGTCGTGGCCGGCATCCTGGCCGGCGCGGCCCACGATGCAGCCGGCAACGGCAACGCGGCGCCCACCAGCACGGACAACGAGGTGACCTGCAACTTTGCGCCCCTGTTCGCCGATGCTGAATTGGAGCAGGCCGTTCGAGAAGCACTGGGGTTTCCAGCCGGGGAGTATATCGACCGCCAGGACCTGCTGGCGCTGACGACGTTGTCGGTCGACAGCAACGTCGTCACCAGCCTGGTTGGCCTGGAGCACGCGACGAATCTCCAGTCACTGAGGCTCTCGCCCGAGAATTGGTCGGCGCCGCCTGGGGCTCTCTCCGGCGCCGATCCGTTGGCGCCGCTGGCGGGCTTGACGAGTCTGGAAACGCTGACGCTTTCCCGCGCCGATTTGACCGGCGAAGAATTGGCGAGCCTGAACGGAGCCACGGGCCTACGCTCCCTGGACGTCCGTTACAACGCGGTCTCCACCTTTCCGGATCTGGGCAATCTGGGGGCATTGAGTTCGCTGAGCCTGTACGGAAATCCGCTGGTCGACACGTCGTCGCTGGCGGGGCGGGTGCTGCAGACCGACTTGATCCCATCGGGTGTGGATCAAGCCGGCACGGTAGCGGAATTGGCGGCGGCGCTGCACTATCTCCCCACCGAGATCTTCGAGTACGTGGTGAATCACTTCGAGTATGAACCTTACTCCGGGGCGATGAAGGGGCCGCAGGCGGTCTTGGAGACGGGCGCAGGCAACGACTGGGATATCGCCTCGTTGTTGGCCGACATGCTGAGCGAGGCCGGAATTGCCACGCGCTACGTCAGCGGACAGATCGAGGTACCTATCGACGTCACGATGGACTACCTGGGCGTGACCGATCCCACGGCCGCCTCGCGGGTGCTGGCCAACGCCGGCATCGACCAGGTATTGATCCACGGTCCCGGCGGACCGGAGGCCATGCGTTTCGGCCACACGTGGCTGGAGGCGGAATTGGCGGTGCCGGGCGTGGGGCTGCAGTGGGTCGCGATGGACCCGTCGTGGAAGTTCAAAGACTTCCAGCCCGGTGTGCCGGACATCGCCACGTTGGTGCCGTTCGACGAAACGGGCTATCTGTCCCAGACGCGTACGGAACTGGCCTACGAATACTACGAGCGGCAGGTCCGTGATTACTTGAACGCAAACGCGCCGGGGATTGCCGTCTCGCAAGTGCCATACGACGGCCCGATCCGGGTCCGGACGATCGACGAAATCCCCTCCAGCTTGCCCTACACGATTGTTGGGGCGACGGACCTGCACACGACGATTCCGTCCAGCCTGACGCATCGCGTCAGAGTGCAACTGGACTCGGACTTCACGAGCTTGTTCGACACACTGCTGACCGTCCCCGAAGTCAGTCTCGACCGGTTGACCATCAGCTACGCGCCGGCCGGCTGGGGAAGCCTGATCCCTCAGTTCCGGAAGAACGGCACCGTGATTGCTTCCGGCCCGCCGATTTCGTCCGGGAGCACCGTCGAATTGACCTTGACGCATTTTGACAGCGGCGATGACGTGGCGGATCGGTCGTTCACCTACTCGCGAACCGCCGGACAGTACCTGGCGATCGGATTGGACGCGCGGCAGGTCTCCGACCGGATGATTGTCGACATGCGAGCCGCGGTCAACGTCGCCGCCATTGCCCGCACCAACGGCCAGCCGTTCAGCGAGGATGACCAGATCGGCGGCACGCTCCACCTGGCGATCATGAAGTGGTTCCATGACACGGACAAGGGTGAAGACATCATCAACGGCCTGACGCACGCGGCGGGAGTCTACAACTCAGTGGCCTCCGGCATCACCGCGGCCGAGACCACGGTCAACTATTTCCCGGAGCTGCAGATCTCGTATGTCCCGGAAGGTCTGAACATCGACGTCGCGAACAACTATCACCAGGAGTTCCCCATCGACAACGACAGCAGCGGCGACGCCACGCGTGCATTGTTGGCGGGCTACAGCGCTTCAGCCCAGGAGCACGCCATCTGGGAAGAGTTGGTCAGCACTGAGGCGATTTCTACCATCAAGTCGCTGCAATTGGCCAACGAGCGGGGGATCCCCATTTTTGAAATCGACAGCAGCAACGCAGCGATTTACCTGCCGCAGCTTACCCACCGGGCCTCGATCCGCAGCGCCATTCAGGCGGAAGTGTTCTCGGGCGCAACGGTGACTGTGCCCCGCGACGAAACGCCACTCCAAGATTGGTCGGGCGTGGGCTACATCACCCGCACGGCGACACGCGAAGGCTACATCATCAACGGTGGGCTCAACAGCGCAACCCCGATTGCGGTTGAGGGTGGCTTCATCGTCGGATTCCCGTTCTTGTGGCCCTTCCTGTGGTTCAATCCGTTCTCGTTCTTTGCCGGCGACCCGGTCAATGTGGCCAATGGCAGCGTGCGGCACCAGGAGACCGACGTGGAGTTGCCGGGCGTGGGCATCCCGTTGAATTTCGCGCGCCAGTACGACTCGGCCAACGACGTCGACCGTGGCCTGGGACCCGGCTGGTCGTTCACGTACAGCGATCGGCTGGACTTCGAGACGGACGGCTCGGTCACGTGGTTCGACGATGCGGCCAACCGTTTCAACTTCGCCCCCGACGGGAGCGGCGGCTTCACGACTCCCGTCGGCGTCTACGGTACCCTCACCGCCATCGGAGCAGGCTTCCTGTGGCGTGACAAGACCGGCAACGAACGGGAATTCGACGCCGCCGGAAACCTTGTTCGTGTGGCCGATCGTTACGCCAACGGATATGCGATCGCCTACGACGGCAGCGGCCAGATCCACACAGTGAGTGACCTGGTCACGCCGTCCCGGACTTTGGACTTCGCGTATACGTCGGGACACATCACTGCGGTCACCGACTTCACGGGCCGGACGTGGTCCTATGCCTATGACGGCAAGCGGTTGAGTCAAGTGACGACTCCGTCCGATGCGATGACTCCCGTTGCCACGACCAAGTACGATTACTACACGGACACCGCACGCGACGGTTTGCTGCACGCCGTCACGCAGCCGAACGGCGGGATAACGGCGTATTCCTACTACCCCAATCGGCGTGCCTTTCAGGTGACGGACCCCTTGGGATTCGTGCAGACCACTTCCTACAACGGATATCGTAACCAGGCGCACTGGACCGATGAACGCGGAAACACGACGGCCTATACGTACAACGCCGAAGGAAATCTCATCGCCGAAGTCCGCCCGGACCGCTCGGCGAAGACCTGGACGTGGAGCAACCTCTTGATGAGTTCGGCGTCCGACGAGTTCGGGCAAGCCGAGTACTACCAGTACGATGCGTTGGGCAATTTGACGCAGTTGCAGGACCGCGCCGGGTTCATTAGCACCTTCGCCTACGAGCCGGTTTTCCACAGTCTGACGCGCGCCGAGCAGCCTGGTGGGCGCGTGACGCAGTTCGCCTACGATGCCGACGGCAATCCAACAACGGTAACCGATGCCGAAGGCAACGTGGCGGTGATGACGCACGATGCTCGTGGCCAGATGCTGACCTACACCGCCCCCCAGGGTGTGCTGACGCCGGCCATTGGCGATTACACGGTGACCTACACCTACAACTGTGCTGGTCAAACGGTCAACCGCTCGACCGACCTGCCGAGCGCCGAGTCCTTTAGCTACGACGCTCGCGGCAACATGCTCAGTTGGACGGATGCGAACGGCCACACGATGACGTACGACTACGACCTGCTCGGCCGCCAGGTACGTCGTACGGATCCGCTCTTAAATGCCGTAGACGTCATATTTGACACGATGGGCGACATCACATCGGTCACCGGCGAGTCGTCGAGGACGACCCGTTTTCTGTACGACTTGAAGCAACAACTCGTTCAAACCGTCTTTCCGGACGGTACGGTTCTCACGGGTCTGCATAATCCCGTGGGCGAACAATCGGTCAGTATCGACGAGTTGGGACGAGCAACCCGTTTCACCTTCGACACGCTAAACCGCGTTGTCCAAACGACTTATGCCGATGGCGCGACGGAGTGCATGCAGTACGACGCTGGCGGGCGGGTGGTCCGTACGGCCGACGCCCGCGGGTACCACACGCGCCACACCTACGATGTCATGGGGCGACGCCTTTCGACTGTGGATGCGCTTGGACAAGAGACCGATTGGAGCTACGACGAGGTCGGCAATGTCCGCACCATGACCGACGCCTTAGGACACACCACAACCTATGCGTATGACCTGCTCGACCGCCGGACGAGCGTCGAGGATGCTCTGCACGGCGTCACGACGACAGCCTACGACGCCAACGGGAACCTGGCGGCCGTGATCGATCCGCTCGGTCGTACGATCGTCTACGCCTACGACGTGCTGGACCGTCGCGTGACCGTATCCGACGACCTCGGCAACACGACCACGACCGGCTACGACCCGGTGGGCAATGTCACCTCGGTCCTGGATCCGTTGGGTCACGAGACGACGTACGCCTACGATCCACTGAATCGGCTCACTACCGCGACCGATGCTCAGGGTGGAATCACCACCATTGCTTACGACGCTGCGGGAAACGTCGCTTCGATCACGGATCCGGAGAACAACACGACAACCTACACGTACGATCTGCGAGATCGCGTCCTGACGGAGACCAATCAACTGGGACTCACGCGTTCTTTGGCGTACGATGCGGTCGGCAATCAGATCTCGATCACCGATCGCAACGGTCGCATTCGAACGTTTGTCTACGACCTCCGAAACCGGGAGACCGCCGAGATCTGGCTCGATTCCTCCCGGCCGATCGAAACTATCAGGAAATCGTACGACGCGGCTGGTTCTCTGCTAGAAATCAGCGATTCCAAGGCGACCCACACCTATAAGTACGACGAACTGGGACAGAACACGTCCGTTACCATCACTTACGCTGGCGCCTTCCTCGGCGGCGGTGGACCACAGACCTACGCGGGGACACTGGCACCGGGCGATGGGACCGTCTCCGGAGGCGGTGGCGAAGGCTACCTGGATGAATACGCCTTCGACCCGCAAGTGGGCGACACCTATACGATTAGCTTCGAGTCCAATGACTTCGACACTTACCTGATGCTAATTGCCCCGTCCGGCGTTCAATACCACGACGCCGACAGTGGGACGGGCACCAACTCCCGCATCGAGTTGACCATCGACGAGGCCGGCACCTGGACCGTGTGGGCGACGTCCTGGCCGCTGTTGGCGACCGGCGACTACACCGTCACCATCGACGACGGTTCGCTGCCCGGTCTGACGCTCGACTACACCTACGATGCCGCCGGGAACGTCACGTCGGTGACGGACAGCCTAGGCGGATCCAATACGTATGTTTTTGATGAGTTGAACCGAGTCCGGCAGATCGCTCAGTTCGGCACGGGCGTGATGGACAAGCGAGTCGACTTTGACTACGACGCGGCAGGGCAATTGACGAGCATCGTGCGGTACGCCGATCTGGCCGGTACGGCGTTTGTCGTGGACAGTACGTATACGTTCGACTCCACCGTCGCTGGCCGCCTGATCGGGCTGACCCACGCCAGCGCGTCCGCCACGTTGGCGGGCTACACCTGGACCTTCGATAATGCCGGCCGAATCGTGCAGATGACATCGCCCGACGGTGTCAGCGACTTCCTGTACGACGACACAAACCAATTGACGGTCGCCGACCACAACTACCAAGACGACGAAGGCTATGCCTACGACGCCAACGGCAACAGGACGGGAGGCGGCTACGTCACCGGTCCGAACAACCGCTTGGTCTCCGACGGGACCTTCGTCTACGAGTACGACAACGAGGGCAACCTGATTGCGCGAACCGACATTGTCAGCGGTGCCGTCCGCCGGTTCGAATGGGACCATTTGAATCGGCTCGTCGCCGTCACCGACTACGACGCATCTTGGACGCCCGTCCAACGCGTGGTTTTCCGTTACGACGCTCTGGGACGCCGCATCGCCAAGTCCGCTGACACGGATCCCTTGGATGGGGTAGATTCTCAGGTCACCTATTTCGTGTATGACCGTGACAATATCCTGCTAGAACTCGAAGATTCTGACGGTGCAGGCCCGCTCGCCGCCCAGGCCAGTCAGAGATACCTGCACGGCCCCGCCGTTGACCAAGTCCTCGCGGGGGAAGACGCCGTCGGCAACCTCAACTGGCTCCTTGCTGACCACCAGGGCACGATCCGCGACATTGTGGACAGTCATGGCACATTGCTGAACCACCGTAGCTTTGATTCCTTCGGCAACATCACTGCTCAGACCAACCCTGCTGTGGAGTTTCGCTACGCCTTTACCGGCCGCGAGTTCGATCCGGAAGTCGAGTTGTGCTTCTATCGGGCTCGATATTACGAGGCTGCCGTTGGGCGTTTCCTCGGTGAGGATCCTTCACGGTTTGAGGGTGAAGACAGCAATCTCTATCGCTATGTTCGAAACGGCCCCATCAACTTCGTGGATCCGACAGGGAAGAAATTCGCTGAACTCTTAGAGACTATCCACTTAGTCCTCGATATCATTGGAGCCTTCGAACCTACACCATTTGCGGACTCGGCCAACGCAATCATCTACTTGATTGAAGGAGACTTCAATTACGCTGGCATCAGTGCCCTCGGTATCATTCCTTACTTGGGCGATGCTGCGAAGGTTGGCAAATACGGCGCAAAAGGCTTGAAGGCGGTAAAACTTTGGTCCAAAGGCCCAGAGCCAAGCAGTGTCCACAACGCATTCAAGCACTTCCTTAAACACGGCGATGAGTTCAGCGACGTCAAGAATGCCAAGCAATACGTGGAGAAGGCCCATAAGTTCGTGAGCGATCCACCGCCAGGGACGCTCACGAAAGTGAGGCCGAACGGAGAGAAGCTCTTTTACGATCCCAACACGAATACGTTCGCCGCCCAGGCCGCAGATGGCGCGCCAAAAACGATGTTCAAGCCCGAAAACGGAATGGACTACTGGAACAACCAGTGACGAAAGGGAACCTGCTGTGAACGCGAACTACTCTTGTCCTTGCTGCGGTTTTCTCACGTTGAGTGAGGCACCGCCTGGGACCTTTCAGGTGTGTCCAGTGTGTTACTGGGAAGATGACGCGGTTCAATTCAAGAACCCCTCCTACGCGGGTGGCGCTAATAAGGAAAGCCTGGAGCAGGCCAGAGCCAACTTTCGCCGAATAGGGGCCTGCTCAGAGTCACACTTGACTTCTGTCCGGCCGCCATTGCCGAACGAAATAGCGAGCTGTGCCCAGGCGAGGCAATCATAGTTGTCGCCGACGGCGTGCTCATCGGCATGACGGCCCTCCAGCGTCGTCGGCTCCCTCATTGGCCCAGGGGAGGCCTATCTCCGCGCCGAACGACCGCTATACTGAGTGCCGGGGTCTGATGGCCCGCATTGGTTTGGCAATCGATGTGTTTCCAACTGTCCGCGTCGAAAGGCTCGCGCGATGAAGCTCTTGGCAATTAGCGATGTGTATATTCCTGCCGAGTTCATGCCCCAAGGATTCGCGCCGCTGGCGGAACTTGGTGTGGAGGTCGAGGTGCGGCGCTGGGAGCATCCGACGCTGGTCGACCTGCAGGAGGCCAATCTGGCGATCGAACAGGGCGGGCCGGACGCCGTACCGCTGCCGGCGCAGGTGACGGAGGGCATCGCCGACTTTGATATCGTTTGCGTCCAATTCGCGCCGCTGGGCAGTCGGTTGATCGAATCGGCTGCCGCGCTGCAAGTGATCGGCGTTTTGCGGGGCGGGACGGAGAATGTGGCGGTAGATGTAGCCGCGCGGCGCGGGATCAGCGTGCTGAACACGCCGGGCCGCAACGCCCGCGCGGTGGCCGAATGCGCGCTGGGGCTGATTCTGAGCGAAGTCCGCAATATCGCCCGCGGGCATGCGGCGCTAAAGTCCGGCCGCTGGACGCGCGACTTTCCCAACCGGGACTCGATTCCCGAACTGAACGAGAAAACCGTGGGACTCGTCGGCTACGGCGCCGTGGCCCGGTTGCTGGCGGGCTACCTGCACGCCATGGGCAGTCGCATTATCGCCTACGATCCGTTCGTCAGCGGCGATCCGGCGCCGGCGCAGATGGTCGATTTGGAAACGCTGATGCGCCAGTCGGACGTGGTTTCGATTCACGCCCGACTGACGGCGGAAACCCATCATCTGGTGGGCGAGAAACAACTGCGGCTGATGAAGCCGACGGCCGTGTTGGTGAACACGGCCCGCAGCGGCCTGGTCGACGAGCCCGCTCTGATCCGCGTGTTGCAGGAGCGGCGCATCATGGGCGCGGCGTTGGACGTGTTCGACGTCGAGCCGCTGCCGGCCGATCACCCTTTGGTCCAGTTGGACAACGTAACCATCGTCCCGCACATCGGCGGCAGTTCGCTGGATGCCTTTCGGGGCAGCCCGAAACTGATGGCCGGTCATCTCCGCCGCATGCTCCTGGGGCAGGGCCCGCTGCCGGTGATCAACGGCATCCAGCCGCAGTTGCGGGTGGTGTGAACCCGTTGAACTTAACCGGCTGCGCCGAGACTGGCCGCTGGTCGATCCTCGACGCTTGCCGTCGAGTCCGTCAGGCTGGTGCCCCACGGATGCGTGGCCCGCGTTCCCCTGATCCTCGACGCTTGCCGTCGTGTGCTTCAGGTTGGTGCCCCAAGGCCAGCTCCAGGAGCCGAAGGATGTGAGTGATCAGGATAGTTGACAGCATGTCGTTCACGAAAACTGCTAGGAA
>CAZAQY010000200.1:0-16005 GCA_964486845.1 uncultured Pirellulaceae bacterium
CCAACGCGTGGCAGAGATCGATCATGGCGGGGTGCAGTGGTTTTTTGATGTAGGCAACTTCACGCAGCAGGCGGCGCACGTCCTGACGCTCCATCCCCTTCGGCGCAAGTTGCTGCCGCTTCAATTCCTTTACGGCCTTGACCGGGTTCGTGCGAACCTGCCCCTGGTCCACCAGCCAGCCAAAGAACCGGCGCAGCGTGACGATCGCACGGTTGACGGTGGCGACTGCTTGGCCCTGGTCACGGCGCAGTGCGTTCTTGAAGTCAGTCACGTCACGAGTGGTGACCCTCCCCATGACGAGCGGCTCGTGGTTGGCCCCAACAAACCACCGGGCAAACTTCCTCAAGTCTTGGACCATCGCCTTGCGGCTGTTGTCGGCGAAGTCGTGGGCATCGAGGAAGCGGGTGGCTGCATAAATACTTCCATGTGGACATCATTCAACAACTGGCTGGCATCAGACACCGACTACCTTCTCCACCTGCTAGAGGTCTCCACCGAGTTTCCTCGGATGGAGCTGAACGAACTATTCGACAAGCAAATCAATAGGCTGCTGCGGCAGGTCCAGCAGCCCGAAGTCCGCAGGTCGCTGGAGAAGTCGAGGGGATTTGATTGGGTCGCATACATCGCCAAAAGCCTGCGGAATGCGAACCTGCCCCACCATGAAATCGACGCCGAGACGCAGGGCATCGTGGTCAAGCTACTGGTCCATCCCGGCACACTTTTCCGTGGCTGGCACGATCAACCGATCCTGGCACGGTTCAAGGTGGCGGTAAGAAACGCCGTCCTGAACCGGTTGGAAAAGTACAATCGCCGCAGGCGGTGGTTCCCTCATGTGTCACCGGAGGATGTCGAGATGGCTATGCACAGCGCACCGGGCGACGAAGAGATCCTGGAAAAATTCCGTGCGGAAGTGCAAAAGCAACTTGGCACACTTGCGCTGGCCGTGTTGGACGCCAGGCTCGACGGGCTGGACGTGAAGAGCCTAGTCGGAAATCCCGACGTGATGAGCCCCTCGGCGTATCAGGTCAAGAAAGCCGTTCAGGAAATCAAGGCGCTGCCTGCACGGTTCGGCGATGAACAGTTTCAGGCCCAAGTGCAGCGCATGATGAACGCCGAGCAGCAGACGTTGGCTCGAAGATCTAGAACTGCTGCTCCAGCAGCCGTGTAAAGGTGGCAAGAACTTGGCCACCTTTTCCAGGACCAACACAAAACTGCCCGCTCGGCCCGCAGGGGGCCGAGCGGGCTCCCCCACACTCACGCAGCCGCCAACGCACCGACCCGCACGATCTCCACGTCGAGGTCTTTCAGCAGGAGCTTTCCGGATCGGTTCATCGGCGGCAGCTTGGCGATCAGGTCTTGGCGGATGGCCTTGGTCGCCGCCTCCACGTCCTTCATGCGGTCCTGGATGTTTGGGTCTTCTTTCATCCCCTTGTCCATCGCCTCCAGCAGCGCCTGCTTCAGCATTTCCAGGGCAGGGCCACGGGCGATCCCAGCCTTCTCCCAGAACAGTAGCCTTCAGCTTCCGTCATGCCTGTGAGCCACGCCAGCCGGTAGATCAAGGCTTGAACGGCAGGATTGTGGACGACTGATTTGGGGCCGTCGCCCTTGAGCGCCTCCACGATTTCCGCCAGTCGGAAGACGATGCCAGTCAGGCTGTCGGAGTTCTGGGCCAGTAGTGCGTCGATGTAGATGTCGTCCATGCAAGTAGGTAGTGGGGCTGGGAGTGTTTTTTGAGGCGAACAGGCCGTGAACACCAGTTTTGTCCTCCCGGCGATGGGAAGAGCAGACCCGTGGATAAAAAAACAATTCCCAGAATAAACGCAGAATAAAGATTTTGTCGAATCCGACCCAAAACACCTGCCGCCCTGCCATCGAATAAATTGAATATACTTTTATTGCCTTGTTTCTTTTTTTGCGTCATCGCAGGACCGTCTCGCCGGACGGCGAGGCGGTCAGTTCAAATCGGTGGTGCCCCATGCCCAAACGAACCCACAAATCCAGGGCCGTTTTGAGTGCCCTGGGCCGTCTGGGTTTTCACGCCCACCCCAGTGACGTTGTGGCCGAACTGGCGAAGTACGGAATCGAAGTCAGCGCCGGGCTGGTCCAAAAAGTGAAGATCGAAGCGGCGAAAGACACCAGCGGAGTCAGACGGCAGATGGCGATGGCCGAGCCGCACCCGAAAGCACCGGTGCTGCGGAAAACGCCTGCACGGCGGTCGTAGGAAAGTGACATGTCGAGACGGCGCACAAGCACATGGTTCGTGTACATGCTGCGGTGCGCCGATGGCACGCTGTACACGGGCATCACCAAGGACTTGGGCCGCAGGACGAAGCAGCACAACGCCGGGACCGCATCCAGGTACACCCGCAGCCGCCGCCCGGTCAAACTGGTCTACCAGGAGCCGCAGCGAAGCCAGAGCCTGGCACTGCGCCGGGAAGCCGCCATCAAGAGACTGACACGGCGGGAGAAGTTGGTGCTGGTCCGTGGGCAGCGAGCCGATAGAATGATTGTAGCCGAAAGGAGCACCCCCATGCCGACCAACCAAATCCTGAAACTGCTGCCGATGGCAGCCCTGTGCCTGCTGCTCACGTCCTGTTTTGACTCGAAGGTTCCGCTGTCCGATCCCGGCAAGTCAAAGGCCGATGAACGGCTGTCGGGGTCGTGGCAGCTTCGGAACGACGACGGTTCCGTGAACAGCTACCGATTTGTCCTGGCCGGGGGCAGACTTCCGGCGTCGGTCATGCGGGTGACGGGCAACAATCGCAAGCCGGATGGCACGACGGAGCAGTTTGAGCCACTACTGGTGTTCCCAACCACCATCGGCGACAAGACCTATCTGAACGCCTGCGACGGCAAGGAGCCACAGGTCAAGGTGCTGGAAGAGAAAGGCTGGACGGATGAAACCGTTGCAGAATACTCGATCTTCCGGTATCAGGTTGTCGGGGACACGCTGACGGTTCAGTGGATGGACGGGAATGTGAAGAAGCGAGCCATCGAGGCCGGGAAAATCAAGGGCAAGATCGAAAAGGACAAGGATGGGAATGACCGAGCACACTTCACCGACACGGCTGAGAACTTGGCCAAGTTCGTGGTCGGAGCCGGGGACGATCTGTTCTCCAAGAATTCACTGAAGCTGCAACGGGCGAAGTGAGCGACCGCACAAAAGTTGCCATCGCCACCAGGGCCGGTGCCGTCTGGCTGGTGCTGATCTGCGCCGAGATTCTGCACGGCATTCTCCGTGGCATCTTCCTGGTGCCGCACGTCGGCGAGTTCCGGTCGAGCCAGATCGGCGTCTTCACCGGCTCCGTCATCATCCTGGCCATCGCCCTGGTGTTCGTCCGCTGGATCGGTGCGCCCCGGACCACGGCCCTGCTGGCGGTCGGAGTGTTGTGGCTGGTCCTGACGCTGGCCTTCGAGGTTCTGTTCGGGCGTTTCGTGGTGGGCGCATCTTGGGAACGGCTGGGCGCTGACTACAACGTGCTGGCGGCTGTGCTGGCCGCAGTTGCCGCCCTGTTCATCTCCGTGGCTGCGGACGCACAACAGGCCGCACCGCAGACGACGGTCACGGCCAGCGGCCAAGCGCCAACCGACACCGGTTCGCTGGCGCTGCCCATGAAGATCCCGGTGCTGGTCGTCAAGTATTTTCCCGTGAAGGGTGATCGGATCGACCTTGCCGTAACTCAAGATGCTTGAGCCCACGGTCCGTCACTTGCGTGTTGTTCAGTTCGAGAGACAAGCACTTGTCAAGTGACCAGAGGTGGGGCAGATCATCGTCGGTGATGGGTTCCTTGGTCAGCAGACGCACGTCCCGAAAGCGGATAGCGTATTCCGCCCCACTTCTCGGAGCCTTCTCGCACTCCTCCCAGACCCATTGCAGCGTCGTCAGATTGAC
The DNA here is from genome assembly GCA_964486845.1 of uncultured Pirellulaceae bacterium. Classification (GTDB taxonomy): domain Bacteria; phylum Planctomycetota; class Planctomycetia; order Pirellulales; family Pirellulaceae; genus Anammoximicrobium. The sequence goes on from CAZAQY010000200.1 coordinate 3,893, forward strand.
CTGCCCCTTGGTCTTTCCATCCAGGGATTTGCACAAGCGTTGGAGACTGTCTGGGTCACCCTTGTTTGGGGCGAAATAGACTTGGGCAATCAGATTGGTCGTCCAATCGACCGCTCTGTCCCATTGGTCAGCCGGAACACCAGGAGGTCGTCTCGGCTTGAGCGACTGGATCTTCTCCCGCACCTGCGTGGAAAGGCTGGCGTGCTTCTGCCAACCTGTGATAAAGTGAAAGAAGGGTGCCACAATGGCGAGCAGTGCCGACAGCAGCAGGACAGCCAGCAGCATGGTCCGAAGGCTGAACCGGCACCCACGGCGTTCTGCATGAGGCGGAATCGACGCTGGGGATTCGCCGTTCATTCGAGTTTTCCTTCCTCCTGGGCCACGCCGAAGCCTGCTCGGCGTCAACTGCTTGTCGGTTCATGATACGCCTCCCACTCGTCCTTCACGAGCCGGTAGAACCGATGCGGCAGAGCGGCGAACTCGATGTCCTTCTCGTACCGGAACCCCAGTTTCGCCATGACACGCTGGGAGGCACCGTTGATCGGCAGCGTCCATGAGCCGATTTCACCCAGCCCAAGCTGCTCAAAGCCAAACCGAAGACTTGCCTCGGCCATTTCGGTGGCGAAGCCCTGGTTCCAGTGCCCGGACAGCACGGCATAGGCGAGCCCGACGACACTCTCGCCGTCGATCTGGTACGTCATCAGGCCACCTCGACCGATGGACTGGCCGTCCGCCCTGTCCCGGAACACCCACAGGCCGAAGCCGTGCTGGTCCCAATGGTCGCTGCACCGCTGGAGGTGCTTCCGGGTCGCCTCCTCCGTCATCACCTTGCCGTCCGCCGAAAGCGTCTTCATGACCAGCGGGTCGGTGTGGAGGCGGTGGATTTCGGAGAAGTGCTCCAGCGTGATTCGTTGGCCTCGGCCATCGACCCGGTGATGCCGAACAACAGCAGGACTTTCAGGGGCGTGAACTTCCAGAACGACAGCATCGCCGCCCGGGCCACGAACATGGGCACGAACACGACGACGCTGTGGAAACAGACGACCTTGAAGTAATTGGTGGACGCCGTAATGTGGGCTTCTTCGGGCGTCGTGCCGAGCAGCGGTGCCAAGTTGGTCATGGTCGTGGTGATGACTTCCTCCAACAGCGCCAGCGCCGTACAGAGCAGCACGAATCGGAGCCGCCAGTCCAGCGGGATGGCGGCGAGCCGGGGCACCAGCCGCTTCCGCAGCATGGGCATCAACGAGCCGCCGGTCACGATCCAGAACAGGATCAGGCCATCGGCCATCAGGATGATCGCCCGCTCGTTGACCTTGCCGGAGGCCAGGATGACGGCGTTCAGCAGGCTGACCAGGGCGAAGCTGTAGATGCCGATGGCGATCAGAAGCCAGCGGGTGATTCGGTCGGTGCGGGGCTGGGGAACGGTGGTCATGCGCCTTTTTGTCGCCGGAACTGGGAAAAAACCCAAGAGCCCGTGACCAATCGTGTCCGGGCGTCGTGGTAAAATGCGGGGCGTCCCAGCCCGGCGCAGCGAGCTGGGACGCAATCACACCGGCCCACCATCTAACTCCGTAGCGGGGCTGCATTTGAGTGGCCGGGTTAGTTGTGGACGCAACCCGCACGAGGTAAAATTCCGGCCTTGGCGACCAGATTGCCCACATTGAAACCGAAGGCACCAGAAATGGACGCTGCCGAGATCGCTGACGTGCTGACCGAAGGCACGATCCTGGAAGGTCCGCATTGGACTGAGCCGGTGAGGGTGCTGACGGCCAAGAGCCGTGGGCGGCGGGTCGAAGTCCAGGCGGTTGGCACGCTCACCAAGAAACTGTGGACCAAGCTGCTGAACCCAGAAGAATTCGGCGGGACCGTGAAAGTCGCCGGGGCCGGGAAGCTGGCCGCACTGGACGGCAATCCCACCCATTTCCGACTCGCCGCCGAAGCCCACCGCATCCGGCTGGCCTTCCAGTACGACCCCCACTTCGCCGTTTCGGTCTCCCAGGTCGATCCGTTGCCCCACCAGATGGATGCAGTCTACACCCACCTGCTCACGCAGCCCCGCATCCGGTTCCTGATCGCCGACGACCCTGGCGCTGGCAAGACCATCATGGCGGGCGTGACGATCAAGGAACTAAAGTTCCGGGGGCTGGCGATGCGCATCCTCATCATCACGCCTGCCAACCTGACCGACCAGTGGCGGCGGGAACTGCATGAAAAATTCGGCGAGACGTTCACGGTCATCAACCGTGGAACGGTCAGCGCCTCGTATGGCCGCAACGTGTGGGAAAACACGCCGCAGTGCATCGGCAAGCCTGATTGACGTACTGCACCGCATGTGCGATTTTCGTGAGAAGGGCGACACGGACGGGATGGCGCAGTTTCTTGGGCGCAGCGGCCACGGGAACAACCACTCCCTGTGGCTGGTGGCCCAGGCGATCAGCGAAATTCTCCCGGACGGTGACAAGGAAAAACAACTGATGCAGGGCTTGTTGAACCAAAAGGAGGGGCTGGAAGAGGCGGCACGGCAGGGAAGATTGTTCTGAAGAGCGGAAGACGGAGGGCGGAGGTCGGAAGATACTGGAAAGCGAGGTGAACGGTGACCACGATGTACGGAGTGATACACGGGAGGACGATTGAGTTGGAGCAGGAACCAGGCTGGCCGGATGGGGAGACGGTGGCGGTCACGATCCAGCAGGCGATGGCATCCAAATCGGCGTCCAAGCCCAGTGGAATCCCGAGCGTCGAACAGTGGGCAGATCGGCTGGTCGTTGATTCGTCGGTCTTGCCCGGCCAGCGGATTGTACGAGGAACCCGTTTGGCCGCCGAAATGTTGGTCGCTGAATTGCAGCGGGGTCAAAGCGACGAGGATCTGTTGCGGGATCATCCGGAACTCACTCGGGAAGACGTAACTGCCTTGCGGCACTACGCCCGGACTCCCGTGGGCATCCGGCGTTCGTTCGGCGGGTGGGCTGAAGACGCCGACGAATTGGATAGCTTTGTGGAATGGAATCGGCAACGCCGCAAGCTGAGTCGGAGGGACCTTGAACCATGAGCTTCCTCCTGGACACCGATATCTGTTCTGCCTACCTGAAAGGCCGCAATCCCGTGGCCAACCGGTTCATCCAGTACGGCGGGCGACTCAGCGTCTCCGCAGTCAGTTTGGGCGAATTGTACACTTGGACTCTGCGGGCTCGTGCGTCTCCTGCTCGAATGCAGAGCCTGCTCGACATGCTTCCGCTCGTGTCGGTGGTCGATGTGAACGCCGAAGTGGCTCGTAAATTTGGCGAGCTAGATGCGCATCTGCTCGATCACGGACTGTCGGCTTCTGAGATCGACCTGCTGAACGCCGCCACGGCGCTGGTATACGACCTGACGCTTGTAACCCACAATGTCCAGGATTTCGTCAACATTCCCGGTCTCCGTGTCGCCGATTGGCTCAACCCGTAATGTTGTTTGTTTCCGTCCTCCGCCCTCCGTCTTTTGCCCTTCCCCATGACCGACGTGATGGTTTACGACAGCGTCGTGATAGACGGCATCTTCCTCACGTTTGAGCAGTTGGCCGAACTCATCCAGACACACGAGGGATTTCAGTTCGATCTCAAGATCGTGGATGCCTCGGACGAATTGGAGTAGGCGTTTCTTGTGGGCACGATGTTGGTCAAACCAGACGATGGCAGGTGAATCATGAGTTCCATTTGGACCGGTAAGAGGGCCACGCTGAGCGACAAGTCTGCTCGGCAGGAGTTCGGTCTGACTCAGCAAGAAATCATCGCTGCCATCCGGGCGGGCAAGCTGCAATTCCAGCAGAACTACATGCACGGCAATCCGTGGTTTCGGCTGCTGCGGCACGAAGTTGAAGCCCTCGTCAGGGAGAAGGGCGGGCCGGGTCATCTACACAAGAAGAAGCTTCAGAAGGAGTTGGCAGACCTCGACAAAGAAGCCAGGAAGATCAAGACCCGCTTGAAAGCCATCGAACGGCGACGGGCTGATTTGGTGGCGGAACTCGGTGGGTGAACCGGACAAGCCGTCAGGTAAGCCACCGATTCTTGTGCGCTATACCGTGATTTGACGGGGCTGGATATTGCTTGGATTCCGTGTCCGCCACGATCCGGCGCAAACGGCAGAAGTGCCCGCCGACGAGGTGGCGAGCCGGATCTTGGGCCTTACGGGGAGAACGTAGCCAGGAGGACCGACCGTGAGCAAGAAAATCGCCGTTGTGTTCGGATGGGCTGTGGTGCTGGCTACGTGGTCCTCCAGCTTCGCCGCCGAATCGCCGAAAACTATCCGTGTGCTGTACGACAATTACGTTTCCGACAAGGCATGTGGCTCGGACTGGGGCTTTGCCTGCCTGATTTCCGGGACGGAAAAGACCATCCTGTTCGACACAGGTGCCAAGGGCGACCTGCTCCTGGCCAACTTCGAGAAAATGAAGCTGCGCCCAGCGGATGTTGAGTTGGTTGTGATTTCGCACAACCACGGGGACCACACCGGTGGGCTTCTTTCGTTTCTGAAAACGAACGAGCGCACCGGCGTCTACCTTCCGGCTGCCACGCCTGAGCCCTTCATGCGGGACGCCAAGGCCCATGCCGTCAGCGTGTCGGTGGTGACCAAGCCGGTCGAAATCTGCAAGGGGGTGCATGTCGTCGGCCCCCTGGGCGACAAGATCATCGAGCAAGCCCTGGTCCTGGACACGAAAAAGGGTCTGGTCATCATCACCGGCTGCTCACATCCGGGCGTGGTCGCCATCGCCAAGAAGGCGAAAGAGCACCTTGGCCGAGAAATCTTCATGGTCCTGGGAGGCATGCACTTGTTGAACCACTCGGATGAAGACTTGCAGCGGGTGGTCGATGACCTGAAAGGTCTGGGCGTCCAGAAAGTCGGCCCGACACACTGCTCTGGTGAGAAGGCAGTCGCCAAGATGAAAAAGGTCTTTGGCGACGGCTTCGTCAGGATGGGCGTGGGGCGGGTCATCGAGGTGGTCGATGACTGAGTCTGACGCTTGCGGCTCGTCGTACCTTGGATTATGCTCAGCCCGACCGGAACTCAAACAACTTTCAGCTATGGGAGCGAACGACAATGAAGATCAACCGACGCACGTTGTTGGCGAGTGGAACAGCCTTGGCGGGCTTGTCCGTCTTGCGTGGCGAGACGACAGTGCAAGGGGCCGAGGTTCCGAAGGACGCCGTGATCCTGACGGCCATTGTAAAGGCCAAGCCGGACCAAGTGGAGGCGGTGAAGGAAGCCCTCATGTCGCTGGTCGGGCCGACTCGGAAGGAACCCGGCTGTCTGTGCTACAACCTGCACCAGTCGAAGACCGACCCGACCCACTTCATGTTTTACGAACAGTGGGCCAACAAGGACGCATTCGACGCCCACGGGAAAACGCCCCACATGAAGGCCCTTGGCGGCAAACTGAAGGACAAGACGGACAAGGGCGGCGGGGTCGTTTTCTATGAGTTGCTGGAGTGAGACGCCAACAGGGCTGGGCGTCATGAGCTTTCAGAAACTCATCGGCATCGACTATTCGGACATCCTCGGCCAAGAGCAACTTCCAGTTCGACGTGCAGGGGCAGGTGGCAAAATCGACGCACGCTGGGATACCGTGGCCCTGCCGCATCCGGCAGGCGGTCGGAAAGAAAATGCATTTCTGGCCCTTTGACGGCTGGGCGGTGCGACAAGGAAGATCGGTGATCGCCGAGGTCTTCCCCCGATGCTGCGGAGACGGTATCCTGCGGAAGGCCGCACGGTGGACCAGCACGACGCCTACGCCATCGCCCGCTGGCTGAAGGAAATGGATTCGGGAAGGAAGCTGGACGAGATGTACTTCGATCCGCCGATGACCGGCAGGGAACGAAAAGTCGCCGAACTGGAAGGCTGGATTCTGGGGGTCATGTAGACGAACAAGGAGGATGGACAATGCCAAGGAAACCCGCAAAACAGAAGGAACTCGATCCGACGCTGCCGATTTACCAAATCAAGATCAGCCTTCGGCACACCGAACCGCTGATTTGGCGGCGAGTGCAAATCGACGATTGTTCCCTGCACGATCTTCACGAAATCATACAGGCCACGATGGGCTGGGAAGACATGCACATGTACGCCTTCGTGGTTGAAGGCGAGGAGTTCGGCAATCCCAAGCGGGGCAGCGAAGCCGACTACGATTCCCGCTCTGTCCGGCTCAGCGACGTGGTGGACGAAGGCCATACCCGCTTCCGCTACGACTACGATTTCGGGGACAACTGGGAGCACGTCATTGACGTTGAAAAAACGCTCCCCGCCGAACCGGGCGTGCGCTACCCACGATGCGTGAAGGGTGAGCATCCGTGCCCACCCGAAGATTGCGGCGGTCCCTGGGGCTACGCCGATCTCCTGGAGAAGATCTACGACCCCGAAGACGAGGAACGCGACGAGGCTTTGGCTTGGGTCGGCGATGATTTTGATCCCGACAAGTTCGACCTGGATGCGGTGAACGACGAGCTTCGCCACCTCCGCCCCTGGCTTGGGAAACGTGAAGGAAAACACGTCTCCCAAGCGGCCTTCGCCAAAGGCGAATTGGTGCGTGTGAAGGCGGGGGTCGTCCACGGCGAATACCCAGATATCCCTTTAGGTGGCTGGGTCGGGAAGGTCAAACGGATTGCGTGGTTGACGCCCATTGCCTACGGCATCCGGTGGACAAAGCCAACGCTCGATCAGGCCCACCCGGTCTTCTTCGAGCGATGCCAGCGGGACGACGTGAAGCCGTTCAAGTACTGGGCAGATGAAGATCAGTTGGAGTCGGCCAGTGTCGAAACGTCTGTTGTCATGGAGCAGCCGACGAACATCGTTACACGCCCACTTTCGCCGGACGACCCGGACGACCGCATCAGAATGATATTCGGGCTGACGACGGATGATGCCCTGCCCAAAGCCGACGAACAGACTCAGCGACAGTTCCTTGACTACCTGACAACCCACCTTTCTTTTCCCTTCAAGGCCGACTATTGGCCTACATCAGACAGTGGCCCCAGCCAGAGCGGTAAGGTTACGGTTCTTGGATTTGCCAATCCGCCGCTGGATCGGAAGCAAGGTATCGTATGTGAGGCCCGGCGAGGTAAAGAGGTGGTTCCAGTGCCCTTGGCCGTGCTTTTCATCGGGGACGATGATGCCAACTACCAATTCGTCGAGGACTACACCCATTGGTTATCTGAAGTGGTTCAAGACTTCGGCGACGATGATGAAGATGACGCAGAGTCGCCCCAGTTCCCCATCGGCACAGTTGCCTACTACGGCCCTGACGACAAGACGACGAAGAAGATTGTGGCTGGGGTCATCACCGAAGAGGGAGCAGAGCCGATTCTCAGGCGGTGGATGGCGAGCGATGTCACGACCAATCCGAAAGTCCAGGAACAAATCGACAGGTTTTTCAAGAAGCACGGTGTCAGAGACGTGGGCATGAGTGACGGGAATATGGGCTGCCCGCACGAAGAAGGAGAGGACTTTCCGGTCGGCGGCGACTGCCCATTCTGCCCGTGGTGGAAGGGAAAGCAGGGGAGCGGGGCCGAAGAGTGAAGGCGCATGGAGAACGACGCCCACGAAGAGGAACGTAGCCCATGTCGAAGAAGAACAAGAGCAAGAGACGACCGATTCCCGCAGGCCGAGGCCGTGTCGTCGTATTCGGCGGCGAGCCCAAGATGTCAGAAGTCATTCTGGATCTGGTGGACCCATTGCTCGACGGCGACGTTTCCAACCCCAAGGAAGTGGATTTCATCATACAACTCACAATCGCCGCCTGGAACAAGTCGATGTCTCCGGTGGAGCGACAGGCGGCGATGGAAAAAGAGATCATCGACACCCTGGTGCCCCCGGACGGAGATGCCGAGCAGGTCGGAACGATCCTCCAGGCGTTGGAAATCGTTGAAGATCGGCGCAAAAAACTGTTTCCGAATCTCCGCAGGTTCGTGCTGGATTATGACCTGCGGGTGTCCGAGGGCCGGGTCGCACTCAATGTCGTTTCCCAATCCATGTCGGAAAACCAGTAGTTATCCCGCACGGAGGTCTGCATGGGGCCAATCAGCAAGAAGCTCGCTCGCCGCTTCGCCAAGTGGAGCGGCCAGTTTCGGCGGAGCGCCAAAACCGTTCCCATTCCGAAGGACGTGCGGGACGTGGGAACGCTCGTCAAAGACGGCCACGACCCGCTGCATGCGATCTACATCTCGGTCCAGAACATCACGTCCGTATTCTCGGAATGCGTCTCGGTCCTGCCGGAACTGGAGCCCTACTACGACGTGATCGCCGCAGCCGAGGACGAGTACATGCCCAGCGGCCCGCCCATGAGCCCATTGACAGCCAGCTACTTCACGACCTGGGCGTTCTTCGATTTCCGGTTCGGCGACGGCCTGGAAACCATCGGGACGTGCCTCCTGGATGTGAGCGACAGCTTGGGCCTGAACGCTGGCGTGGTCGAGGCTATCCGGCTTTTCCAAGAATCCCGCATGGGCATCTACGAGCACAGCGGCACCCAAGGGGGGCGGGTCCGGCTACGGGAATTGGTGACGGGCAGGGATTTCGACGCACTCTGCACCAGCGGTTACCGGGGCAAGCCCGGCGAACTGTGGTACGTGCGACTCTGCCCGCCGCTGGCCGATCTGGTCGAGTACCATGTGACCATCACCACGCCTTACGTCCTGACCCAGGCCAGCAAGTCCGATTGGACGGCCTACCTGAACCGGGCCATGCTGCAACTAAAAGACGTGGGTGAAGACCATCGGCTGCACGACTTGCTGAAATACGGCCTGGGTGTCCATCACTGGAACGAATTCGTGTTCCAGGCGTACCATCACCACCAATTCGATGCGATTGTCCTAGCGGGCATCCCGGATGTGAAGGGCAGCCTGCCGCATGGATGAAGAGTAACAGGAGCATTTTTCATGGCGAGTGAAGCCGAAGAACGATGGAAGCGGCTGGCGGCACTGGGGGTGAGGAGCGAAAGCCCCACACCGGAAGGCGAGGCCCGGATGTCAGCCGTAATTCTGCAACTTGCCGAGCCGCTGCTAAAGCAACATGGCAAGACGCCACAGCGGGCCGAGGCGACTATCATGCTCACCGTCGCTGCGTGGAACAAGTCGATGTTTCCGCCCAACAAACAGCCGCTGATCGAGAAAGACCTGATCGACAGCTTCGTGCCCAAGGGCGGAAATGCCGAGGATGTGGGCGTGGCGGTCGAAATGATGGACATGATCGTCGAACGACGGGAAAAGCTGTTCCCCGGCCTTCGCAAGATCGCCGTGGACTACAAATGTACCATTTCCGGTGGTCGCCTCACGTTGGAAGTGAGTTCAGCCCCGATACCGAAACTTGCTTGAGGCTACAAATCATGCCAGAGAACGATGCCCCCGTCAGCAAGTCACAAGCGATCCGGGACTTTCTTACCGAACATCCCGATGCGTCCCCCACGAGTGCCGCAGAAGCTCTGACGGCCCAAGGCATTCCAGTGGCACCGGCCTTCGTGTCCGCTGTAAAGGACGTGTTGGAATCGCCGAGGCAACCGATCCCGGACCTGGAATTGCCGCCTACGCACCTACCCTTTCGGGAGGGGAAGCTGTTCTACAAACTGTACGCAGCGTTGTGCTCGTATGCCAATGGCAAGCTGAACGTCGTGCCGGGGGAGTTCGCCGACCCGGAACAGTTCACGTCGTTGCCACCGGAGGTCCGACTGAAGGTCCGGGATGCACTTCACGCCCAGCCGGAACTGATCGACCAGTTCGTGCAAGAGAACCCGGCCCAACTGCCCGCCGACGAACTGGCTATCGTTGCCGCTTGGAAACACGCCGTCATCGGCGACTTCTACGTTTTCCGCTACCTCAAGCAGTACGCCGTGTTCCTGGCAGCCAAGGCCCCGATGAAAGCCTACGGGGTGTTGGCGCTGGCCAGCCCGTTTGAGGAAGTGGTAGGCCCGTACCTGCCGGTCTTGGTCAAGGGCGTCCTGCTGCCGATCAACGGGCGGATCATCTACGACGGGCTGCTGTCCACGTACCGAATCACCTTTGGCCCCGGTATTCGCAGATCGCTGAACGCAGATTTCAAGCGGGCCAAGGAAACCTACGGAATCATCACGTCCCTCCCCGAAGGCTCGGCACCGCCCGTCGCCAAGAAGAAGGTCCCGAAGAAAAAGCCGGCAGCCAATGGTGGGCTGACGGACCCGAAGGCCGTCATGAACATCATCATCGAATTGACGGATGCGTTCTGTACGGAGTACCTGAATGGGGAATACGCCGACCTCTGCCGCAAGTTAGCTGCGGCGTTGGCCCGCAAACGACCATCACCGCTCCTTCGAGGCAAGCTGGAAACCTGGGCCGTGGGCATCATCCGCACGATTGGCTGGGCCAACTTTCTTCACGATCCAAGCCAGACCCCGCACCTGAAACTCTATTCCATCGACAAAGCATTCGGCATAGCGGAAAGCACCGGGGCTGCGAAGCTGAAGGAAATCCGCACGATGTTCAGGATTCATCAGCTTGATCCCAAGTGGACGCTGCCCAGCAAGATGGACGATAATCCGAGGGTCTGGTTGTTGGAGGTCAACGGCTTCATCATCGACATCCGGGCTGCCCCACGGGAACTCCAGGTGCAGGCGTTCGAGAAGGGGCTAATCCCGTACATCCCCGCAGACCGGGGCGGCGATTCGGAGGAGGACGAGTGAACTGATGGGAAGGTACGCAAGTCGATTACACCGAAAACTGGCGTCGAGAGCCGACAGCCTGCCAACCGAAGAACCGCAGCGGCGTCCTGGTGAACTGCTGCCGGGCGGGATCAAGGACATCCCGATGCTCATCCAGGAGGGCCTCGATCCCATCCATGCTGTCTACGCCTTTATACACAACATGGCGACCCGCTTCGCCGAGGCGGTGGTGGAATTCACGCAGGATACACGGCCACAGCGTGCGGCGGGGAAGGCACTGGATGAAAAAACGATCCAGGACATGTTGAAACGTCCGTTCCCGGAGAAGATGCATACCGCCCTCGATGCGGCGCTGGACCTGATGCACTGGACGGACGACCTGTTGAAGGTCGGTTACCCATCGGCCCGGCAAGGAACCCCGGCAGCCTTCGATCCGATGTCCACCGTGGCGATCCATCTGACCGACGAGGAGCTACAGTTGATTCTGAACGAGACGTATGTGGTCCGCACGAAAACGCTCCGGCCACAACTGGAAGAGATGGGAAGGACGCAGCGGGACATCACATTGTCGGTTCATGCCTGGGGGCTCATCACGAGTTCGTTGTGCGCAGCTGGGGAGGGAGCCAAGGCCCGCAAACGTGCGATGACGCTTGCGGGCAGAATCGCCCGGTCCCTGGCCGAGGCTGTAGGATTCGAGAAACCGCCGTTGGAGAAGTAGTTGAGACGCTCCGGTTTGCGGGGAGATTGTGGTGACTAAAGGAAAGGCTCGGCCAAAACTTGGAAAGCGGTGGGCTCACTTGAAACGCACCCTGCTCCTGTTGCCGCAGGAGCCGTTCGCATTGGAGGTCGCTTTCTGCCCGCTGCTTGATATCGTGGATGACGAGTGCGGCCTCTGGCTCGGCTTGGTAGTACATCACCAGGACGGCTCGATACTGTTGGAGTCCATCGACGAGCGGCCACCAGACCTGGAAGGAATAGCACACCTGCTGGCCGGAACCATTCAGTGTGCACATCCCAGACCCGGCTGCCGCCCGGAAGCGGTCCTTTTCCGGGATGGCCCCGAATGGCAGGCGATAATTCCGTATCTAAAGGAGTTGGAAATCGAGACCGTCGTCACCGAAGAGCTTTCACAATGGGATGCAAGAGCGGAGGAGATGATAGAGTGGCTCAAGGCCCACTGGTCAACTTTTCCCAAACCAAAAATCTACCCGGACAAACTCACCGTGCCAAACGTTGTGTATGACCTTGCGACGATGGCGCATTGGTTTGTCACAATACAACGAGGTACGCTCCGCAATGAAGGACCACCACCATGACCGACTCCACCCATGAGTCTTTCGAAATCCTGGCCAAGATCCTGCTGCGGTGCTGGGTCTTCGGCTTCCTGCTCCTGCTGCTTTGTTTCGTGTCCTTTCCGCAAGCGTGCGGGAGCCAAGAAATACACACTGTGGGTGGTGGC
>CAZAQY010000201.1:0-15951 GCA_964486845.1 uncultured Pirellulaceae bacterium
ACCGACAAAATGGAAAACAAAATTCACGTTTCTGAGGCGAGAAGGGGTACTACCACGCCAGACGTTGCCCGAGCAACGAGGCACCACCGCACGCGTGCCCGACCTGTCGCGTCTCACCCGCGTCTCCATCCCAAATATGATCGCTACATCGCACATCCCGGTGACCCGTGAACCGTGTCACCCGCTGCCAACAACTTGACAACGTCCCCCTTGCAATTCACACTCATGTTGCAGCCGTTGCCTGCCTGTGCGGATTGGGCGGCAAGCTGGTTCGGGACTTTCGGTTGTGCCGGCAAGGGGAGAAATCCGATGCGTACTGCTTGGTTCGTCACATGTTGGGCCATCATGCTCGCGGGTCCGTTGGCTGCGGCCGAACCGTTCCGGGAGGGCATCGTGCGGGACGAGTTCATCTACGAGACGGCGCCGTTCCCGCAGTGTCACGCGTCGACGATCGCCCAGGCGACGGACGGAACGCTCGTGGCCGCCTGGTTCGGCGGCACGCGGGAAAAGCACCCTGACGTGGGCATCTGGTTCTCCCGCTACGTCGGTCAGAAATGGACCGCGCCGGTCGAAGTCGCCAACGGGGTCGAATCGCCCGAGTTGCGACATCCGTGCTGGAACCCGGTCTTGTTCCAGCCGAAGGGCGGGCCGCTGATGCTGTTCTACAAGGTCGGGCCGAGTCCGAGCACGTGGTGGGGCGTGCTGAAGACCAGCGACGATGCCGGCCAGACCTGGTCCGCCGCACGCCGCTTGCCGGACGGCATCCTCGGACCGATCAAGAACAAGCCCGTTCAACTGGCGGGCGGCAGAATCCTGTGCGGCTCCAGCACCGAGCACGCCGGCTGGCGAGTGCATTTCGAGTGGACCGAGGATGTGGGCAAGACTTGGTCCAAGACCGAGCCGATCAACGACCCGGCCCAGATCGGCGCGATTCAGCCGGCCCTGCTGCTGCAATCGGACGGCGTTGTGCGATCCGTCGGCCGCAGCCGCCAAGGCAAAATCTGGGAGACCGTGTCGCGTGACCAAGGCGCGACGTGGAGCCCCGTGAGCCTGACCGAACTTCCCAATCCGAACTCCGGTTTGGATGCCGTCACCCTGGCCGATGGCCGGCACCTGCTGGTCTACAATCATACCCCTAGGGGCCGTAGTCCCTTGAACGTCGCCGTGTCCGCCGACGGCCAGAAATGGCAGGGCGCCTTGGTGTTGGAACGCGAACCGGGCGAGTACTCCTATCCCGCCGTGATGCAGGCCAAGGATGGATCGGTGCAGATCACGTACACCTGGAAGCGGCAGCGGGTCAAGCACGTGGCCGTGGACCCGGCGAAACTGGTGTTGCGCGACCTGGTGGACGGCCAGTGGCCGAATTCTCCGAACTAATTCGGGCTGGGAAACGTACTGTGTGAACGTCTGACAGATGCGAGGAATGCAGCGGCGGAGTTCGGACTTCTACGTTCCCGGAAAGGCGAGCTTTCTTCCCTATGTCCAACCCTCCTCTCCCCCGTCCGTTGTGCGGCATCGTTCCGCCGATGGTGACTCCGTTGAAGGACCGCGACACGCTGGATCTGGCCGGCCTGGAGCGGCTGGTGGAACATATTCTGGCCGGCGGCGTTCACGGTTTGTTCATTTTGGGCACGACCGGCGAGGGGCCCAGCCTGAGTTACCGGCTGCGTTGCGAGTTGATCGAGCGCGTGTGCGGCCAGGTAGACGGACGAGTGCCCGTCCTGGTCGGCGTCACGGACACCGCCTTTGTGGAATCGGTCAACCTGGCGGGAATCGCGGCGGACGAAGGAGCGGCGGGCGTCGTGCTGGCCGCGCCCTACTACTTCCCTGCCGGCCAGCCGGAACTGCTGGAATACCTGGAACACATCGTCGTCGAGATGCCGCTGCCCGTGTTCCTGTACAACATGCCCAGCCACACGAAGATCAAGTTCGAGTTGGACACGCTGCGGCAGGCGCTGGCCCTGCCGAACATCGTCGGCTTGAAAGACAGTTCGGGCGATCTGGGCTATTTTCGCGGGGCAGCCGGGGTGATTCAGGCGTTTCCCGGCGCGGCCTTGCTGATGGGACCGGAGCGGCTGTTGGCCGAATCGCTCGCGTTGGGCGGTCATGGCGGGGTGTGCGGCGGAGCGAATCTGTTGCCGCGGTTGTTCGTCGGCGTCTATGAAGCGGCCGCGCAAGCCGATCGCGAGCGGCTCGCCGAACTGCAGCAGCAGGTCGAACGGTTGGGCAACTTGCTGTACACGATCGGCAAGCATTCCTCGGCGTTTGTGAAGGGCGTCAAGTGCGCACTGGCCTGCCTGGGGATCTGCGAAGACGCGATGGCCGAGCCGTTCCAGCGTTTCCGCTCGCGAGAACGGGAACAGGTGCAGCGGGCGTTGCGCCAGCTGAGCCTGGAACGGACGCGAGCAACGGCGTCCGCGTGAGGCGTACCGTGAGGGATTGGGCACACATTGGGGCGATACCACCGTGTTGCTAGATCTGGAAAACGTCAAAAAGTCGTTTCTCGAGCCGAATGGGGAAACCTTGTCCATCCTGGACATTCCCCGTTTTCAACTCCAGCGGAATGAACAAATGGTGCTCGTCGGCGCCAGCGGCTGCGGCAAGACGACGATGCTGCACGTGATCGCCGGCATCCGCCGTGCCGATGCCGGCTCGATCCGCGTCGACGGCACGGACATCGCCAACTTGTCCGAAGCCGGCCGCGACCGGTTTCGCGCCGCCAAGATCGGCTACGTCTTCCAGGCCTTCAACCTGCTGCCCGGCTTCACGGCCCTGGAGAACGTACTGCTGGGGATGACCTTCGCCCGCAACCGCAAGGACCCGTCGCGAGCCAGGATGCTCTTGGAACGCGTCGGACTGGCCGCCCGCGCGAGCCACAAACCCGCGGCGCTGTCCGTCGGCGAACAGCAGCGGGTCGCGGTGGCCCGGGCGCTGGCCAATCGCCCCGCCCTGATCCTGGCCGATGAACCGACCGCGAACGTCGATCACGCGCATCAGGACCAGATCGTCGCGCTGATCCGCGAGACCTGCCGCGAAGAGGGCATCGGCTTGCTGATGGTGACGCACTCGACAGAAGTGGCCGCCCAGTTCGACCGTGTGGATCGGCTGGAGGAAATCAATCGAGTGTAGACCAAGGTGGGTTGGGACCCCGTCCCGACCACAGCAGGCCGACCTGGTCGGGACGGAGTCCCAACCTGCGAAAGAGGAACCGCTCATGAGTCTGTTTGGGATCGCTTGGCGCAGTATTCGGCAGCGGCTGCTGGCCTCGTGCTTGACCGCGCTGTCGATGGGCCTGGGCGTCATGCTCGTGGTCGCCGTGCTGTCCATTCACGGCGTCGTGTCCGAGTCCTTCCGCAGCAACGCGAGCCTGGGCTACAACATGATCGTGGGGGCCAAAGGCGGCAAGCTGCAACTGACGCTGAACACGGTCTACTACTTGAGCCAGCCGGTCGAAAACATCCCCTACGAATACTACCTGGAGTTTCTCACCGCCGAGCAGCGGCAGCGGGAAGAGGCGGCCCCCGGCCGCATCGACTTGAAGCGCGACGGCCGGTTCGGCCGCTCCGTCGCTCTGGCGATTCCCGTGTGCTTGGGCGACTACGTCGAAGAGTTCCGGCTGGTCGGCACGACACCGGCCCTTCTGGACGAACTCCGCTTCGGCCCCGACATGGACCGCAAGTTCGAGTTCGCCGCCGGACGCAACTTCCAGCACAAAAGCGACGAGCACGGCTACTTCGAGGCGGTGCTGGGCGCCGTGGCGGCCCGGGAAATGGGCTTGACGCTGGGCGACGAAATCCATCCCGCGCACGGCGACCCGGAGGGACACGTTCACGCCCAGGGCTTTACCGTCGTCGGCATTCTGAAACGCTCCGGCACACCCCATGACCGCGCCGTGTTCGTCAATATGGAAGGCTTCTACCTGATGGCGGACCACGCCAAACCGGTGGACGAGCACGCCGAGGACGAGACCCACGACGGGCATGCGGCGGCCGAGGAGCATTCTGGCGAAGCCGGACACGCGGACGAACACCAGCACGAAGGTGAGTCGCACGAACACGCGAAGCCGGAACAGGAGGGGCACTCGCCAAGTCCCAAGGACCCGGCCAAGGCCGCCAGCCCGGAAGCGGCACACGAAGAACACGGCCACGCAGATCATGCTCATGAAGATCATGCTCATGACCACGCGCACGACCACGCGCCGTCCACGCCGATTCCCATGAACCAGCGCGAGGTCACGGCGATTTTGATCAAGACGGTCGACACCGCGGTCACGCCCGGTCTGCAGAACACGATCAACGAGGGCCGCGAAGCGCAAGCCGTTCTGCCCGTGCTGGAGATCTACAACCTTTTTGAAGCCATCGTGCGCCCGATCCAGACGGTGCTGTTGGTGCTGACGGCCATGATCTGCGTCGTGTCCGGGATCAGCATCCTGGTGAGCATCTACAACTCGATGAGTGAGCGGCGGCACGAGATCGCGGTGATGCGCGCTCTCGGCGCCGGCCGCGACACGGTCATGACCATCATCTTGCTGGAATCCGTGCTCCTGTCGTTGGGCGGCGGACTGGCCGGCTGGCTGATCGCGCACGCGCTGAACGCGCTGGCCGCGCCCCTGATCGCCGCTCAAACGGGCGTCGCCATCGGTTTCTGGGACATCGAGTTGAGCGAAGCCCTCCTGATTCCTGCGATTCTCCTGCTGGCGATTCTGTTCGGCTTCTTCCCGGCGATTTCGGCCTACCGCACCGACGTGGGAAAATCGCTGTAAAACTCAGAAATGGGGCAAGTTTCCCGCTTGCCAGCGAGAAATCGCCGTTCGGCGCGGGTCTCCGACCCCGCCGAAACCTCCGACCGAAGGTCTCCGATTTCGGTTTTAGCGGTTCCAAGCCCTACACTCGCCACGGTTCGCGCAGCGCCCGCGACCGCAGGCGGTTGGCTTCGTCGTCGCCCAGGAACTGGTCGGCGGCCGGGTCCCACTTCAAGGTCCGGCCGGTCCAGTAGGCGAGGCAGCCCAAGTGAGAGACGATCGTGGATTGGCAGCCCACCGCCACGTCGCACGCTGGGCGGCCGCGGGTGCGGATTGCGTCGAACCAGTTGCGATGGTGGCTCTCGCCCGCGATGATCGGCTCGTAGCCTGCCGGATAGTACTTGATCACCTCCGCGGGGTACGACTGCAGGAAACCTCCGCGGCCCACGTGGATCCAACCCCGCTCGCCCACGAACAGCGCGCCGAACACCTGCAGCGGCGTGCTCTCGTCCCAGCCCTTGGGAATCGCCTGCCGCGTGCGGTTCAGCCGGCCCGGCACGACTTGTACGAGCAGGCCGTCAGGGTACTTGAACGTCAGATCGGGATAGCTCCCGGCGGCGGGCGGACTCACCTCGACCGGCCCGGCGTGGTCCATGCCCAGTCCCCATTGGACCACATCGAACGCGTGGACCGTGCCGCTGGTCAAGTTTCCTCCGCCAAAGTCGCGGCAGAAGTCCCAGGGGACGACGTTCAGCGGCTTGCCCAGGTAGACGAAGCGGTGATTGAACGGCCGCCACGGGGACGGCCCGAGCCACAAGTCCCAATCCAGGCCGTCGGGGACCGGCTCGGCCGGTAGGTTGACCTCCGCACTCGTGCCCGGTCCGGTCACGTAGACCGCCTGGAGCGTGCCCAGCGCCCCGTCCCGCACCAACTGGCAGGCGAGACGGAACTCCCGAGTCGACCGCTGCTGCAGACCGCACTGGCAGACGCGGTCGTAACGCCGCACGGCCTGGACCATGGCCCGCGCCTCGGCGATCGTCAGCGAGATCGGCTTTTCGACATAGATATCCTTTCCCGCCTTGGCGGCCATCACCGTAGCGACGCCGTGCCAGCGGTCGCCCGTGGCGATGAAGACCGCGTCGATGTCGTCGCGGGCCAGCAAGTCGCGGAGATCCGTGTAGGTGGCGCATCCTTGATAAGTGCCGCTGGTCCGCCGCTCGGCATAGGCCTGCTCCGTTGTGGCCTGGGCGCTGTCCCGCCGCCACCGGTCGACGTCGCACACGGCGACCACCTGGACGTCCGCCGCGCTGAGGAACCCGCGCAGGTGCCCCTGGCCCACCATGCCCACGCCGATCAATCCCAGCGAGATCCGGTCGCTCGGCGCCGTCGCGCCGTCGGCGCCCCGTGCCGACGCCGGGACGATCCGAAACGCCCACGGAGCCAGCGCCACCGCCCCCGCGCGTTTCAAAAAGGTTCGCCGACCATTGCCGGTCTGATGCACTTGTCGCATGGCTGTCTCCTTCTCCGAGAGTGTGATGATTGACGGGTCCGACCCTTCTGCCGTGACCACCGGAACCGCACGCTGGCCGCCGCGACAAAGATGAGTCTTGTCGCCAGAGCTGCCCCTGTCAACCGGCTTGCCCCCTTTGCGCTGCAACCCTGGCCCGTAACAAGCCCCCGGACTTTCAACGGAAAGTATTTCCCGCTGGATATCCGCGAAGAGGATTGCTTCCTACGAAGACTCGGCCAGAACGGTTAGCTTTGCTGGAAGGGACTTGCTGCGCACAACCGTCTCCCGGTGTTGCTGTAGAAATCGCTGGCTAAGCGGGATGTCTGCAGGCGCGGTAGGACGCAGAAAGTATGGCGAACGCGGTCTGGGTTGTCGGTGTCTGGACGCACGACGTGCGTGGTCGACACGGCCCAAATGACGCTGGGGGGCTTGTTGGTGCCGTCGGATTTCCCGAACAGCAAGATTCGTTCCTTGATTTCCGTCCACAAGAAAAGCCGGATCCTGTCCGTGGCCGGTCCCAACTCGCCTTTGACACGCTGCAGGATCGCGTTGGCCTGCTGTTCCGGGTCTTTCTCGGCCTCGGCGTGCAAATCGATCCGCGCCGGCATGTCAAAGCCCGGCGGACGCTGAAAGGCGGCCTTGGCGAGGCTGAGGGCAAACGTCAGGTCTTCGCCGCTGCCCGCGGCGCTCAGATGCGGGCTCGCGAAGGCCAGGAAGTTGTAGAACGTGGACATGCGGCGAAGCAGTTGAAGTTGTTCCGGCAGATCCGCTCGCGGGGTCTCGATCACCGGCACGGTCTCCCAGAAGTCTTCCGACTCGGTCATCGCCAAGTTCGTCCAATGTGGGCCGCCGCCCAGGCGAAACGACGCGACGATGCGGTGGATTGGCATCCCGGATGTCTGGCCCGAGGCGACCGCTTCGTCGACCCAGCCTTGCTCGTCCATCGGCCAAGAACCGCCGGAGAACGGACGTTTGACCAGATGACGTTCCAAGCGAGGACGCAGTGCCTTCAACAGGTCGAGGGCAGGGATCGCGACGGAAGGGGCGGCGTCCTTACGATCTTCCAGTTGGCGGATCAACGAGACGATTTCCGCCGAGAACCAAGCGCCGTCGCACAGATCGGACACCACCGTGTTGCTCGCGCGTTTGGGATTGGCCGGCACGAGCCGCTCGCCGAAACGCCGGAGACGGTCCAGCCATTGCGGATCGACCGCGTTGTGCCGGTCGTCGAACAGGTGCGGAGTCAGCGCGTACTCGGTGAGCATCAGCCGTACCTCTCCTCGTAGTCCTGGTCAAAGAACTTGTCCGGCCAAGGCTGCAGAAACTCCCCGTCGTCCCCGATGCCGATCTCGAAAGCCGTCGTGTGTCCCTCGCCGGATTCGACGTAGATGGCGGCGACATGCTCCGGGCGCACCTCGACGTTGTCGTGGGGTTGTCCCCGGTGCGTTTGCCTGATACGCCGCAGGATACGGAGAATCAGGTGCTCGCTGTGGGTCTCCAAAATCACTGCGTGCGGGTTCTCGCCCAACGCGGCGTCAACGAAGAGATCGCCAAGTGCCGCCACCTGCATCGGGTGGAGGTGCAGCTCTGGCGTATCGATCGCGACGGTTCGGGCCAATTCTGTACCAGCGATTCGATCCAAACATGCTACCAAGATGGGGACCAGTTGTGTGACGCCGATTCCGACGTCGTGCGGGGCTACCTCTAGCCCGCCCCGTCTTTGATCCACCAGGGCGATGCTTGTCGCCGCGGGCAAGTCTCTCAGTTGCCGTTCGAGGTCCTCGACCTCGTCGAACGCGCGGCCGGATGCGAGGGCCAGCCACAGCGGACTGGCGTGATCCATCAGCGCGACCTTCCTTCGCCGGACGCGGTATCCCGCATCCAGTTTGTCCGTGCCCGCCAGCCACTCGTTGATCTTGTCGATAAACGCTTCGTCCCCCGTGAGCAACTGCCGCCAAGCCGCGGCGCCGTCGGCCCAATTCGCGTCGTTCTCCGTCGCGTCTTGCCAGCCTGAAGGCGGAAGGGCTCGCATCGCCCCCAAGAATCGAAAACGCCCCAAATCCCAGACGAGGTTCTCCAGGGGAGCCAAGAAGATCTTGCTGAAGATCCCTTCGAGGCGCGTCTGGTCGGCGTCGTCGCGGAGTCGAAGACGCTCCGAGGAATCTACGGCGAACGACAAGGGCCTTCCTGTCTTCGGCAGTGCGTCGGCCGCGTCCGCCAGGGCGATTGGCAGTCGGTTGCCGAGGCTCCAAATCGCCATGTCGTTCAAGTCATCGGGATTTTCTGCGTTTCTTCCCGGCGTCAGAAACAAGGGATGCTCCTGGTTCAACTCCGCAATCCGCACGTCCTTGCGTTCCGGATTGCACTCGATCCGGCCGGCGTAGACGCCATCCAACTCCAGCCGGTATTCGGTCACAAAAGGCCCGCCCAACTGGCTGTACCAGCGAATGGTCAGCTCGACCGCCCCCGTTTCGGGCGAGATCTCCAGAAACGGAAATTCGTCGCTCCAGTCGTCCTCGGACGCTTCGTGATAGTCGGCGAAGCTGAAAGCCGAAGAGAACTGAAACCCGATTTTCAAGACCAGCGGCCGGCGCAGCTCGTGGTTGTGGATGAACTGGCGGAACCCGCCCAGACGCACGCCCTCGCCGCCAGCGGCCGTGCGGTCCGCGTCCAGGTTGTGATTCCGCAGGACTTCCCGAGCGTAGTGCAACGCCTGGACGATCGTGCTCTTGCCGGCACTGTTTGCCCCAAACAGCAACGTGATCGGCTTGAACGTCACTTCAACCCGATCGCGGATGCCCTTGAAGTTCTTGACGGAGATGCTGGTGATCATGACTTCGCACATCCTTTTTCACAGCGTGGGCGCCACGGTGATGTCATAAGATCCAGGGGCAGGGTGGAGACTGCCGGCAGAGTTGATTCGCATCACAAGGTTCCAAGAAAGGCTCGGCTGATCAACGAGCGGTACAGGCGGTCTGCTTTGGCCAGCGCGGACGACATAATGTCTTGCATGGAGCGCATCCGAGTGAGCGTCCGGACAAACTCCTGTTGTAGTTCAATCGGCGGCAGAGGAAGCTCCACCTGCGCCATCTCCTTGGTGTTCACATTGAACTGGACGGCAGATCGGCGCGTGTGTCTCAAGAACTCGTGCCGTCCTCCTGGTGATGCCAGGAAAGCTTGGACGAACTCAGGCGTCCCTCGCTCCGCGTCAAGCCGTATTCGCATCAGGTGCGAGTCAAACGCCCAACGTTCGAGTCCTGGACGGGCAACAATGCACTTGCCGAGATGCTCTTTCGAGCCAATTGCCCGGGCAAGTAGCAAATCCCCATCCCGTACTTCGTGCCTGGAGATCATCGTCGGTTCCAGTTCGACGTACTTTCTGTCAGACAGGTCAAGAACTCCCTCCTGAATGTTAGCAACCCGAAGATCAAGCCAGCCGCTCGGGTGGCTGAATGGCTGCTGCATGGTGCCGTAGTTCGGAGGGCTCGCAAAAAGCTGGCCCATCGGCACGACAGGCCATCGTTCACGATTCGCCGAAGGATCGCCGAACATATCAAGAAAAATCGCCAAGGGCAAGTCAGCAGCGGCCTCGATCGCGTTTCGCCGTTTGCGGCGGATGGCGTCGGCCTGGTCGAGGATCGCAGCAATCCGCTTTTGCTCGGCGAGCGGCGGAAGGGGAAGGCTCAGCTCCTTTAGCTTCGATGCGTTAATGCCAGGTTGCCCGGCGCCTTGAGCGCACAGGGAAACTTGGTTCCAATAGTCAGGAGTGTCGAAGAAATAGGCAAGATACCGCGGATCTACCCGGACGTTCGGCCGGATTCGAATCAAGTAAGAGGCAAACACCGTGTTTGGCGGATATTCACGGATCAGGTAACTCTTGCCCG
The DNA here is from genome assembly GCA_964486845.1 of uncultured Pirellulaceae bacterium. Taxonomy (GTDB): domain Bacteria; phylum Planctomycetota; class Planctomycetia; order Pirellulales; family Pirellulaceae; genus Anammoximicrobium. The sequence continues at coordinate 10,136 of CAZAQY010000201.1, forward strand.
TCGTGGCGCCAGTTCGCGCGAAGAGGATATCGCCTCGCGCAAGAGCGTAACGGCCCAGGTCGTTGGTGTCGCAGGAACAGTACGGAACAGTATCCCAATCGACGTTTCCGTCTTGGATGTCCGTGATGCGCAGGAACTTCGGACCCACTTCGTCAACGGTGGCGGAGGCAGTAAGGCCGTAGTCTACGCCATCGGCTAATTCACCGAGTCTGACTGCTGACCAACGGTTCATCCCAAAGTTCCCTCCGGCGTGCAGATTTCGGTGCCGATACGCGTGTCGTGGCTTCGGACGCAGGTTCGGCGCCAACCGCCCGGCCTTCCCGCGTTGTCTCTTGACACTCGGCCGTCTCAGGAGCGCTGGCGGTCAAACCATCCTCCGGTCACGTGCCGTCGCACGGTTCCCGCTTTTTCAGTTTCTTGCGTTTTTGGGCTTCAATCTTCTTGATGCTCTCGGCGGCGGGCAGGTCTTCGGGCATGGTGCCGCCCAGTTCCCGGATCGTTTGCCGCACCTTGGCACCCACTTCGCGGTGGGTTTGGTTGGCGCGGTCCTTGCCCCGGATCTGCTCGCGGCGGAGTTTTTCCTCGGTCTGCGTCGCGCGGAACAGGTTGGCGGCCAGTTCGGTGCTGCCCATGTGGTCGAGGATCTGCTGGCTTTTCTTGAGCCGCTTGCGGCGATGGATGCCCCGCATGTCGAGCCCGCCGTACAAGCCCATGTAGCCGTGGTTCTGGAAAATGGCGTAGTCCACCGGTTCGACCACGCCCGCGTCGCTGGTGCGGCGGATGCGCTCGAACGGCGACGGACGACCTTCGGGGCGGTTCAGGCCAAGTTCGTTGGACATTGACAACAGGCTTTCGTGCTTGTGCCTCGATCGGACTTGATGGCAGAAAAACTGATGGCAGAAATATGTTCCTATGGCGTCCCCGTGCCCTCGATCTTTCTGCCACCAGTTTTTCTGCCCCCATTCCTTCGGTGAAATAGGACTTGAACATTTGCCGCTTGGCCACAAATCTCAGCCGAGCATTTTTTCCAGGGTTCGGATGTCGGCGGCGATTTCCTTTTCCAGGTCCTTCAGGCGGTCCAAAATGACTTGGGGCGGGTCGTGCTTGGGCTCCTCGTACACGTGCTCCTTGTAGCGGCCGATGGACAGGTCGTACTCCTGGGCGGCGATGTCGTCGCGGGGGACGAAGAAGGCCTGGGCCTTGCGATCCGCGAAGTGTTTCTTGCCTCGCCCGCAGTCCCACTGCCGCCACCGCTCGACGACGTCCGGCAGGTCGTTGTTGGGCCGTCCGTGCTTGTCCTTTTCCGGCAGCGGGGTCCGCTTGTCGTCCAGGCTGAAACCGTCACGTTCCACGTCGTAGTAAAACACGTTGTCGGTCCGGCCGCCCCGGGCAAAGACCAACACGGCGGTCGAGACGCCCGCGTAGGGCTTGAACACGCCGGCGGGCAGCGAGATCACGGCCTCCAACTGGTTGTCGTCCACCAGCATCTGCCTCAGGCTGCGGTGGGCGGTCGAGGAACCGAACAGCACGCCGTCCGGCACGATCACGGCACACCGCCCGCCCGTCTTGAGCATCCGCAGCATGAGCACCAAGAACAGCAGTTCGGTCTTCTTCGTTTTCAGCTTGCCGGTCAGCGACGTGTGTACGTCGCTGAAGTCCAGGCTGCCTTTGAACGGCGAGTTGGCCAAGATTACGTCGAAATAGTTCTGAGCCAGCTTGGGGAACCGCTCGGGCATGGCGTTCGACAGGCTGTCGCAGTAGTGGATGTTCGGATCGTCCAGCCCGTGCAGGATCAGGTTCATGGACGCGATGCGGAGCATCGTCACGTCGAAATCGAAGCCGAAGAACATGGCCTCCTGCAGGTGCCGGCGCTGGTCGGGGTTGAGCTTGTCGCCCGTGTAAATCGTGGTTTTGTTGCCCTCGTCGTCCTCGCGCTGGATGATGCCGGCCTTCGACGTGTTGGTGCGAAGGACATGTTCCGCAGCGGCGGCCAGGAAGCCGCCCGTGCCACACGCCGGGTCGCCGATCACGTCGGTCGGCTTGGGGCCGATGACCTCGACCATGCCGCCGTACTGCGGGTACATCTCGTCGAACAACTGCTGCAACAGGACGGCATGATTGTGGTTGCGGGCGAAAATGATCGTCTTGCCCAGGCGGCTGCCGCCCTCAATCGTGATGCCCTGTTCCATCAGGTTTCGCAGGATGTGGCGGTTCGTGTCCTTGTTGAACACGTGCTTGTCGACTTCGCGCTGCTCGTACTGGATCGCCTCCGGTTCGGTTTCGTCTTCCTCCAGTTGCCGGCGTTGGTCGGGCGTCATTTCCGTGTACTTGACGCCGCGGCGCAGAAACGGCGTCGTGTAGGTATGCACTTCGAATGGGACCAGCCAGGCTGGCACGTCGTTGATGGCGTCTTCGTAGCTGTAGAACGACGTGGGATCGTTGTCCTCGCAGTCAAACAGGCGATAGGTATTGTGGGAAATCAGGTCCTTGCGCGGGGTCGCCGTCAAGCCGACTTGCTGGGAGTCAAAGTAATACAGCAGGTCGCGATAGCGGTTGTAGATGCTGCGGTGCGATTCGTCGGCGATGATCAAGTCAAAGAACCCCACGTCGAACGTCTCGTAGCACTTCATCATGGCCGGGTAGGTGGCCAGATAGATGCGGTGTTCGCGTTCTTTGTAGGTTTGCGACGTGACGTAGACGCGGGGCTCGTCGGGCAGGAAGGCTTTGAAAGCGTTGTGAGCCTGCTTACGGAGTTCGCGGCGGTCGCACAGGAACAGGATCCGTTTGACCCAGCCGGCTCGGATCAGGGCTTCGGAAAACGAGATCGCCACACGGGTTTTTCCGGTGCCGGTGGACTGGACGATGAGGGCTTTGCGGCGGCGGTTCTGGAACCGTTCCAGGACTTCGGTGACCGCTCGGATCTGATACAGGCGGCCGGCGATCTCCGGGCTGGGGACGATCTTGGTCAAATCCTGGCGCTCACTGCGCTGGCGGACCAGGTGCTGCAGGCTGTCCTTGGAGTAGAAGCCGTACAGCTTGCGGGGAGTCCAGCGGCCGGCGTCGTCCCAGATCCAGGTGTCGAAGCCGTTGCTGTAGAAGATGACGGGCCGCTGGCCACGCTCCTTCTCGATGCCGTCGGCGTAGCACTTGGCCTGCGTGCGGCCCAGCTCGGGGTTTACGGCGGTTCGCTTGGCCTCGATCAGTCCCAGGGGGCTGTCGCCCGGATCGTCATTCATCAGGTAGTCGATGTAGCCGACGCCACTTTCGGTAGGTTGACCGGAGACCAGAACCTCTTACCGACTTGCTGCGTGGATTGCCGGCCTGGGCCAACATCCCAGCCGGCCGATGCCAACTGGGTATCGATCAGCCGTTGCCGAGTCTCTGCCTCGTTGAAGTCGAGGACGTTGACTGACTCCTGAGCCGCCTGCAGGCGGGTGCGAAGTTCCGCCTCCGTGGTTTTCGCCCTAGTCGCTTCCTGCCGGGCGGTTGCCAAGTCCTCCAGGAGCTTCTGCAGTTGAGCTTCCTGGGCCGCAAGCCGCTGGAGGATGGCCGTCTTCTCCTGCTTCAGTTCCGACTTCGACTTGCCGCTGATCTGCTCCGAAGTCGGTTCTTGGTAGGCCGGAACATCCGTGTGGGACTTGCCGGTAAACGTCAGAAACAGCCACTGGGCAAGGCGATGGGTCTCCTTGAGCAGCCACAGTGCAGTGGAAGTGCTGCCGGTCGCCCCGTGCGCCGCCTTGTTGCCGTGGATTCGGATGGCATCGCACGTCCAGACGTTTCAACTGGGCATCCAGGGTTTGGTAGTTCGGGATGCCGAGCAAGTCCGCCGCCCTCGTCTTGACCCCGCCCGACTCTTCCATCGCGCGACGTAAGTAGTGACGCTGAATCTCCTTCAGGTGATCTTCCAAGCTGAATCCGTCACCCAGCGGACGGTCCAGCGGATCGCTTCGTGGGCGTGCTGAAACGCCGACCGCTGCCTCCAAATCGGCCTGCTGGATGCAGTCGCCTGTGCTCATGGCCGCCGCCTGAACCAGGGCGTTGAACAGCTGGCGGACATTCCCCGGCCAGGCGTATCGCCGCACAAAGGCATTTGCGGCTGCAGAAATGGATTTGTTACGGTATCCCGGCTCTTGGACGGCAAAGTCACGGTTGATCTGACTCAGAAAGGCCTCGATCAGGAGCGGGGTATCGGACTTCCGTTCTCTCAGCGGAGGAATCTGGAGCGTGATCACGGCAAGTCGATAGTACAGATCTTCTCGAAAGCGGTGCGAGTCGACCTCCTGGAGCAAGTCCCGATTGGTCGCGGCAATCACGCGCACGTCACTGGTGCGGTCCCGAGTTTCGCCCACCCGGCGAAAGACACGGTGGCAGGGTCCGGTTCCCGCTGGCGGTTGCAGGACGCGGAGCAGTTTGGATTGCATGCTGGGCGCACACTCGCCGATCTCATCCAAAAAGATGGTTCCGCCATCGGCCTGCTCAAACGCCCCGGCATGGTCCGCCGACGCACCGGTGAAAGCGCCTTTCTTGTGCCCGAACAGTTCGGACTCCAACAGTTCCTGGGGGATGGCGGCACAGTTGATGGCCACAAACGGCCCAGTGCGGCGGTGGCTGGCGTCGTGAATGGCGCGTGCAAAGAGTTCCTTGCCGGTCCCCGTTTCCCCCAGGATCAGCACGGGGACATCGCGAATCGCCGCCTTTTGCGTCCTGCCGACGGCCAAACGAATCGCCTTGCTGTTGCCAATAACCTGGTTAAAGCCCGCAATCTCCTGTGGACTGCGGGCCGCCAAATGCTGGAGACTGAGATCGGGAGACTGAAGCAGTTCCGGGACGAAGTCGAAAGCTAGGTCGAAGGGGATTTCTGTCTTCCAACTGCGCCCCTCGTGCGTCTGATAAAACGTGGCCGGATACCGGCTTTTCCCAAGCAAGACCCAGATGGCGGTCATCGCCGGCGTGCCAGGGCTGAGATGGATACATAACTCAGAGTCTTTGCGATCCGAGGATTCGAGAATCGACGCCAGTGTCGCGTCGGCCACCTGGAAGACGCTGACGTAGTCCGTCGGCGCGACGATCTCCACCTGATGGATCACCGCCTTCGCCGGGAGCCACTCCGCAAACCAGTCCCCCAAAAACGGCGGGTAGTTGCTGAGCAGATGGATGCGGTCGAATCGTTCTGCCTCGATCAGCGTCCGGATCGGTCCCTTTCGCAGATCCAGGTTCAGACGCGAGTGCAAGGCTGTCAGGACTCTTTGCCGATCCGCCTCAGGCCGGTCGTTCGCCATCGCCGTCAGGTCGGCGTGGCCGATCCAGGAGACCAGTAGCCGTTTGGTAGGCATGGCACAATTCCCGCTGTTCGATGTACAAACGAGATTGTACTGACCTATACATACAATTCAATATCTCCAACATCGTGTCGGTATCTATCGCTCGTTAGGGTCCAGCGAGTAGCATAGAGTTCCACTCTTGCTCTGCCTCGCGTATCGTCTCAGGAGACAACGAAATGAAGTTCCCGCTGATTTCCATCGTCGCGGCAGTGTCTGCGATCCTCGTGCCGGCTTCGACGACGCACGCCGTTGGTCCGGCTGTGAACGAATCGGCCAGGGAGATCCCGCTCGCATAATCAGACACCCAGAGATATTGACAGCGAGAGCGGCGAATGGTAGATTCTGGACACTGGGCATCGGTTTGTCGGTAGCACGCTGAAGCGAGCCGAGGAGGGACGTTATGCCGGCGTATGCGCGGAAAGAAATCGTGTCCGAGTAGAAAGTTGAGGTGTTTCACGCCTATACGTGTTGCGTCCGCCGGGCGTTTCTGTGCGG